>JBARMQ010000135.1:0-2053 GCA_049802535.1 Bryobacteraceae bacterium | reverse complement strand
CAAACTCGGTATCTTGCGTCTGATGCTTACGCCACAGGCTTTGTCCTTCACAGCCTCTATGCGACAGCATTGCTCGTCCCCTCCGAGCCGGCCTTTCGAAAGGGTGTCGCCTTTCTTCTGCGCACTCAATTTCCCGATGGCTCGTGGTACGTGCGCAGCCGGGCGGCGAAATTCCAGCCTTACTTTCAGAGTGGATTTCCGTTCAATCATGATCAATGGATTTCCAGTGCTGGAACGGCTTGGGCAGCCATTGCTCTTATAGAAGCCACTGAGAAGCCGGCCGCGGACCGACGTCCTGATCTCGCCAGCACAACCGCTGTTTCTTCGACGCCAACCCGATCGGCGACGACTAGGAGGTGAGCGTGAACTATAAGTCTTTTGCTATTTAGCTGGTAGGGGGGCTTATACTCCTTGCTCGGACAACTTGTGGATCTGAATCCACTGAAACGCCCAGCAGTAACTGCGCGCTGGCGAACTCAAGAATAGAGGAAGCGGCCGCTCACGGCGCGGCGGACGAGGCAAGCCGCATCCTTTCGATCGCGATAGGAAACGGCGGAATTGGTTTGCAACCGCGTTGCGCCGGTCTGCTCTCCAACAACGTTGCGGCCCTATTTCTGACATCGGGCAGACTAAACGAGGCTCAACTATTCGCCGAACAGGCCATCGCCTACTTTCAAAAGAGCCTTTCTGTTGACGATCCAACCTACTTGCGACCGCTTCATGTGTTGGTGACAGTCAATCTTGAACTGGGCTTGTCACGAAGAGCCGACGGCTACTGCAGAAAATGCGGATGATACGGGCGCTGACGACGGAGGACCGCGTATTGCTTGATCAAATGGCCGGCGCCGTTCTGCAACGCGAAGGCAAATTGGAGGAAGCGGGGTCGCATTACCGCGCCGTGCTCGTCGAGTTGACCGGCGCAGGGCGGGAAGCCAGCGCTGACGGTGTGGCGATCCGCGGCCAATTGGCCAGTCTATATCTTCAGGATCATCGGTATGCTGACGCCCGAAAGACGGCAGATGACGCACTAACAAGTCTAAACGCCGTGACTAGTGTACCCCCGCTGTACCGCATGAAAGTCCTGAACGTTCGTGCTATTGCCTGGACTCGTATGGGTCGATGGCGGGAGGCAGAATCAGACTTGGCGGAAGCGGTCTCGCTGGGCCGCAGCCAGACGCGCCTCGACAACGCCGAACTGCTGCCGGTTGTCTCCAATTACGCTAGCGTGCTGCGCAAACTGCGCCGCAAGAAAGCACGGTCGGTCGAGAGGTGGGCAGCATCGCTTCGAAGCGGAAACATAGCTTCATCACTGATAGTCGACATCAGCGAATTACCGCCGCACTGGCGCTAGAGAAACGTCCGGAGCGGCTTCCATCGCCCGCTCGCCTCCGAAGCAAACGGAACTAAATGTTGGCCTTGCTCGTCGGTGCGCCCGCGGTCGCCTAGACCGTCTTCGCCAATTCCGTCTTCTCAACCTCAGCCTTCTCGGCCTTCGGCAGCTTGAAGTACCCCACGACACCAATTCCGACCAGCATCGCAGCGCTTCCATAATAGAGGTTCGGAATCCCAATCTTTTCCGCCACCGGACCAGCCACGAACATCGAGATCACCTGCGACCCCGCCACCAGCGACATCAGGCAGCTCATTACTCGTCCCAATAGTGCGTGCGGTGTCTCGTGCTGGATCAGCGTCGTCGCTGTGATGAAAATCGCGGACGCGGACAGGCCCAACCCCAGCATTCCCGCCGCGGTCGATCCCATCGTGCCGAACGCCGCCGTGATCAATACCGCTATGCCCATTCCGCCCAGACCGTACACCACCAGGTTCTGCTGCCTCAGTGCTCGGCAACACCGAGAGCGTGAGGTACTTGCTGGAGCACGGCGCCGATCTGCACGCGACGGATGGATTCGGGGACGACGCCCTTATGGGTGCCGCGGGAATGGCCGACGCGGAAGTGACTGAATTGTTGCTCTCGAAAGGTGCGGATGCGCGCCGCATCGATAGGGCGGGAGTCACCGCTCTCCAAATGGCGCAGAGCTTCCCTGATCCATCG
>JBARMQ010000134.1:0-12521 GCA_049802535.1 Bryobacteraceae bacterium | reverse complement strand
CGTCAGTGCTGATCCCGATCACTTGCGCCCCCATCTTGGCGAACGCTTCATAGCTATCGCGAAAATAACAAACCTCCTTTGTGCAGCCGGGAGAAAAGTCTCGTGGATAAAAGAAGAGCACAACATCCTGCTTGCCTTTAAAACTCGAGAGGCGAACACTGTCTCCCGACTGTGAAGTAAGAGTGAAATCAGGCGCCGGCTCGCCATCACGTAACATGTGAACAACTCTGCATAACTAGCCTGCCATAGTTAAGCGGACACCACTGTTAAGCGAACGCCAACCTATAATCGGAATCGATGACAGCTCTTCCGGCGAACCTGCATGCGCTCGCCGCTATTCCTGATCTGATCTTGATTCCACAAGCACCCCTAGCTGACTACACCCGCTTCGGTATCGGTGGTCCAGCGCGGCTGTTATGCGACACCGGTAACGCTGAAGCTTTCACAGGCGCACTTCGTTTGGTAATTTCCGCCGGGCTGCCCCACGTCGTCATCGGCGGCGGCACCAATCTGATCGTTTCTGACGAAGGCTTCGATGGTGTAGTGCTTCGTTTTACTGGCACTCGAATAGAGCACCGGGACAGCTTACTTTCTGTTGAGGCCGGAGCAGTACTGCAAGATGTCGTCGATCGCAGCATTGCTCTCAGCCTCAGGGGTATGGAGAGTATGACCCGCATCCCCGGCTATCTTGGCGCGGCGATCTATGGCAACGCCGGCGCTTATGGCCAATCCATTCAGGAGCGTGTCGAACGGGTGTACTTCACTGGCGGTAGCCGCCCATCTTCCTTCAGCAATGCTGAGTGCCAATTCCGTTATCGCGAGAGCATCTTTAAAGCCAATAAGAACTGGATCATCCTTCGTGCGGACTTGCGCTTCTCACCGGGTGATACCGCGGAACTAGCCGCCCGCGAGCAGTCGATTCGCGAGACTCGGGATGCCAAGTATCCGCCCACCATGAAATGCGCTGGAAGCATATTCAAGAATCTCTTCTTCGCCGATCTCCCCGTCGCCGTGCAATCGGAACTACCAACCAACCTTGTGCGCGAAGGAAAGGTCCCGTCTGCTTGGTTCCTGGAACGGACTGGCGCAAAGGGTCTGCGCCGCGGAGGCATCACGGTTGCCCAGTATCACGCAAATCTAATTTATAATGAGGGGCAGGGAACAGCGGCCGAACTGGTCTCCGTCATCTCGGAACTCAAACAGCGCGTAGCGGATAGGTTTGGGTTTGAGTTGCAGGAAGAAGTGCAGTACGTCGGTTTTAAGTGCCCCGCGGCCTCTGCCTGAACGCGACTCCTCTGTTATCCTCACGGTTGCATATGGGCGCCATGGTCCTCGACGGTCGAAAAATTAGTCAGGAAATCCTCCGCGAATTAGCGCCCCAGGTCGAAGCGCTGCGCTCAGAAAAACGTGCGCCCGGCCTCGCCGTAGTTCTCGTCGGCAACGATCCGGCATCGCACATTTATGTTCGCGGAAAAATGAAAGCATGTGAGGATCTCGGCATTCGCAGCTTTCAATCGACGCCGTCTTCGGACATCACGACAGAAGAGTTGCTCGAAATCGTTCAGGGCTTCAACAACGATCCCAATGTGGACGGCATCCTGGTACAAGCCCCGTTACCGAAGCAGGTCGACACGTCACGAGTCTTCCTCGCCATAGCGCCTGGTAAAGACGCCGACGGCTTTCATCCTTATAACGTGGGCAACTTGGTGGCGAACCGTCCCGCCCCCCGCTCCTGTACACCCGCTGGCGTCATGGAGCTTCTTCGCCGCTACCAAATTCAGATTTCTGGACAACGCGCCGTCGTCGTCGGCCGCAGCGAGCACGTAGGCAAGCCAATGGCTCTGTTGCTCCTGAACGAAAGCGCCACCATCACCGTCTGTCATTCGCGAACACAGAACTTAGCAGAAGAATGCCGCCGGGCCGATATCCTGGTGGCCGCCATGGGACGTCCCGCCGCGATTACCGCCGAGTACATCAAGCCCGGCGCCGTAGTCGTGGATGTGGGCATCACCCGTCTCACCGATGCAACCGAGGTCCAGCGCCTGTTCGGGCATGATGCGGCTCGTATGGCCGGCTTCGTCAAGAACGGTTCGTCGTTGGTCGGTGATGTAGAACCACGTGCCATGCAGGAACTCGCGAGCGCTTACACGCCTGTTCCGGGCGGAGTTGGCCCGCTTACCGTCGCCATGCTGATGTTCAACACAGTCCAGTTAGCGCGGCAGCATCTTCAATGTTGAAGGTCGGGTTGACAGGCGGATATGCAACCGGCAAAAGCTTGGTGGCTTCGGAGCTGGAACGTCTTGGCTGTCGCGTTCTTTATGCCGATCGGCTGGGCCATCTGGTTTTGCAGCCTGACGGTGAAGCGTATGCCCCAACGCTATCGGCATTCGGCCCGTCGATCCTCGAAGACGACGGTACCATCAACCGCAGGCGCCTAGGCGAACTCGTGTTCGGCTTTCCCGATCGATTGAAGCAGTTATCGGAATTCGTCCACCCCGCCGTTTTCCGCCTCGAAGAACGGCTTGAAAGTGAATTTGCCGCTGAAGACCCTAACGGTATTTCCGTCTATGAAGCCGCTATTCTCATAGAGACGGGACGTTATGCCCGTTTTGACCGTCTAATCTTGACCGATTGTGCCTTGGAGACTCAGATCGCGCGCGGAATGAGGCGAGACGGACTCAGCCGGGAAGAAGTGTTGAACCGTTTGAGTCGTCAACTTCCGTTTGAAGAGAAAAAGAAGCATGCGCATTACATCATCGACACAAATGGCGAGAAGTCGAACACCCTTCAACAGATCGGCGCAGCCTTCCTGGAGCTAAAAGAGATCGCCGCCAGGACAACCTCATGAAAGTTCGAACGCTACTGTTCTCCATTATCTTTATCTGCGCTCTGCTATGGGCCACCTCGCGCGCCAACTGGAACGTTCGAGCCCTTACCGGTCCTTTATTTCATACCGGCTTGCTCTGGTCGGAACCCGCTGCCGTTCATGGCGCGGGGCTGAGTAGTGACGAACTCAACAACATCGATATTTATAAGACTGCGCGACTCGCAACAGTCTACATTACCAGCACTACTGTTCGCCGTGACGTGTTCTATCAGGAGTATCAATCCAGCAGTCTTGGGTCTGGCTTCTTGATTAACGATGACGGCTATATCATGACGAACTTCCACGTCATCTCCGGCAGCAGCCGCATTCAAGTGACCTTGGCCGATCAGACGCAATACACCGCCCGCGCTCTTGACACCGATCGTTCCGACGATCTCGCTCTTATCAAGATCACGCCTAAGAAGAAGCAGACTTTTCTACACTTGGGCGATTCCGATCGTCTGCAGGTCGGTCAGAAAGTGCTCGCGATCGGCGACCCTTTTGGACTGGAAGGCACCTTGACCGTCGGTGTTGTTAGTTCCATTGGCCGCAAGATTCAGAGCGAAGACAATCAGCAGCTCGAAGGCATGATCCAGACCGATGCCGCCATCAACGGTGGCAATAGCGGCGGCCCCTTGCTCAATTCCGCGGGCGATGTGATTGGAATCAATACCGCCATTGTCGGGCGCACCAATCTCGGCATCGGCTTCGCGCTCCCCATCAACCGAGCCAAGGCCCTTCTCAGCGACTACTCCGCTGGACGCATTACGGAGCGCCCCAAGCTTGGCGTCAATACCACCTTCATCGCGGGCGACTTGGCGGACGCATTAAGATTGCCCGATCGCGGTGGCCTCTTAGTGCAAGCCGTCGGCCGCGGATCGTCGGCCGCAGCCGCCGGCATTCGCGGCGCAAACGATGCTGTCATTATTGGCAACATGGAAGTTGGCGTCGGCGGCGATTTCATCCTTGGCATCGACGGCCAGCCCATCGACCGCGAAGACTCGCTCATCCGCATCATGGCTCACAAGCGCGTGGGCGATACTGTTACGCTGAGCATCTTCCGCAATAACAAAATGATCCAAGTTCCGGTTAAGCTCTTGCCGCCGGTGCAGGACTCTCCGCAATAGCCCCTCAGGGAAGAGTAACCAGGAACGTTGCGCCTTGGCCTTCAGTTGATTCAACTGAGATGCTTCCGCCGGCCCGTTCGACAATCTTCTTGCAGGTCGCTAAGCCGATGCCACTGCCCGGAACATCGTGTCCATGCAGCCTCTGCATTGGCTGAAAGATGCGCTCATGATATTGGGGCCCAATGCCAATGCCGTTGTCGCGGAAGCTAAAGCGCCATGCCTCCGGTCCGCCAGTTACCTCAATGTGCAACTTCGGAGTTACCTCCGGGCGGCTATATTTGATGGCATTCGAGACTAGATTTTGGAACAGTTGGCTGAGCGGTTCGGCGCTCACGTGCACATCCGGAAGCGGAGCGTGTGTGATCTCCGCGCCGCATCGCTGAATCTCAACGCTGAGGTTTGCCAACGCTGACTGTAGGGCCGCTTCGCTTGAAACAGGAGCAGCCGATCGAATCGCATTTCGGCCCACTCGCGAATGCTTGAGCACGGCCTCAATCAGATCCAACATTCGTTCAAGGTTCGCCGATGCTTGCTGTAAGGACTCAAGCCCGGCATCTTTCAGTCGATCTTTGTACCTGGAAATCGTCAGGTCGAGCAGCCATCGTGTGCTGATAATAGGCGCCGACAAATCGTGTGACGTGATGCGGGCGAACTCTTCTAATTCACGGTTCGAACGCTCCAATTCGGTCGCCAGATTCTCCAGACGCTTATTAGCATCCTCAACAGCCTGCCGCATTTCCATCAGGTAAGTGACGTCGGTGTGAGTCTCGATCACAGCGGAAAGATCGGGCGATTGCCCCGGCAACAGAACCCAACTCATCATGACTTGCAACACGGTTCCATCACGTCCGGTCTGGCTCACTTTGCCTTTCCATTCGCCCTTTGCCAGCAGTTGTTCGTGAATGGAATCGCGGGACTTTTCAAATCGAGTCTGAAGCAGACCCTGTATCGGCTTGCCTAAGACTTCTTCTTTGGACCATCCGTATAAACGTTCGCACCCGTCAGTCCAGTGATCGATCGTGCCATCCCAGTGGCGCAGAATAACAGTCGATTGATCGAGCGCCCGGGCCAACCGGCTGAGACCCTCCTCCGCTTTCCGCCGCCGAGTGACGTCATGTATCACTTTGCCGAAGCCGATCAACTGACCGTCGGCGTCGTGCAGCGAAATGGTGAGACCATCGACGTAGACCCGCTCGCCATTCTTCTTCGCGAGCCAACGCGTATCGGAAGCGCGGCCTTCCTTCGCAGCGACGTCTAACTCCTTGTTGACCGCGCCGTTGACTTGCTCCTCAGGGACGTAAAGAATTTTGAGATGGCGGCCAAGAAATTCTTCCTCCGAGTATCCGAAGGTCGTCTTTACTCCGGGATGCCAACTGATGAAACGACCGTCAACATCCAGCAACACGAAGACGAATTCAGTTAACCGCGTAATTACGCTGGCAAGGAGCTCGCGTTTCTGTCCTACGCCGAGATGCGTGTCTGGCGGGTCGCGGTCCATGAAGGTTCCTCGGTGAGACTGGTAAATCGAGGATGCCGTTACCGATTATTCCGAACGCAGAGCACGGTTTGGATCGATCGAAGCTGCTCGGCGTGCCGGAAACCAGGACGCGAAGAGTGTGACCGCCAACAAAACTGTCGCTGTGATCCCAAGCGCCGCCGGATCCCACGGCCTCACGCCAGCCATCATTGCCGATAGCAAATGGCCGGCCCAAATCACGCCGGCAACTCCAGCGATCAGGCCGACGGCGAATAGCTTTAGTGCCCGCCAGACAATCATTCCCACCACTTCGCCTTGACTCGCGCCGAGGGCCATGCGCACCGCGATGTCGCGGCTTCTCTGCGTGATCATGTACGACAGAACGCCGTAAAGACCAGCTGCCGCAACGATCAGAGCCAATCCAGCGAACACGCTGAGTAGTATTGCTCCCAGTCTGCGGCTTTGAACGGACGCCGAGACAATCTCTTGCATCGTAGCGACATGGAAAATGGTCTGCGAGGCATCAATCCGATGGATCGCCTGCTGAACCGAATTGCTCAAGGCAGCAGGTTCTCCGGTTCCGCGAACGACATACGTCATGATCTGCTTCAAGAGGAACTGCGACCAAATGGTGTGCGGCTGAACTTGTCGAAAGTCGAGGTAGATCTCCGCTTCGGATGCGTTTGCGAGCCCAAGTTGGCGGCTGCCTCGCACGACGCCGACGATCGTGACCGGATGCTTGTCCGAGTCGGGATCCTGGAAAGAGATTTGCCTTCCGATTGGATCCTCCTGGCCGAAATACTTCCGCGCCAAGACATCGTTGACGATGGCCACCGCCGGGTGTTTCAGATCGTCGGAAGGCGCAAAGTATCGGCCCCGCAGGAGCGCAATCTGTAAGGTGCGGAAGAAGTCCTCACTTGCGGCGTTTAGCGCCGCCCTGGGTCCGCTGTTCGGATCCGGATTGGGTCTGCCTTTGATCGTGAATGTGAGGCTCGCATGCCCATTGCTCAGCGGCAGGAAAGTAATAAACCCCGATGCCTTGACTCCTGGTATTTGGGCAATCTGCTGCAATTCAGGACCGTATATCGTAGTCGCTAAGTTGGCGTTGGCCGGCTCCATTCCCGAAAGAGCCGTTTGCATGGTGAGCACATGCTCGGTCGCGAAGCCGCGGTCGGTGTTGAGCAATTGATATAGCGTTCGAAGCAGCAAGCCGGAGACGGCGACTAAAACGATGGCGAGACTCAATTGCGCCACGACCAGAATGTCACGAAACTTCTGCTGGCTTCGGCCGCCGGTTGTCGCGATCGCGCTCTCCCGCAAATCCCGCTCGATGTCTTGCCGCGCTAGTTGCAGAACTGGCAGCAGGCCGAACAGTATGGCGGAAAGCCCGGCGAGGAATAGCATCGCAATACAAACTTCTGGCCGCAGCGAGATCTCTTCCACCCGCGGAATCGCATGAACCGCCAGTTGCTTTAAGAGCCCGAGGGCGCCTGCGGCAACACCCAGCCCGACTCCTGTTCCCGCGAAAGCCAAGATCAGGTTTTCGGTCAGAAGCTGCCGGGCTACTCGCATTCGTCCAGCGCCGAGTGCGGAACGGATTGCCATCTCGCGTCGACGCCCCAGAGCGCGCGCCAATTGCAGATTGGCGATGTTCGCACAAGTAATCAAGAGCAGCAACGCGACCGCGCCGAGCAGCGCAAGAAGCGCCGGTTGCGCATCGCCAACGACCGCGTCCCGATACGACTGGAGAGAAATGCTGTAGCCCTTGTTATCGTCGGGATGAGCGTTTGCAAGGTTGTTCGCCAGTATCTTCATCTCGCTACGCGCACGTGGAAGCGCCGTCCCTGGCTTCATCCGTGCGATGACCGTCAGGAAGTCCGCACCACGGGTCTCCATATCCGGAGTCGGTTGAAGGGCAACCCAGAATCCAACATCGCGCGAAGGAAACTCAAAGCCTTCCGGCATCACGCCCGAAATACTGCACGACCTGCCATCGACCGCAATGTTTTGTCCGATTGCACCGGGATCGGCCGAGAAATGCTCGTGCCAAAAGTTGTTGCTCAATACTACTCTGCAGGGTTTGCCGGGTTCATCGTCGCCGGCGCCAAATGGTTGTCCTATCGCAGGCGCGACGCCGAGAAGGCCGAATAAATTGGCGCTCGCTTGCACGCCTGAGCTATGAACAGGCTCTCCATTCGGGAGTCGAATTGACGCACTCATGCGGTCGTAAGCGGCGATTGCCGAAAAGGATTGGTTCTGCGCCTTCAGGTCGAGAAAGTTAGGTAAAGAAGTAGACGTGCCCGCGCCATCAGTCAGGTGCGATTGCACCGCCACCAGTTGACTCGGCTGCGCATAGGGTAAAGGCCGTAGGAGCACAGCATCAATGACCGTAAACATCAGCGCGTTCGCGCCAGCGCCTAAAGCGAGGGTCAGAATTGCGATGATGGTGAACCCCGGCTTGGCCGCCAGTTGCCTGATCTCAAACCGGAGGTCCTGAAGTACGGTCTGCATGGACCAATTATCCTTCAAGGGTGTTTATGCGGCAAAATCGATTGCAATGACTTCGTGGAGGCCTATCGACGGCACCTCAAATTGGAGGAGGCCGTTCGATTCTCGATAGGGCACTTCGCGTTTCGCGACCAACAACCGTGCCGTTGCGACGCGCTTACCGGCGGGAACACGTACGCTCACTCGTTGGCCGGGCATCGGAACGATCTCGCGCACCGGACCCTTCATCATCATTGGATTGGTGAGATTTACCATGTGGACGGTCATCGATTGGCGCTGGATCCAAACAGTCAAGTCGATCATGCCGGGGCCTGTTACCGACACGGCGGCAGGTTCGTTTGTGGCCCACAAAACAGCGTTCCGGATTAGCTTTCCATGATCGACATCAAGGACATTCCAGAAGGTACGATCGATATCCCAGGGAAAGTAGACCACCCGGCCTCTGCCAACCTGGCGCAGGATGACGCCCGCTTCCCGTTGTTTGATGGGCCGGGGATAAACCTCCTCCATGGGCAGATCCGGGTATGAAGGAACAACAGTGAGGGGCGAGTACGAACTGTTTAGGTCGCCTTGAACGATCACGCGGTTGACGCCATTGATAATCCGTCCGGCGTCTTCGAAACCGCTTAATAGAGGATGGAACTGCCCGGTGGCGGGATCTTTGTGGAGGGTGAGATATGAATTCTTCATGGGGCCTTCGAGGCGGCCGCCATACGAGACGCCGAACAGATCCGCCAAGCCAAAGTCGCTCCGCCGCACGCCCCACTCGTCATAGAGGGATGTTTCGTAGGTCGCGATCACGCTGCCGCCATCATTGACAAAACCGCTAAGCTGGCGGCACTGTTCGTTTGAAAGCGCGGCGATGTTTGGCAGAATCAATGTGCGGAAGGGAGCCACATGTTGAGCGTCGAGAAGGCCGTCATGGACCATCTCGAACGGGATGCGCGCCTCCACCAGCGCCTCATAAAAGCCAAGAGCAGGATCCTCGACTTTGGCGTGAGCCTGCTCGCCTCCGTAGAACGCAGCCGTCTGCTGCGAGTAGACCATCGCCACTCTCGCTAGCGGTGCTTCGTTACGCAGGTAGCGCTCGTTCTGATAGTGCCAGCTATAGAGTTCCTCAACGACAGGCAGCCAACGGCGATCAATCGGTTTGGCATTGAACTTCACAAACCATGGCCGCAGCCCGTTCGCGATGCCATCAACAACCCAGAGGCGGAGTTCATCGCCATTTTGAACCGAGTCCTTCCAGCGATTCTCATCTTCGATGCCGACACTGAAGATGCCGGCGATCGGCTTGCGGCCCAAAGCGGCGCGGTACTCCTTGCCGTTTTTGCCGTTGGTCCACGGCGGCGCAAGCCCATGGCGCCCTTGACGGTCTGCGAACAAAGTCGGAGCGATCTCACCGATCGTCTTCATATCCAATTCGCTCAAAGCACCGCCGCCGGCATTCGCAATGTAACTGGCATCCGGATTAATGGCTTTGATCGCCTGGTCCCACCGATTCCATAGTTCGAAAAGGCGCTTCTGCCGCCACACGATGTACTGTTTGCGCGGCGGATCTTGAGGATCCCTCGTTCGCGGTAGAGCGAGCCCCGAAAAGGCTTTGAAGTTTTCCTGGCAGTGCTCGCAGTAACAAACGCCACTGCCAGCCCAGCGATTCGAAAAGACGCCATCGACGTGGTACATCGCCACGATCTCTTCAGTGACTTTGGTCATGAAGTCGAAGTTGTACGGACCGAGCGGGCACGTGACCCAAAAATCTTTGTCGGACCAGTGACGAACTTGATTGCCGCTGGCATCCACCATGATCCAATCGCGATGCGCATCATAGACGTCCTGGTGTACGGCGTGCGGATCGGTGCGAGCAATGACATTCATTCCCAGCGCGCGACAGCCTTTGACCATATCTCCAAACGGATCCCTGTCGCCGAGCCACTTGCTTCGATACTGCAGCGGAATCTTGGTGGGATAGAAGGCAACGCACCCGCCGGCGCTGAGGCAAGCACCATCGGCATGGATCCGGCGCAGGTAGTCAAGCCAGAAGTTCGGATCATAATTGCCGGGATCGTCTTCGACAAAAGCGATCTGGGCCCAACGCATGGGACGGTCATACCATCCGGGCTGTGGCGGCGCAGAAAGGCCGGCGGTCGTAGCTGTCAATAGGCTTGCACCCGCGGATGCCTGCAGAAACTCACGACGATTCATGGGCGTCAATCTCTCCCGATGGGAACTATATCGCGGTGGCCTAAATTTCACTTATTGTGCTCTATCGAGGAGAACTAAAATGGACTTAAATGCGATTGAGTGCGGTCTGTTTGCTGCTTTCGCTGGCGTCATCTTCGATGGCGGATGAAGGCATGTGGCTGTTTGACCGCTTTCCTCGCGATACCGTCAAACAGAAATACGGTGTGGACGTAACGCCGGCATTCTTAGATGGCTTACGGCTCGCCTCCGTGCGAATTGGTGGAGCGACGGGAGCGTTTGTCTCATCGAGCGGGCTGATCGTAACCAATCAACACATCATCGCCCCGTGCCTCTCAAAGTTGAGCTCGGGCTCGCATGACTATTTACGCGATGGCTTCTATGCCAAGTCTCGAGCAGACGAGATGCGCTGTCCCGACCTAGACGCAAAGGTCTTAATGAGTATCGAAGACGTTACGGGGCGAATGCCCGCAATGCCTAAGAAGGGCGTTAGCGGGAAGTCTGCGCAACAACGCGAAGAGGTGATCAAAAGGCTTGAGAGCGAATGCGGGACGCATGCCGATGAGACGTGCGAAGTGGTCGATCTGTTCTCCGGCAGCCGTTATGACTTGTACCGGTATAAGCGCTACGCCGATATTCGGTTAGTGTTTGCGCCCGAACAGCAACTGGCATTTTTTGGGGGTGAGCACGACAGCATCACATATTTGCGATATGGCTTGGATGTCGCATTCCTGCGCGCCTATGAGGCAGAGAAGCCGGCTGACACGTCGCACTTTTTAAAGTGGAACGACGCGAGGGTGAAGGAAGGCGAACTGGTATTCGCCTCCGGCAATCCGCGAACAACAGTACGGGAAACGACGGCGGCGCAGCTCACTTTTTATCGTGATACCGAGCTGCCCTTAGAACTGACGCGGCTTGCCAAGCGCATTACGGCCTTAAACGAATTTGCGGCCAAGAGCGAAGACAATCGCCGGATGGCCGATGCGCCACGCATCGCTCTACTTGATTCTTATAAGTCAGTAGCAGGTAAATTGATTGGTCTCCGCGACGATCGATTGGTGCTGAGAAAGACGGCGTTCGATGCAAAGATCCGGCGCGCGGTCGAAGCCGATTCAAAACTCGGAACGGAGGCCGGTAAGGTATGGGACCAAGTTGCGGCCGCTTATAAGACGTGGACGCCCAATGAGAAGGCGTATCAGGAGCTTGAGGCCGCGCCGGCACCGGGTTCGGAGCTATTTCGCGTTGCACGCGAGTTGGTGAGAGGGCAGCCGGGCGATCGCCGAATTGATATTAGCGAGCCTCTCGAGATTACTTTCCTGGCGGAATATCTGGAAGAGCTGAAGGCATTGCATGATAAGGGCGACAAAGACGTTCCCGTGAAAGCGATCTTCGCCGGACGCACTCCGCAGGCGGCCGCGGAGGCATTCGTACATTCGAGCCATCTAGCGGGCGGAGGGCAACGGCGGCGAATGGCAATGAATCAGGATGGCGCCGGCGATTCGGATGACGGAATGATCCATCTTGCGAAGTTACTCGAACCGGCCGCTCAGCGCATCCGAAAGAAACATGAAGAAGTGATTGGAGGCATTGAGCTGTCCGCCGCGGCGCAGATTGCCCAGTATCGCTATCGTTTGTTCGGCGATGCGGAATACCCGGACGCCAACGGCACTCCGCGCGTGGAGTTCGGCACGTTGAAGAGTTATACGGATCGCGCGGGAGTGAATCAGCCGTATGCAGCGACATTCAGCGGGCTGTATTATCGACGAAACAACCAAGGCCCCTACTTGCTTCCTCAGAGGTGGATTGATGCAAAGCCTGTGCTAGATACTGTGATTCCGCTGGACTTCGTGAGCACTTGCGATATCGGCGGCGGTGACGCGGGCAGTCCAACGGTTGACCGCAACGGTGAATTAGTCGGTGTTCTGTTCGATGGCAATTTAGAGAGCCTGCCGAACACATACCTGTACATCGAAGATCAGGCACGAGCCGTGCATGTATCGACGCAAGGGATTACGCAAGCGCTCGAGAAGGTATATCGGACGGAGGCGCTTCTGAAAGAGCTCGGCGTAGGGCAGGGAACTGGGCCGGAGCTCTAAAGGACGACGATAGGCGCCCGGCGAAAGGCGAACTTTCGTCCTAATTCATCGACAACGGTGATCTGGCACGTGTAGCGGCCACGAGCCATGCTTTTGAGTGGAATCTGCACCTGAACGGGGACGGCTTCGGGGCGAGTAGCAGCCATTTGCGTCGCATCGATTGGGCCGATTTCAAAGGCTTTGGCGCCTTTAGACGTAAACATGCTCATGCTGACTTTGATACGGCGATCCTTAGGGGCGTGGGG
>JBARMQ010000133.1:0-3284 GCA_049802535.1 Bryobacteraceae bacterium | reverse complement strand
CTATACCGGAGTGTGGCGGCGTATCGCGATAGTTGATGATCGACTGAGCCAGCGCTTGCAGCTTATCGTCGGTCATGAAAATGGTTGCTTTGGTGAGCGGATCTCGCAGCGCATCGGCCAAAGCGGTCTGCCCAGCCGTGTTGATGGCGAGCTTGCCCGCAATGCCCGGGTTGAACTTGGTGTTGAGAGTAGAAAGGATGGTGGAACGCTCGGTCCCGAGGGCACGCTCATCGGCCACACCGGTCGAGATCAGCACTTCCTGACCGTTCGAGACTTCCTGAACCTCAATGTCGCCAGTGATCTTCTGACGCAGAGCGGCGCGGATTTCCTCAGCCGTTGGGCGTTTGATGAAGTTGACATCCATCAGCGTTCCGCCATTAAAATCAATACCGTACTTAGGGCCGCCCTTTAGCCACAGGCTGAAAAAGCCAGCGGCTGTGAGCGCCAGCGACAGGCCAATGAAAGGCCATTTCCAGCGCAAAAAGTCGAAGTTTGTTTGCTTAAAGATTTCCATCGAGCTTCAGAGGCCGGCATTCACTTACGATAGACACCGGCTTTTAATAAAGTGTTCCCAGCCAGGCGGTGAAATGGCAAATGCGGAAGGAAATTTCGATCCGCACGCCAGCGCCGCCTAAATGCTTAACGCGGCAACCGGAGTGGGTCGCGTTAGTTCGTAGTCAAAAATTGTTTTTGACACAAAAATCGCAGTAAATACGTTGGCCATCAGGCCGATGACAAGGGTCACTGCAAACCCTTTGACCGGCCCGGAGCCGAAGAGAAAGAGAATGGCGCACGAAACCACAGTGGTAACGTGCGTATCAATAATGGTGAGGATTGCCTTACTGAAACCCGCGTCCACTGCGGGGACCGGCGCTTTTCCGGCGCGCACCTCCTCACGGATGCGCTCAAAAATCAGAACATTGCTATCGACCGCCATACCGATAGTGAGGATGATGCCAGCGATGCCGGGCAGAGTCAGGACAGCATCGAAGTAGCTGAGACAGGCGATTAAAATAATGGCGTTCAGGACAAGCGCAAGCGTCGCGTTGATGCCGCTCTTTTTGTAATAAATCAGCATCACGAGAACAACCGCGACGACGCCCGCAATACCAGCGATAAAGCCTTCACGAATGGAGTCGGCGCCAAGCGACGCGCCGACGGTATTTTCATGCAGGTAGACCACACTGGCCGGGAGCGAACCGGCACGCAGGTTTAACGAGAGGTCGGAAGCCTCCTGTTGAGAGCCTTCCCCCTCGATTACGCCGTTATCCGTGATTTGGCTCTTAATGACCGGCGCTTCGAGCACTACCCCATCGAAGACGATGGCTAGATGGCTACCGATGTGGCTGGCGGTATAGGTGCCGAAACGCGAGGCTGCTTCCTGACTCAAGACGAAACTGGTATTCCAGGAGTTAGGCATCGTGCCGGGCTCGGGCCGTGAGCCACGAATATCAGGCCCTCGCACGATGGGGTTTCGGCTGACCACATAGATGCCGCCACCGCGGGCGTTTTGGCTGCCGGCGGGTTTGCCAACCAGCTTGGTGTCGGGTGGCAGGACGCCGTTGCTTTGAGCCATGGCCTCCTGGGCGCTCGCAAACGGACCCGCCTTCACATCGTACAGTTCCAGAACGGCCGCGGTCTGCAAAATCTGTCTGACACGAGCCGGATCGTCGACGCCCGGCATTTCAATCATCAATTGTGAATAGGAATCTTCACGCCGTTGCTGAACGGTGGCTTCGGAAAGGCCGAGGGCGTTGATCTTCCTCTCAATGGTGTTCTTGCTTTCGGTAAGCACCTGGCTCCAGAGGCTGAGAGCTTCGGTAGGCTTTAAGGTGAGCCGATAATCATTCGCGCCGGTGGGACTTGCGAGCCAATCTGAGAAGTCGTTGTTGATGACACTTCGAAATTGACCCGCCTGGGCGGGGGGCACTCCTGTTACGGCGATGGCGACATCCTTAGCGTCATTGAGACTTTTCGCATCGACGACGGTAACGCCTCCCAAGGTAAGCCCCACCTTGTGGGCATCCTCTTGTAAGCGCTGTGAATCAACGCCGGCCTTGGCATTGAAGGCGTCCTGCTGCTGTACCTGCACCACCAGGTAGGTGCCGCCCCTCAGGTCGAGACCCAGCCGAATGTTCTTATGCCAATTGTCGGACAATTGCTGGGCGCTGCGCGGCAATCCGATGATGCCATATATGCAGATGAGGATGACCGCCACGATAAAAGCGAATTTGTATCTAAGGTTCCGTTTCATTTAACCAACTACTTGTATTTACCTAGACTTCAGCTTAGGTCTTCTTAACGGCTTCGTCCGCCTTAACCAAGCTGGTCACCGCGCTGCGCGACACTTGAAGTTTCAGATTATCGGGCTTTACGCGAAGTATCAGCGTATCATCGTTCACGGCGACAATGGTGCCGATGATGCCTCCGCTGGTCACCACCGTCTGGCCGTTTTCGAGTGTGCTGATCATGTCCTTCTGAGCCTTCTGCTGCTTCCGCATAGGCATGAAGACCAGGAAATAGAAGATCGCCACCATCAGGACGATCGGGAGCACACTACCCAGCAGCGAGGAGGGCGTAGAGGCTTGCAACAAGAAAAGCAGCATGATTTAAGTTTATGGGCTATTGCATTTTAGCCCGAGCCGATTCGGGGACGGACGGCGCAACGGTGCTCAATCGAGCGCGGCCGATGGGATGGATCTCAATAACTCCGGAAATTGCCCAAGCAGTATAGACTGCCGCACCCGCCGCATAATGTCAAGGTAGTAATGGATATTGTGCAGTGTGGCGAGGGTGGAAAATAGAATCTCGGCCGCCTGGTACAGGTGCCGTAAGTAGGCTCGCGTAAAGGTCTTGCACGTATAGCAGGAGCAGTTTGGATCGACGGGGCTATCATCCTCCTGGTACTGAGCTTGCTTGATGACAACGCGGCCTACCGATGTGAAAAGGTAGCCGTTGCGGGCGTTGCGGGAGGGCAAAACACAATCCATCATGTCGACGCCTTTGGCGACGTAGTGCGGCAGTTCCTCCGGCATTCCGACGCCCATGACGTAGCGGGGCCGGTCGCGGGGCAGCAGTGGCGCGGTTACAGCAACCATGTCCTGACTTAATTGGCGCGGTTCGCCGACGGACAAGCCGCCGATGGCATAACCGGGCGCATCGAGTTCGCACAGCGCCTCGGCGCAGTCCGTGCGCAGATCGGGGAACATGGCTCCCTGAACGATCGGAAACATCGCGCAATGGAATCCCTTTTCGCGGCGCATATACTGCGCATAACCGGACTG
>JBARMQ010000132.1:0-2244 GCA_049802535.1 Bryobacteraceae bacterium | reverse complement strand
GCGTTTCGCTGTTTCAATTTTGGCGGCGTTGATTGGGAAGGCCATCCGTTCAGCCGCACCGTGAATATCGCCCAAGGAAAAATTCAAGCTATCTGGTGTGGAGTACAGATTCCAAAGGATGCCGTTTCTGGTCAATATTCGACCACCATTATTCTCTCAGCTAATGGCCAGCCTCAGACCCCTGTCGAGATACGGCTGAGCGTCAGTCCGGCGCTGATTCGCAACGCGGGCGATGACGATCCGCAACGGTTATCACGTCTCCGCTGGCTGGATTCCACGTTAGCCGAAGACGATGGCATTGTGCCGCCGTACACCGCGGTTCAAGTCAAAGGCCGTTCGCTTGGCGTATTGGGACGGGACGTATTGCTTGGCGATGCCGGGCTACCCGACCGAATCGCTAGTCACTTTGCCATCGAAATGACTGGTTACAAGGCCCTTCCGCGCCAGGTCCTGTCGGCGCCGATACGAATGGTGATCGAAGATGCACGACATCATATCCTCCCTTGGTCACCGGGCCGCCTGCGCTTCACGAAGAAGTCAGAAGGCTCTGTTGCCTGGGAAGTTCCAAGTCAGGTGGGACCGCTCAGCGCCCACCTCCGCGGCGAAATCGAATTTGATGGCAGCCTGAACTATGCGATTGACCTGACTGCACGGGCGACTACCGACGTTGCAGACATACGTTTGGAAATTCCGCTTGCCGCTGACGTCGCGCGCTATGCCATGGGTCTGGGCTTGCGTGGCGGAACGCGCCCCGACCACTTCGAATGGAGGTGGCAAGTGGAGCACAACCAGGATGGGGCATGGATCGGCGACGTCAACGCCGGTTTACAATTTAGCCTTCGTGACGATCGGTATTCGCGGCCGTTGAACACGAATTTCTACCTTTCAAAGCCGCTAATCATGCCAGCGTCTTGGGACAACGGCGGCAAAGGAGGCTGCCGGCTCGCGGTGAAATACGCGCGAACCTATCTGGTGACCTGCTTCAGCGGCGCCCGCCGATTTGCGGCTGGCGAAACTCAACACTACAACCTTCGGCTCTTAGTGACTCCGTTCCACACGCTGGATACCAGCAGTCAGTGGCGGACGCGCTTCTACCACGCTTACCAACCGTTATCCGAGATCGCTGCCACAGGCGCAACGGTAGTCAACATTCATCACGCCACGCCAATTAACCCGTTCATAAACTATCCGTTCCTCAGGCCAAAAGAAATGAAGGCCTACATCGATGAGGCACACGCGCGCGGCATGAAGGTGAAGATCTACGATACTGTGCGTGAATTGACTAATCACGCTCCCGAGCTGTTTGCTTTGTTGAGCCTAGGTGACGAAGTCATCGCCAGAGGCCCTGGTGGGGGCCCTTCCTGGCTGCAAGAACACATTGATCGTCCTTACATCCCGGGCTGGTACGTGCCTGCTCTTCACGACGCGGCGCTGGTGACTACGGGGACCTCACGATGGCTCAATTTCTATGTGGAAGGCCTGCGCTGGCTGGTGGAGAATGTTGGCATTGATGGGCTATACCTCGACGACATCGCGTTTGACCGCACCACTATGAAGCGCGTTCGTAAGGTTCTGTTGCGCGGAAATCCGGGTGCATTGATCGACGTACATTCGGCCAATCAGTTCAATCCTCGCGACGGTTATGCCAATAGCGCCAACCTTTACCTGGAGCAATTTCCGTTCATCGACCGCCTCTGGTTCGGAGAATATTTCGATTACAACTCGCAACCCGACTTTTGGTTGGTGGAGATATCGGGCATTCCGTACGGGCTCATGGGCGAAATGCTACAGGACGGCGGCAATCCCTGGAGAGGAATGGTCTACGGCATGACCAACCGCTTGCCGTGGGCGGGAGATCCTCGTCCCATCTGGCGTTTCTGGGACCAATACAAAATCGAAAATACAGAGATGATCGGCTACTGGGTGCCGAATAACCCGGTAAAGACTGGCCGAAGCGATATTCTGGCGAGTACTTATCGCGGCAAGGGTCAGACTCTGGTGTCGTTAGCCAGTTGGGCCAAGGCTCCTGCGCAGGTGAAGCTACAAATCGACTGGAGAGCGTTAGGCATCAACCCGGCGAAGGCAACCATCGAGGGACCCGCTATCGAGAAATTTCAAGAAGCGCGCAGCTTTCAGGGTGGCGAGCCGATCCCCGTGGAGCCGGGCAAAGGCTGGCTGCTCGTCATCAGTCAACGCTGACACGAGGCACTCCCAATGCCGCAAGTAAACGGTCAGCGTCCGGTC
>JBARMQ010000131.1:0-4977 GCA_049802535.1 Bryobacteraceae bacterium | reverse complement strand
TTTCTGGTGTGGAGGCTGCCGGTTCAGTCTGCTCGCGGCGTTGTTCCTGTTTCCAGGATGGCGCGACCGGCGCAAGCGGCGGAATGATCGGTGACGAAGCCGGTTTCGGCAAATCGGCGGGAGGCTGTTGCATGATCGGCCCGCTCACCTCCGGTTGAGGCTGTTGGATAGGACGACGCTCGCCGCCGCGATCGCCAAATCCGCCACGCTCAGGGCCACCACGATCGTCTCTTCGGCGCGGCTGACGTCTGGGCTCGCCATCGTTGCGCAATGAGTTGCGCCGGCTTGAACCCTCAATCACTTCACCCTTATATATCCAAACCTTGATGCCAATAACGCCGTAGGTGGTGTACGCCTGGCTAAAACCGTAGTCGATATCGGCGCGAAGCGTGTGCAACGGAAGCTGGCCCTGCAGATACCACTCGCTGCGTGCGATTTCGGCGCCATTCAGCCGGCCAGACACGCGGACCTTGATACCTTTACAACCGAACCGTAACGCGGAATCAACGGCTTTGCGCATGGCACGGCGAAACGCCACGCGCTTTTCAAGCTGCAGAGCGATCGATTCCGATACCAACTGCGCATCGAGCTCCGGCCGATGCACTTCCTGAATATCGATGAATACCTCGCGTTTGGTCTTACGCGCCAAATCGCTCTTGAGCTTCTCGATTTCGGCGCCCTTTCGGCCGATGATAATACCCGGCCGCGAGGTGCGAATGGTGATGCGCAGCTTGTTGCCGGGACGATCGACTTCGATTAAGCTGATGCCCGCCGCCTTCAGTCTGCCGAGCAGCGATGCCTTCAGTTCTAAATCTTCATGCAGCAGCTTTGAATAGTCCTGCTTGGCAAACCATCGGGAACGCCAGGTCTTGGTGACGCCTAAGCGAAAACCGTAAGGATGTACTTTCTGACCCATTCTCTATTCCTCGCTCGCTTCCGCTGTCTCGCGCTCGCCCAGCTTGACAACGATGTGCGATGTGCGGCGCTGGTAGCGGTACGCACGACCCATCGGAGCGGGACGGATGCGTTTCTGCCGCGGTCCTTCATTGACATATGCTTCGGCGACAAACAGCTTGTCGACATCGACGTCCTCTGACTTGCTCTCAGCGTTTGCAATCGCTGAGCGAAGCACCTTTTCCACCGCCGGCGCAATCCGCTTATTCACCGCGCCCAAAATATTGATCGCCTCGCCAGCCTGGCGACCCCGGATCATGTCGATGACCAAACGCGCCTTCTGTGCCGACACATGCACGTACCGGGCTTCGGCCTTCGCAAGGGTTTCGATTTCGGTTGCCATGTTTACTTCGCGCCCTTCTCGGTCGATTTCGCGACGTGGCCTTTAAACGTACGGGTTGGTGAAAATTCACCCAACTTGTGTCCCACCATGTTTTCGGTGACGTACACCGGGATAAATTTCTTGCCGTTATGCACCGCGAAGGTGTGTCCGATAAAGTCCGGCACGATGGTAGAGCGGCGCGACCAAGTTTTCACTACGGATTTCTGGTTCTTGCTGGCCAGAACTTCCACCTTGCGTGCAAGATGGGTATCGGTAAACGGACCTTTTTTAAGCGATCGACTCATGTACCTCTACCTCTTCTTCGCCTTCCGAGCCACAATCCACTGGTCGGTGCGCTTATTGTTACGAGTCTTGAAGCCTCGCGTCGGCTTGCCCCAAGGAGTTACCGGATGACGGCCGCCTGAAGTCTTGCCCTCGCCTCCGCCGTGCGGGTGATCCACCGGGTTCATGGTTACGCCACGGTTGTGCGGCATGCGTCCCAGCCATCGGCTGCGTCCGGCCTTGCCAAGCGACACGTTCTCATGCTCGACATTGCCGACCTGTCCCACCGTTGCCATGCATTCAATCAGCACTTTGCGCACTTCGCCGGAAGGCAACTTCAAAAGCGCGATGTCGCCTTCTTTTGAAATCAACTGCGCCTGCGTTCCCGCCGAGCGGGCCATTTGTCCACCCTTACCGGGCTTCAATTCAATGTTGTGGACCACCGTGCCGGCCGGGATATTTTTGAGCGGTAGCGCGTTGCCAACTAAAATATCGGCCTCCGGCCCAGCCTGCACCGAACGGCCGACTTCGAGGCCTACCGGCGCCAGGATGTAGCGCTTCTCGCCATCGACATAATGCAACAGCGCAATGCGAGCCGAGCGGTTGGGATCGTATTCGATCGCGGCAACCTTCGCCACCACCGTCTTGTCGCGCCGAAAATCGATGATGCGGTAACTCTGCTTGGCGCCCCCGCCAATGAAGCGGCTCGATATACGCCCATTGGACGACCGTCCGCCAGTTTTTTTCTTGCCTTCAACCAGCGATTTCTCAGGCGTGTCCTTAGTAATATCCTCGCGCGTCAGATAGGTCTGGAAGCGGCGCGTCGGGGTCGTTGGTTTGAAACTCTTAATCGGCATAGCTCAGTCGCCTCCTTTCCTATAAATCCGCGTACTCGGGTATCTTTTGGCCGCCAGCCAATACGACATAGGCCTTCTTCCAATCCGAACCGTAGCCGGAGAAACGGCCGCGGCGCCGGAGCTTACCCTCAAAGTTGCTCGTACGGACGGCGGCAACTTTCACCTTGAACACGGTCTCAACCGCTTGCTTGATTTGAATCTTGTTCGCGTCCGGGTGCACTTCAAAGCACATGGTGCGCTCGGCTTCGCGTTTGGCGTGCCCTTTTTCAGTGATAATCGGGCGTCGAATGACGTCGAAAACGTTCATTATGCTAAAGCCTCCGACAATTTCCGCGCCGCCGACTCAGTGACCAGCACCGACTGGTGCGCCAGCAGATCGTAGACACTGACCGCTTTGGTCACAACCAGCTTCACGCCAGGCAGGTTGCGCGACGCCAGCGTGAGTTTGGAATTTTCACCTAATTCCACCAGCAAGACTGTCTTCTTCGCTTCGAGCGCGCCCAGAACATGCATCATGCTCTTGGTCTTGTGGTCAGCGAGTTCGAACGACTGCACCACTTTTAACTCGCCGTCCCGGAGCTTGGCCGAAAGCGCTGAACGTAACGCGCCCAATTGCATCTTGCGCGGCAGCTTGTAGGCGTAACTTCGGGGCTGCGGTCCATGTACCGTACCACCATGCCGCCATAAAGGCGAACGGATGGAGCCCATACGCGCCCGTCCGGTTCCCTTCTGCTTCCACAACTTTTTGCCCGAACCCGATACTTCATGGCGGGTCTTGGTAGCAGCCGTGCCGGAACGTTTCGCTGCCGTATAGGCGCGCACGGCCTCATACAATAAAGCTTCGTTTACTTCGGCGGCGAAGACTGCGTCCGCCAGGTCCAGCGAACCTACGGTCGAATTGTTCAAGTCAACAATATCTACACTCGGCATCTTCTTTAATCTCTTTCGCCTCTATGCCTACCGCCTGGCCCGGCGGATTTTTACGTAGCCGCCATTGGGGCCCGGAATCGCACCCTTAACCGCGAGCACGTTTTCCTCGGCATCCACGCTGACGATCTCCAGATTGCGCACTGTCACTTGATCGGCGCCACTGCGGCCCGCCATCTTCATGCCCGGAAAGACGCGCGAGGGGAAGCTCGATGCGCCAATCGAACCGGCGGCGCGGTGAAACATCGAACCGTGCGACGCGGGGCCGCCCCGGAAATGATGCCGCTTGACCAGACCGGTGAAGCCACGGCCCTTGCTGGTTCCGATGACATCCACGATATCTTTAGGCTTAAACTCGTCGATCAGCACCCGGTCGCCCGCCTTCATGTCGCCGTTGCCCTGACCCAAACGGAATTCCTGCAGGTACTTCACGCCTTCCGCGCCAGACTTCTTCAGGTGGCTTTCCATCGGCTTGTTCGGCTTTTTTGCGAATTCAAGTAATCCCAACTGCACAGCTTCGTAGCCGTCAATCGCCGGCGTCTTGCGCTGGGTGACCACGCATGGCCCCGCCTTTACCAACGTGACTGGGACCACTTGGCCTTCCGCCGTAAACACCTGCGTCATGCCGATCTTCTTGCCGAGAATTCCTGGACTCATGCTCATACCCTTGTCAGTTCTCTTGGGGTCTCAATATACGCGGCCGTCTTCAAAAAGCCGCTACTTCTTTCCAAACGCCTTGATTTCCACGTCCACGCCTGCCGGCAGGTCGAGTTTCATCAACGCATCCACCGTTTCCTGCGTGGGCTCAAGAATGTCGAGCAGACGCTTATGCGTACGAATTTCGAATTGCTCGCGCGACTTCTTATCCACATGCGGCGACCGCAAAACCGTGTACCGGTTCTTCAACGTCGGTAGCGGAATCGGTCCCGCAACTGTGGCGCCGGTTCGTTTGGCGGTATCGACGATGTCGCCCGTCGACTGATCCAGGATGCGATGATCGTACGCCTTGAGGCGGATACGGATGCGTTCTTTCATTTTCACTTTTCGAATAGCTTTCTCATTCAAAAGGCGCTCTTTTCGAGCGCCTCTGAAATGGTTTTCGATCGCCTACGCTGTCAAAATCTCGGAAACGGTGCCGGCGCCGACGGTGCGTCCGCCTTCGCGGATCGCAAACCGCAGCCCCTTGTCCATGGCGATCGGCGTGATCAAATCGATTTCCAATTGCACGTTGTCGCCCGGCATCACCATCTCCATGCCTTCCGGTAGCTTCGCCACACCCGTTACGTCCGTCGTCCGGAAGTAAAACTGCGGCCGGTAGCCATTGAAAAACGGCGTGTGCCGCCCGCCTTCATCCTTTGACAACACGTACACTTCACCCTTAAACTTCTTGAACGGCTTGATCGATCCCGGCTTCGCCAGCACCTGCCCGCGCTCCACATCCGTCTTTTCAATCCCGCGCAGCAGCAACCCCACGTTATCGCCCGCCCGCCCTTCATCCAGCAGTTTCTTGAACATCTCGACGCCCGTCACCACCGTCTTGCGCGTGTCCCGGAAACCGACGATCTCCATTTCCTCGCCCACCTTGCAGATCCCCTTCTCAATTCGCCCCGTCACCACCGTGCCGCGGCCCTGAAT
>JBARMQ010000130.1:0-11143 GCA_049802535.1 Bryobacteraceae bacterium | reverse complement strand
ACCAAAGGACCCGATCAGCTAAAGAGAATCATCGAAGCCACCAAAGAATACCAAGCCGCTCATCCCAAACAGCCGAAGAAACAAAGGGCCCGCAATACTAAAAGGGATTAACTGGACGATGTACTAGATCGTCGTCCGGCGTTTGATCTCAATATTAAGCCGCTTGATCTTCTGATTTAGGGTCGATAGCGGAATACGCAATGCTTCAGCCGCTTCCGTTTGACTGTAGTTGCAAACGTCCAGGGTTTCGATAATCTTCCGCCGCTCAAAATCGGCCACAATCTCAAATAGCGAAGCGTCAGCCGCCACGCTCCCGCTGGTGTCCCGCGAAATCTTGAGGCCGCTCGCTTGCTGCAGATGATCGGGCAGCACGTGTGCGGGCACCAGGGCTACAACCGTCAATACGACCGCGCGCTCCACCACGTTTTCTAATTCGCGTACATTCCCCGGCCAGTTGTGCTCCATCAGAATCTGCATCGCGTCCGGTTCGAAGCGTAGGATCGAGTGTTGTTCAGCATCAAGAAATTTCTCATTCTCCCGGCAGAAACGCGTAAAGAAATGCTCGATCAGCGACGGAATATCTTCCTTGCGCTCACGAAGCGGCGGCAGCGCCAGATTGATGACGTTAAGCCGGTAGTACAAGTCTTCGCGAAACTTGCCGTCGTCCACTAACTTCTTCAGATCCGCGTTGGTTGCCGCCAAGATACGCACATCTACGCGCACGCTCTCATTTGAGCCAAGCGGCATAAACTCGCGGTCCTGCAACACGCGCAAAAGCTTCACCTGAATTTCAGGAGCGATCGTTCCGACTTCGTCAAAGAAAATGGTGCCGCGGTTGGCGGTTTCAAATAATCCCTTGCGATTGGCGACCGCGCCGGTAAACGAACCTTTTATATGTCCGAACAGGATGGACTCCAGCAGTTCCGTGGGCAGCGATCCGCTGTTGACCGGTACAAAGGTCTGGTCCGCTCGTGCCGAGTGGGCATGGATGGCTTTGGCGATCAGTTCCTTACCCGTGCCGGTTTCGCCGCTAATCAAAATCGTCGCGCGGCTCGGCGCCACTTGCGCGACCTGATCCAGCAGTTTCAGCATCCGGTCGCTCTTTCCCACAATGTTCGGAAAGGCGTACCGCTGCTTCAACGCGCGTTTCAGTTGCGTGTTCTCGCGTTCCAGGCGTCCGCGCGCGATCATGCGGTCGATTTCGATCAGTAGCTTTTCGTTGTCCCAGGGCTTGGCGAAATAATCGTTCGCGCCCGTTTTAAGCGCCCGCACCGCGACCTCGACCGATCCATACGCCGTCAACATAAAGACTGGCGTTTCGACGTCCCGCTGGCGAATATCGGTGAGCACTTCCATCCCGGAGCGGTCCGGCATCATCAGGTCGAGCAAAACCAGGTCGTAGCTGCTCGAATCGAACTTTTGCATGCCGGCTGTCGCGTTCTCAGCGAGATCAACGGTGTAGTTCTCACCAGTCAGCAGCAGTTCCAGGCTTTCGCGTATATCGGCCTCGTCATCGATGACAAGAATCCGCCGCCGCTCCTGAGGACTGACTCGGTCGGCGGGCAACGCAGCGTTGGGCGGAGAGGAAATAACCACGTTTCTAGTATCAGTCAAGTCATCATGAGCGCGAGCGATTCTTGTTGACAGCGCCATAACGGTGAGATAAGGTCGAGAATTCCCCGTCGAAGCTCGCGACCTCTCGTTTGTTCCCGCGTCGGGCAACCTGTCTGAGGCCACGAAGGGCTCTATACTGAACTCATTCATGACGCCTGCCGGTGGAACCAAGACCTTAGATGCTCCAGCGTTGCAGAACTACCAGCTCGATAGCGCATTTGACGAGATGTTCGACAGCGCGGGCGAAACGCGGCCTCAATATAAGGAGCTGCTGGAGTATTTTTTAACTCTGTCGCTCGACGAACTGCGCAGCCGCAAACAATCTGCCGATCTGGCCTTCCTAAATCAGGGCATTACGTTTACGGTTTACGGCCGCCAGGAGGGTACCGAGCGGATTTTCCCACACGACCTGTTGCCGCGCCTGATTACCTCTTCTGAGTGGGCGCGCATCGAGCGCGGCTTGACCCAGCGCGCCACCGCGCTGAACCTGTTCCTACACGATATTTACAACGAGGGCCGCATCCTCTCAGAAGGCGTCGTGCCGCGCGAGATTGTTTATAGTTGCAAGCATTTCCGCCGCCAGATGCGCGGCATGCAAGTGCCCCGAAACGTGCATATTGCCGTGATGGGAACCGATCTCATCCGCCTGCAAAGCGGGGAATTTGTCGTTCTCGAAGACAATTTGCGCGTTCCCAGCGGTGTCTCTTACATGCTGACCAGCAGGCTGGTGATGAAGCGTATTTTCCCGCAGCTTTTTCGGCTCTGCACGGTCCGGCCGATCGAACATTACAGCCAATCGTTGCTGGGAACACTGCGATCGCTCGCGCCCGAAGGCCGGCCAGAACCGACCATCGTGCTGCTGACGCCCGGCGTCTTCAATTCGGCCTATTTTGAGCACGCATATCTAGCGCGGCAAATGGGCATTGAGATGGTGGAAGGGCGCGACCTGGTTACGCACGACAACATCGTCTATATGCGGACCACCACGGGCCTGCGCCGTGTGGATGTGATTTACCGGCGCATCGACGATGATTTCATCGATCCGTTGGCTTACAGGTCTGATTCCATTTTGGGCGTCGCCGGGCTTTTTAACGCGTATCGCGCCGGGAACGTCACGCTCGCGAACGCATTGGGCACCGGCGTTGCCGACGATAAGGCGCTGTACGCTTACGTACCGCGCATCATCAAATACTATCTGGGCGAAGAAGCCGTTCTCGCCAACGTCGAGACCTATTTGATGACGGATCCCGCCCAGCGGCAATACACTTTGGACAATCTGGACAAGCTGGTGGTCAAGGCGGTCGGCGAATCGGGTGGTTACGGCATGCTCATCGGCCCGCACTCGACGGCCGAACAACGGGAGGAATTCAAACGCCGCATTTCGGCGGATCCGCGCAATTACATTGCACAACCAACTGTCCTGTTTTCCCGCGCGCCATGCCTTTTTGATAACCAGATGGAAGCTCGGCACGTAGACCTTCGGCCGTACATCTTGTTCGGCGACAAGGTGACGATCGTGCCCGGCGGCCTGACCCGCGTCGCGCTGCGTAAAGGGTCGCTGGTGGTGAATTCATCACAGGGCGGCGGCAGTAAGGACACCTGGGTGGTGAACGACTAGCCTATGCTTTCCCGCGTCGCCGATAGCTTGTACTGGATGAGCCGTTATTTGGAGCGCGCCGAACATACCGCGCGCATCATCGACGTCAACCTCACCCTGATGTTAGACGAATCTGCTTCGAGCGTCGACCGCCGTTGGCAGCGTGTCCTTAAGAGTCTGGGCAATCCGCCCAAAGTCGAGTGGACCGGCGATCCCTACCGGCTTGCCAGCACTATGATCTTTGACGTGGAGAAGCGCCCGTCCATCGTCTCCTGCATCATGTTGGCTCGAGAAAACGCCCGGCAAGTGCGCGAACAGATCAGCAGCGAGCAATGGCAGGAACTCAACCGGCTGTACCACGAAGTCACCGCGGCGAACATCGACGACTCTCACGGGTCGCAGCTTTCCGATTTCCTCCAAGTCGTTCATGACGGCACTTATCTTTTCCAAGGCGTGACCGATTCGACCATGAGCCATGGCGAGGGGTGGCAATTCATTCAATTTGGCAGATTCATTGAACGTGCTTCCGCCATCGCCGCGCTGCTGGATGTTTATACCAGCGAGTTTTTAGCGCATCCGGATCGCTTAGAAGGCAACGAATATCTCGAATGGATAGGACTTCTACGGTCCTGTACAGCATTTGAAGCGTATTGCCGCGTATATACAGCCGACCTGCATCCCGAGCGCATTCTGGAATTTTTGCTGCTGAACAAAGAATTTCCGCATTCGGTCGGTTATGCCATCGACACGCTGCAGGACGCGCTGGAGGCGATTCACGGCGAGGGCGGTAAGAGACGTGCTGCGACTTTGACTCGGCTGGCGGGCCGGTTGCAATCGTCACTCAGTTTTGCCGACGTTTCCGAAATCGTGGGGCAGGGAGTGAACGCTTATCTTCAGGGCATCCAGCGCCAATGCCAGGAAATTCACCAAAACATCTACCAGGTTTACATCAACTACTCGATTGATTCCGCGCTGGCCGGCTAGCAAACAAAAATGTTCTATCAGATCAGGCACCTTACTAAGTACCGCTATGCATCACCGGTTGCGGAGAGTGTTACCGAAACCCGCATGCATCCGCGTAGCGATGGAAATCAACGGTGTCTGCAATTTCATCTCTCAGTTAGTCCGCGATGCCGCGTGTTTTCTTTTCGCGATTACCTGGGCAACAATATTCATCACTTTGATATTCCCGGCCTGCACTCGCAATTAGTTGTAATTGCCGAGTCGCTAGTCGACCTTCAACATGGCGGCCCGGTTCCGCCGGCTTTGGGCGTAGATGCGTGGCCTGAATTGGACAATATGGTGGCAAACGGCGACTACTGGGAGATGCTGCTGCCCAGCGAGTTTGCGCAGCCGACGCCGGCGCTGGTGGAACTCGCGAAGGCGCTGAATATTCGCCGGCGCGACGATCCGCTAAGCCTCTTGCATGAAATTAACCGCGGCGTCTACGAATGGTTTGATTACGTCCCCAAGAGCACCAAAGTAGACTCGCCGATTGACGATGCTTTACAGTCGCGGAAGGGAGTTTGTCAGGATTTCGCACACATCATGATTGCGCTGGTGCGTAGCGTGAAGATCCCCTGCCGTTACGTGAGCGGCTATCTCTACCATCGCACCGGAGACCGCGACCGTTCGGTCGAAGGCGCTACCCACGCCTGGGTCGAGGCGCTGCTGCCGCACCTGGGATGGGTTGGTTTCGATCCCACGAATTCACTACTTGAAGGCGACAGGCATATCCGCTCGGCAATTGGACGCGATTACGCCGATGTACCCCCGACCAAAGGCGTTTATCGTGGAACAACATCCAGCGAACTGATCGTCGCCGTCCAAGTATCGCCGTCGGAAGCTCCGCCGCCGCTGGATCAAGAGCTGCCAATGCCCGAGGACTGGTCGATTCTTGTTGAAAAGGTCCAAGAGCAACCGCTTATCGGTCCGCTGCAAGGTTCACAACAACAGCAGCAGCAGTAGCAGCAATAGCGCCTGATATTGTTTTCTGTAAGACCTAATTTATAGGAGACAAGCACATGTCATTTGGCCAGGCGATTTTGCCGGAGTTCGACAACGAGATGAAAAATACGCGCAAGATGCTGGAGCGCGTTCCCGATGCAAATTTAAGTTTTAAGCCGCACGATAAATCGATGAGTCTTGGCCTGTTGGCCACTCATATCGCGGAATTGCCCGATTGGGCGGTGATGACCCTGGACCAGGACGAGTTGGATATGGATCCCAGCCAATTTAAGCCGCGGCTTGCCACATCGCAGCAGGAATTGCTCGACATTTTCGACAAGAGCGTAGCGGCGGCACGCGAAAAGATAGCGGCGGCCAACGATGAACGTTGGAATGGAATTTGGACGTTCAAAGTTAATGGCAGAACGATGATGGCGATGCCGCGGACGGCTGTATTACGAAGCATGGTGTTGAATCATTTGATCCATCATCGTGGGCAGTTAAGCGTATTCCTCCGCCTGAATGACGTGGAAATTCCCGGCATGTATGGACCATCCGCCGACGAGCAAAGCTTTTTCAAACCGAAAAGCGCTTGACGCCTGCGGGGCTAGACAAGCGTTTGGTATACACTGCACAGTTGTAGCTGTACAGTGTATACCGCAGAGAAACAAACTACCTCCGAACTGATCGCCGACGCGGCTCTCGCCATCTTGGAAAGCGAAGGCGCGGCCGCGGTCACTATGCGCAGGGTCGCCGCGGCAGTAGCCATTACTCCGATGGCGATCTATCATCACTTCCCCAGCCGGGAAGCTCTGCTGACGGCCATCACCGACCGGGAGTTTGAAAAGCTGGCGGGCTATCTCGCGGCGGTACCGGAGACCGGCTCACCGGAGGCTCGATTTATCAACAGCTCGCTCGCCTATCTCGATTACGCGTTAGACCGTCCGCGGGTGTTTGAATATGTTTTTTCGGCCGCGCGGCCGGGAGCACGAAGGTTTCCAACGGACTTTCGGGCGCGAAAATCGCCTTCCATGAACCTGGCTGCGGACGCCATAGCGGATGCCATGGCGCAAGGGTTTCTGAAACGCGACGACGTTTGGGAGGTTGTATTTGCCACGACGTCGCTGACGCACGGATATATCACGCTGTACCTTGGCGGCCGCATTAACCTTGAACGCGGCGAGTTTCGCGCGCTCGTGCGCCGCTCACTCAGGAGATTTCTAAATGGGCTTAAAGCTTAACCCCGCTTCGTGACTAACGCTCGGACTTTTGCGCTCTAGCCCGCTTTGGCCTCGCAAGGCGCGCAAGTTGTGGTTATTCCGGCAAAGACGACCTTTGAAATTAGGGTGCCTAGCCCGACCTATTGCTTCCCCATATTAACTGTGCCAGGATATGTATGGGCAACCAAAGGGAGCGAACGGATGAGCGATAAAGCAGATGTTTGGCAGGGCACGCTGGCCTTGATGGTTCTGAAAACCATTGAAACGTTGGGCCCGCTGCATGGGTATGGGATCGCCCGCCGCATTGAACAGACCAGCGGTAACTTGCTGTCGTTGAACTACGGCACGCTGTATCCGGCGCTTCTGAAACTGGAACAGGAAGGCGCGATTACCTCGGAATGGGGAGTTTCGGAGAATAATCGCAAAGCAAAGTATTACAAGCTAACGCGCGTAGGACGCAAACAGATTGAAAAAGCGACCGAGGAGTGGGAGCAGACAACGGCTATTCTGGCGCGATTCCTTTCGCCGCTGAAGGATCTGGCATGAAGCCGGTACGCGCATGGCTGCTGCGCTTCGGCGGTGTTTTCCGGAAGCGCAAGCGGGAGCGAGAACTTGCCGACGAGCTAAATTCTCATCTGGATCTGCACACCTCGGACAATCTTCGTTCGGGCATGACACCGGGTCAGGCACGCCGCGAGGCCCTCTTGAAGTTGGGTGGAATAGAGGTCACTAAAGAGGCTTATCGCGATCGCAGCACTATCCCCACCGTCGAGTCGGTCTTGCGGGATATACGCTTCGCCATTCGGCAGTTGCGCCGGAGCCCTGGATTTACCTCCATTGCTACGTTGATGCTGTCGCTCGGCTTATGCGCAAGCGCGGCTCTGTTCGCGTTTGTGGATGCGGCTCTTCTTAGGCCTCTGCCCTACCCGAATCCGAATCGGCTGGTTCACGTCACTGAACGCAACGCCATGATTCCGCGCGCCGATCTTTCTTATCTCGACTTCCTCGACTGGCGCAAGATGAATCGGGTCTTCAGCTCGCTTGATGCTTATACAGGCGGCGGTTATTTACTGAATTCTGGGGGAGGGGCTGAACCTGTTCGTGGTGAACGAGTGAGCGACGGCTTCTTTCGCACTCTTGGAATCAAGCCGGTCATGGGCCGCGACTTTTATGCTGGCGAGGATTTGAAGGGAACTCCGAATACGGTGATCTTAAGCTTCGGGGCGTGGCAGAAACGGTTCGGCGCCGCGAAGAATATCATTGGCCAAATTATTCGGTTGAGCGGGGCGCCATACACCGTTATCGGGGTGCTGCCGGCGACCTTCCAATTTGCGCCCAGAGGCGAAGCGGAAATTTGGACGCCGCTCCACGCTAGCGGTTCGTGCGAGGACCGCCGGACCTGCCACAACATGGAGGCGATCGCGCGGCTTAAGGACGGGATTTCGGTCCAGGCTGCGCTCGCCAATATGACTTCCATCGCGCAGCAACTGGAGGCGCAATACCCGGACTCGAATCGCGGCCAATGGGCAAGCGTCTTGCCGCTGCACGAAGTCGTTGTGGGAGAAGTTCGGCCCATTCTGTTAGTGCTGTTGGCCGGCGGCATATTGCTGCTGCTGATCGCCTACGTCAACGTAGCTAATTTGTTATTGGCAAGGTCGGAAGGCAGGCGCCGCGAAATTGCAATTCGACGTTCCATGGGTGCATCGTCGGGGCGTCTCATAGCTCAGTTTGCAATCGAGTCCGCCGTTTTGATTACCGCCGGCTGCGTCGCGGGCCTGCTGTTAGCGGATTGGACCATCAAGCTGTTCGTGAAGTTGATCCCGACGGCCATGATGTGGCGTGCGCCATATTTGAAAGGGCTGGCAGTCAATAGCCACGTGCTTGCATTTACCGCTTTAGCCGCCTTGATCGCGGCCGCTATATTTGTCGTGATTCCCAGCGTGCACCTTTTGTTTTCCCGTTTGCGCGGAGGTCTTGCAGAGGGCAGCCGGGGCTCGGCCGGAGTCGCGTGGCGCCGCCTGGGAGCGAATCTGGTGGTTTTCGAATTGGCCATTGCGATGGTACTGCTGGTAGGCGCGGGACTGCTTGGGAAGAGCCTGGTTAAGCTGCTTCATGTCGATCTCGGATTTGAAGCCAGCCATTTGGCAAGCACCGATATAGCCGCTCCGCAGTTGACATATGGGAAGGACCTACAGCAAGTCGCGCTCGGCCGCGAGATCGTGAGACGATTTTCGGTTCTGCCTGGCATCACTTCCGTTGGGATTACCAGTGTGCCTCCGGTCAGCTTCAACGGTAATACGGATTGGATTCGGTTTGTCGGCCGCCCCTATCACGGTGAACACAATGAGGTGAATGAACGCGATGTCAGCGCCGACTATTTCCGGACTCTCAATGCGCGCTTGCTAAGAGGGCGTTATTTCACCGCTAGTGACGACGCCGCAAAGCCCAAAGTAGCAATCATCAATCAGGCGCTGGCGGAGAAATATTTTCCCGGCGAAGATCCCGTTGGCAAACGGATTGGAGACGATGCCTTGACACCCAAATCGATCCGGCAGATTGTAGGCGTTGTCGATAATGTTCGCGAGGGTCCGCTGGACGCGGATATTTGGCCTGCCGAGTATCTGCCATTCGAACAAAGCCCCGACCCTTACTTTACGGTCTTGGCGCGCACCTCGCAAGCGGAAGCCTCCGTGCTGCCGGCAATGCTCGCCACCGTTCACAAGATCGATCCGGACATTGGTATTCCGGATCAGACAACCATGGCAGAGCGGATTGACAATTCGCCTTCTGCTTATTTGCATCGCTCGGCGGCTTGGCTGGTGGGCGGGTTTGCGGCAGTGGCACTACTTCTCGGCGTGGTAGGGCTTTATGGAGTGATCGCCTATTCGGTGAGCCAGAGAACCAGAGAGGTGGGCATTCGTATGGCGTTGGGCGCCGCCCACTCCGACGTTTACGAGCTCATCTTGAAGGAAGCAGGCAGCTTGACCGTGCGCGGCTTAGCCGGCGGGCTGGTCAGTTCAATAGCCGCAGCCCTGCTGATCCGCAAACTGCTGTTCGGCGTCACGTCCTGGGACGTTCCGACGCTGGGCGGAGTAATGTTGATTCTTGCTTTAGCAGCCTTGCTGGCGAGTTATGTTCCAGCGCGCCGCGCGGCCTCAGTCAACCCGGCTGACGCCTTGCGTGCCGAGTGAGCTCTTTGCCGTCTACAGCGCCAGTTTGCCTTCGTAGACCATGTCGCGAAGGCGAAACCTCTGTTCCAGAACCATCGGACCGAAGCGCGTCCGAAAAGTCGCTTCGCTATCGTTCAACGTGAGCAGTGGGTTCCGTGGGAAGTAGATGGTGATCGTGCCGGTAGCGGGATCGAGGTCCACATATTCAGGAGTCAAAGGATCCTTGCCCGGCACGGTAATGTGCGCTTGGCCCATTAGTGCCTCGCGCATATGGCCCAGGTCAGGCTGAGACTGAGGCTTGGATGTTTCTTCGGGGTCATCCACTTTCGGCAGGACGGCGCTGTCGGGCGCCTGTTTCTCAGGGGCCTTCGCCGCCGGCCAGATGCCGATCAAGGCGATGGCATAATCCTTCTCATACTGCACCGGGGCGGCGTGCCCATCCGATTGCTCACGGCGCAGGGCCTCGCGCACAGGAAGGGCGCTTTCCCAACGAATGGTTAACGGGAGCGTGGGCGGACCGCTATGCGGACGGCCGACTCCGCCATCCCAACTGTGCGGACTGCCCGGCAGGCCAGCGTTTTCGCCACCGATCGGAATGTCTGGCGGCGTGTTATCGGCTTCAGCCGCTAGTTTCTCGAGGATGTCGAAATTGGCGCTCGTTCCATGCGCCCACGGGGAGTTGTAAAGGATTCGCTGCACGTCCCTGTCGTTCCATTTGAGTGCGCTGTGACTCCAAGGATCGGCTGCATAGAGCCATACGCCAAGGATGGTTAACGCGAGTGCAAGACGGGTGACGTGATACTTCATCGGAGGATGGGCGGAAAGCCCATTTTACCGGCAGCGAGGCTAATCGGCGTAGAACAGATACTTGCGCCACTGATCGTCGCTACGTCCCAACAAGCGCATCAGGTGACGGCTGGTGTGAAGGCTGAACGGGCGGGGAAGGCGAAGCAGCTTCATTCCCGCCTCGTCCGGTGTTCGATTGCCCTTGCGATTGTTGCAGGGATGGCAGCAGGCGACCAGATTTTCCCAGGTGGTTTCGCCCGCGCGGGAGCGGGGAACCACATGGTCCAGCGTCATTTCCCCCGAAGGCAGCGTCTTATGGCAGTACTGGCACGTGTAACGGTCCCGCATCAGAATGTTCTTGCGCGATAGCGCGCGAGTCTGATGTGGAATACGGCGGTATTCCAGCAGCCGAATGACCGAAGGAACACCCATCGTGCGGCGGGCGGAATGGACGTGAGACGGAGCGAGTTCCTCGGCGGAGGCGACACCCTTCAGAATAAGGACCAGGGCGCGGCGAGCCGCACAGATGTTAATCGGCTCGAAACTGGCGTTTAACACCAGTACCGGTCTATGTAGTCGATCTGCAATGGCCATTTCACACGCTCCACGGTTATGAAGAACTTCGCCGCACAACAGAATCGCAAGGTCCGGTAGAGGCGGCGCGCGCAACTCGCGCCACCGGCTTTAAACCGGACTCAGAAGCGCAAAGGGCACGGCTGCGTGCCACCACGCAGGAGAGGAACTCGCCAGTATTTTGGGTGTCATGCTCGTTCCCGTGCCCGTTTTGCGCGGGTTCCTCAGAAGCGCAA
>JBARMQ010000129.1:0-24803 GCA_049802535.1 Bryobacteraceae bacterium | reverse complement strand
AGGCACGATAGCTGCCTTCACGAGATAGCCGCAAACTAGGAACACGAAGCCAACCAGCACCAAATTGTCGATCGGGCCTAAGGCTAAAGTTCGCCCAATTTGCGCCATGTTCAAAGCCTGAGTTCGGGCGTAGATCAAGCCGATGCCAGTCAGCACGAAGTATGCCGCGATGGTATTGACCACAGCGAAATTTAGGGCCCCCTGCAAACTGCCGGGATCATCCGTTTTGTAGCCGCAAAGTGCGAAAGCGGCAGCGCTCATCAATTCGAAGAAGACGAACAAGTTAAAGAGGTCGCCGGTAAGACAAAACCCGCACATTGCTCCCAGAAACGCGAGCATCAAGGCATGAAAGTGATTTCCGACGGAATCGAAATACTGCGAGGAGAACACGAACGCACCAATGGTCAGTAGAGCCGCGAAGGCCGCCAGACCTGCCCCGATTGGATCGATCACAAAGGAGATTCCGAGAGCAATGCCGTTGCGTGGGCGCCAGTCCCCAAACCAGTAGACGATGGGCTGCAATGCAGACCGCTGGAGGAGAAAAAGGCTGATGGTGAGAACGGCGAGGGCGCTGGTAATTGCGAGTAGTTGCGAAACTCGACCCGAGATTACCTTTGACAATGCAGCCAATAGAGCTGCTGTGAAGAGTGGAAGAACGACGGGGATGACTGGGAGTGAGTGCACTATCCGGAGACCCCGGAAAGGCGATCCGGATCGAGCGTGCCATGCCGCTTGTTGATCTGCACAGCAAGGGCCAGGAGGAGCGCCATAACAGTCACTTCCACCACGATGTCGGTCAACATCAGCGCCTGCATCACCGGATCGACGGCTGGCGTGTTTGCTGGAATATTGACAAAGATGGGCGCGACGCGTCCTGCTCTGTAACCGATGCTAAGAAGGAGAACGTAACTCGACGACTGAATCACTCCTACGCAGATACACAAATGAATCAGGTTACGGCTGGTCACCACTCCGTAAAGTCCCACCAGGAAGAGCCACCCCGCCACTACGTAAGGGAGATGATTCATTGTTCTTTCGCCTCGATCAGCTCCTCCAAATACACCAGGAGGGCGATCGCCAATCCGGCACTTACTTCGCATCCGACTCCCATATCGATTAGCGGCACCATACCGCCTGCCGTAACGGTGCCGCTCTTTCCAAGCGGCAACATGTTCTGTAGGAATACGCCACCGAGGGCCAGTGCAAGCGCTCCAATCAGAATGTACGTTGCGGCCCCTATGGCCTCCGAAATAGCGATCGGCCGAAGAGGAAGTATGCGCCGTAGTTGGCGGTACTCCGTGCAAAGGTAGAGCAGAATTGGCGCAGAGGCAAGAATCACGCCGCCCTGAAAGCCTCCTCCGGGGGTGATCTGCCCATGGGTGATGACATAGAGTCCGAACAATACCGTAACGGGCACCAGGGCAAGGCTAGTTACTCGAATGGCATCACTCGCGGGCGGTACGGCACGTCCGGGGGCCTGATCCTCATGGTCTCCCGCAGGTTCGTCTTTTTGACGCCGCATCAGCAGCACGGTTCCCATGACGGAAGTGAAGAGAATGAATTCTTCGCCCAGCGTGTCAAAACCACGAATGTCAAAATTCACTGCCGTGACCGCATCCGTGACGTGCCGTTCCGGAACCGTGATCCTATTCACGAGGTCGCCGTAACTGCTCTTTACAAGGCCAAGCGGCGGAAGCTGGCGATAAGCGAGAAAAAATGTCCAGCCAAGCGCTACCGCCAAGATCGCAAAAGCGATTTTGCGGACCGATCGGGTCACGACTTCGGCCCCTGCTTTTTGACTCTTGCCAAAGCGAGCAGAATCATTAGCGGAAGGGCTAAAGCCCCGACAACGATTTGCGATAACGCCACATCTGGAGCCTGAAAAACGAAAAAGAGGATGGCGAGGACAAGCCCATAGAAGCTTACGACGATTGCCTGCGAGGCCGGATCGCGAGTAAAGACCACTCCCGTACCAGCGGCAGCCACAAACAGCAGAATGGCATCCTGTAGCACCCGGTCGCTCATTGCCGTTCCTTGGCAACGGGGACATTTTCACCCGGCTTCGGTAGGACCTGCTGATTGCGTCTCACGCGGGCGGCCCGGGCGGTTGCATGCGATAACACGGGATTAGAGAACAGCAGCAAACTTGCGATCAAAATTGCCTTAGCGCCGGATTGTGACAATCCTTCAAGTACCAGCACGGCGAGAACAACTGCGATTGACCCGACGATTGATCCAGGAGCCAAGTAGTGAATCTGGTCATACAGGTCTTTGCTGACCAACAGACCAATCGATGTCATAGCAAAACAAAGGACACCAACGGCAAGAAGGACAAGCACGACGATCTCACCTAAATTCACAGCCAGCGCTCCAAGAACCGGGCAAACACCAATCCGGCGCCGAACGTGAGGAGCGCGAGGGTCAACGCAATGTCCACAAATGGAGGCTGATGGTACGCTTCGGCGAGCGCCAGCAATATCACTACGCTCATCGAGCTTCCCGCTTCCAGTGCGACTAGCCTACTGACAGCATCCCCGTGAACACACCGGGCGAATGGACCGATCATGCAAGCCAGGAGAGCGATGACTGCCAGCGTCCACATAAGATTAGTTCTCCAGTCTTCGAAGAAGTTCCGGCACGGCGGCCGGTTCCATTTGATGGAAAAACAAGACTTTTCCCTGACAGTCTATGTCGAGAACAACCGAATTCGGTGTCGTGCTGACAAATAAAATCGCAAGTGCCCGTTGTGCCGCCGCATGGCAATCGCCGCCAACCGCCTGGAAGCTTGTGACCTCGAAAGAGGATCGTGATGATTTGCCGGCGATCTGACGAATCAAATGTTTCAGCAACAGCCACAGATCGATCGGGATCATTGGAACCAGTCGCCATATTTGGACAAGCCAGCGGAGCCGCGGTTCGAAACAAGGCGGCGCTACGCGGAACGTGATCCATCCGAAAGCGACCGCCATCGCGGAAGCGACGCCACCCACAATCAATTCGCTAAGAGTGACCTGAAACGCAAACACCAGCCAAAGGCCCAGAAACGCAATCCAGGCGATGGCGAGCCTAAGCATCAAAGTCATTTGAAGTTTAAGATGCAACAGTAACAGAGGCAATTTCGCGAATCATCGGCCGGGAGCAAACTTCATGATCAGGTATACGGAGCAAAAGGCTTTTATAGCTAGTTGGCCTGGCCCTCCATTGCAAGATGACGTCGGGCCGCCATACGGCGGCGAATTGAGTAATTTCGTGGTGCAGCTTTAGAACTGGTCGCGCTGCGGCCTCCGTCATATTAAGGAGATCGCGCAAATGGGACCAAGTTCCTGACCGTGCGGTGTCGGGTATCCCGGGTCCCTTGCTTTTGAGCGACTAAATTGGCGGCGGCGAACATCGAACGGGAATGGAGCCTATTCCTAACCTGTTTTCACCGCTCATGCTAGGCGGATTGACGTTTCGCAATCGCATCGTGGTCTCGCCGATGTGCCAGTATTCGAGCCAAGACGGTTTCGCCAGCGACTGGCATCTGGTTCACCTGGGCAGCCGGGCTGTGGGCGGCGCGGGGCTGGTGTTCACGGAGGCGACGGCGGTGTCGCCCGAAGGCCGAATCAGTCCGCAAGACCTGGGGATTTGGAAAGACGAACACATTGAGATGCTTCGCCGCATCGTTGATTTCCTGCATTCGCAAGGGGCGTATGCAGGCAGCCAATTGGCGCACGCGGGACGCAAGGCAAGCACTAAGCGGCCATGGGATGGCGACGGCGTCATAAAGCCAGAGGAAGGCGGATGGAGCGACGTGTTTGCGCCGAGTGCGCTGCCCTTTTCGAGCAAATATCCTCACCCCAGCGAGATGACGAAGGGCGACATCAGCCGCATTCAGGCGTGTTTTGCCGTAGCGGCGGTGCGGGCCGGGCGAGCGGGCTTTGACGTAATCGAAATACATTCGGCGCACGGCTACCTGCTACATGAATTTCTTTCGCCTTTGAGTAATCACCGGACGGATGAATATGGCGGATCGCTTGACAATCGCATGCGAATGCTGGTGGAGGTGGTCGATACGGTGCGGGCGGTCTGGCGGAAGCCTTTGTTCGTCCGCATCTCGGCGACCGATTGGACGGAAGGCGGTTGGGATATAGATCAATCGGTAGAGTTGACGCGGGTGCTGGCCACGCACGGCGTGGACCTGATGGACGTATCGTCGGGAGGGGCGATCCCCAATGTAAAGGTTCCGGTGGCACCTGGGTATCAGACACCGTTCGCCGAGAGGATACGGCGAGAGACGGGCCTGTCGACGGGGGCGGTGGGTATGATCACGGACCCGGTGCAAGCCGACCACATCATACAGAGTGGCCAGGCGGATATGGTCCTGCTGGCCCGGGAATTTTTGCGCGAGCCTTATTGGGCGATCCGGGCGGCCGGTGAGTTAGGGAAGGCGGAGACTTGGCCGGTGCAGTATTTGCGAGCGGCTGCGGCGGGAGCGGGACCGAGAGCGGCGGTGGAGGATGACTAAGAAACCTGCTCATAGCTACGATGAAGAGGGTAAGAACATGGCTCGTCTTGATTGGTCCGAATGTCCCGCCGTCGAAAGCATTCCCGGCAAAGTGAGCGGGGCATGGGTGTTCAAAGATACACGTATGCGGCAGCGGGAGACAATGCGGATCATGCGAGTTCAAGACGCTTGAGTTTGATGCGGCCGCGTCGAACTTGGGCAAGGTCGTACTGCGCTTGCTGAATAAGCCAGCTTTCGGCGCTGCCGCCGAAAACCTTAGACAGGCGCACGGCCATTTCCGGCGATATGCCGCGCTTTTCGTTCACCAGTTCGGATAGCGTGGTGCGCGTGACGCCAAGAGCGGCGGCGGCGTCCGTGACGCTCAAGCCTAAAGGCTCAAGACACTGACGGAGTACAAAGCCTCCGGGATGGGGTGGGTTCTTCATCGGCACAGTTCAGTCTCCTTTTCAGTGGTAGTCCACGTAATCAACATCGAAGGCGTCATGGTCAGCAAAGCGGAAAATGACCCGCCAGTTTGCGCGAACCGTTACCGCCCAAAAGCCTTTCTCTCGACCTTTGAGCGGGTGCAGCCTTAAACCCGGCACGTCCATATCGGCCGCGACTAGAATAGCGTCGAGCCTCGCGAGAATATCGCGGAGCTTGTCAGCGTGTTCGGCGATGACGCCGCGCGGGTCGTCGTCTTCGTGAAGGCGTTTCAGCCCCTTATGGCGTATCGTTCGTATCATCCCGAACCGTAACCCGTTACGTAACGCAGGGCAAGAGTAATGGTAGCAGCGGGTGCAAAACGGACACGCGCACAGATTGCCGCTAGGCAATTCCGCTTGTCTCAAGTCCTGCCGTTTTTGAGAACCTTGAATCCGGCGCCACCATCGACGAGGTTATGGAATGGTTTGACGTGGAGTGCCGCGGTCAAGCGCGGTCATTCTTCTTTCTTGGGCCACCCGTAGATGTAGTGATCATGCTGGCTTGCGCCATCACTGGGCATGGTCGCAATGATCTCCGGCGGCACGTCCTTCATGTTATCGATGATGAGATCGGCGATGTGACGAAGCTCGCTGTTAACGGACTGCTCCGGCGGGGGCATAATGGGGGCATAATCATGTCCTTCTTTCAGCGTAGCTCTTGACATGTCCGGGGTGTAGAACCAGGCGAGGACGCGGCGTTCGAACTCGGCGGGGGCGGTTTTGTATGCGCCGGTGTGGCCGGCGCCGGGAACGAGCCAGAGTTGGGTCCAACGGGGGTTGGCGGCGGCGAGTTCGCGTGAGTTTTCGGGCGATGTGCGGTCGTCGGCTAAGCCGTGTATGAGCAGCATCGGCACATGGGCGCCGGCGACGGCGGCAACGGTGTTGGCCTGTGACAGATCGACGCCATAACGGACCTTGACATACTCCATTCCGGTGAAAACGATCAGAGAGGGGAGCACCGGAATGTGCCCGCTGCGGCGCAGGCGTTCGCGAGCGATCTCCTTGAAGGATGCGAAAGCGCACTCGGCCACAACAGCGCGGAAGGGAGCACCGGCGCGTAGCGATTGCAGAACAATGGACCCGCCTAACGATTCGCCGAGGCCAAACATGGCGTTCGATGCCGATTTCTGGCGGACCCAGTTGGCCCACTCGACAAGATCGTGGCTTTCGAGTACGCCATAGGTCGCGATCCCGCCGCTTTGACCATGACCGCGGCTATCGGGGGCGAGAACTGTATAGCCGTGATCCAAGAAAAGCGGTGCAAACCCGAGCGCCGATACTGACGAATCGGCAATGCCGTGTAGCACAAAGACCACCTTGCCCGAAGGATGGGCGGGCACAAGCCACCAAGCGTGCAGAACGACGCCATCGGGAGCATGAATATTGACCGATTCGACGGAGGAATGGTTTTGGCGGGCGATGGCGGTCGCGTGTTCGCTATCGGAGCGAGGATCTCCCTTACGAGGCGGATGGATGGCATAGTCCGAGAGCATCTCGCTACCCAAAACGAGGGCCAAAGCGCCGAGGAAGAGGGCTAGGACGACGATTAGATTAAGAATTCTTAAGCGATTTTCGGTTGCTGCTTCTTTAGCCACGTATAGTAGTTGCCTTCCCGGATATGAATCCGTTTCCACTCCTGCTGATTGAAATCGCGCAGATACTGAGTTGAAAATTCAAACCCAAGCTCGGCGGGATTGAAGGGAAGTCCTTCTTTATAAGCGTTTTCGTAGAGTTCGTAGGCGATTTCGATTTGCTTGCGATGATCTTTGACACGCTTCTCGATGAGCGCTTTGAGCTCGGTGCGATCTTGTTCGGCTTGGGCGCGAAGGCGCTTCTCCTCGGTGCTGAGGTTTTTGAGTTGGCGCTGATAGTTGATGAAGATTTGGGCATCAATGAGTGATTTACGCACAACGGCATCGGGCTCGTTGGCAAATTGAGGAGCGAGCTCACGTTGACCGACGGCGAAGATGCCGGTGTAAAAGGCCATGGTGCGATTGACGCGCCAGAGGGTATCGGCGATGTTTTGGGTAAGTTCCTTTTCGCGATAGGTTTCGGGTGAGAACTCGGCGAAGAGGCGCGCGATGTGAGCTTCGTAGGCGGCGAGTTCATCGGCGGGCATCAGAAGCGTCTGCGCGGTGACGGTGGTTTTAGATACGAAGGAAACAGGTGTGGACATGAAGACCTTTCAGCTAGAAATGAAAAAGCCGCCCGCGGTAAACACCGAGGCGGCCTGAAGAGAGGCAAATTTTGCCTTCGAAAACACGATACCACGCCAAAAAAAGCGATTTTCTTTAAGCTCATGATTCTACAAGTGAAATTGCTTGTGACTGGAATTTTCCCGTGTCTTCAAAGACGGTAGCCGCATCATTAATCAAGTGCGGGTGATGCACCGATGGTTCGAGGACTGAAGGCTTGATCAATAAGCAAACGGGATTGCGCCAGAGCCGACGCTCCGGCATTTTTATGGCGGCCGCAATGACGGCGGCGTTAACGGGTTGTATGAATAAGGCAGCACCGCCCCCGCCCCCGCCGCCAGATGTAGGAGTGGTGGAGGTGGTCCAGAAGAATGTGCCGGTGTACGGCGACTGGGTAGCTACGCTGGACGGATATACCAACGCGCAAATAGAGCCGCAGGTGTCCGGTTATCTAGTGAAACAGGACTATCGGGAAGGATCGTTCGTTCGGAAGGGTCAAGTGCTGTTCGAGATCGACCCGCGTCCATTTCAGGCAATCGTCGATCAGGCTAAAGGGCAATTGGCGCAAGCGCACGGGCAAGTGGCATCGGCCCAAGGGCAGTTGGCGCAGGCACACGCGCAATTGCAATTGGCGACGATCAACGTGAACCGCGATACGCCACTGGCGAAAGCGAGAGCGATTGCGCAGAGCCAACTGGATACAGACGTTCAGACCAAGGCGCAGGACGAGGCGCTGGTGAAGACGGGCGAAGCGGGCGTGAAGACAGGCGAAGCTTCCGTCGAAGCGGCCGAGGCGGCCGTTGAGACGGCAGCACTCAATCTGGGGTTCACCAAGGTGCGGTCGTTGGTCGACGGCATTGCGGGGATTGCGTCGGTGCAAATGGGGAACCTGGTATCGAACACCACGGTGCTAACGACGGTATCGCAGGTCAATCCAATCAAGGTTTATTTCCCGATTAGCGAGCAGGAGTATCTGGGATTCTCGGCTCGGGGAGGCGGCGACCCACTGCGGGGCGGAAAGACGCTGCCGCTGCAATTGACGCTGGCCAATGGCGGAGTATATCCGCAGCAAGGCCATATTATTTTTGTGGACCGGAGCGTGGATCCACAAACAGGAACGATACGGATTGCGGCGGCGTTTCCGAATCCAGGCAACGTGTTGCGGCCGGGCCTGTTTGGGCGAGTACGCGCGGTGGAGAAGGTGGACCAAGACGCGTTGTTGGTGCCGCAACGCGCGGTAACGGAACTGCAGGGGACGTACCAAGTGGCGGTGCTGTCCGGAGCAAACAAGGTGAGCCTACGAAAGGTAACGCCTGGGGTGCGGGAGGGCGACTTGTGGGTGATCGATGAAGGCCTTCGGCTTGGCGACCGGGTGGTGGCGGATGGAACATCGAAGATTCGAGAGGGGCAAACGGTGAATCCGAAGCCGGTGAGCGCAGGCGCCGAAGGAAAGCCGGTGAACGAATAGGATGTCGAAGTTTTTTATCAATCGTCCAATTGTGGCCATGGTCATCGCGATCCTCACAGTGATCGTGGGCGCCGTTACGTTTTTCAGCTTGCCGACGGCGCAATACCCAAACATTGTGCCGCCCGAGATACGGGTGACCGGAATTTATCCGGGAGCGGATGCGGTGACGCTGGAGCAATCGGTAGCGACTCCGATTGAAGAGCAACTAAGCGGCGTGGACAACATGCAGTACATGTACTCGGTGAATTCGAGCAGCGGGCAGTCGCAAATTCTGGTGGATTTCGATGTGAAGACGGATCCGAACATCGATCAGGTGTTGACGGAATTGCGATATTCACAGGCGGCGGCGCAATTGCCGGCACAGGTGACGCAGGCGGGAGTAACTGTGTTGAAGTCGCTTTCGTCGCCATTGATGCTAGTGGCGCTGTATTCGCCTCACGGCAGCTATAACAGCATTTTTCTGGCGAATTACGCGTATATCAACTTAGTCGATCAATTAACAAGAACGCCGGGCATCGCGCAAGTACAGGTGTTTGGAGCGGGTCAATATGCGATGCGAGCGTGGGTGGACCCGGACCGGCTGGCGACGCTCAACTTAACGGTGCCGAATGTTGTGCAGGCGTTGCAGGCGCAGAACACGGTGAATCCGTCGGGGCAGATCGGCAGCGAACCGGTACCCGGAGGACAGCCGTTCACCTATACGGTGCGTGCGCCCGGGCGACTGATTTCGACGCAGCAATTTTCAAACATCGTTCTGCGAGCGAACCCCGATGGGTCGAACGTGAAGCTGGGCGATGTCGCGCGATTGGAGTTAGGCGCGCAAACGTACAACCTGGCGGGGCGCTATAACGGCAAGCCCGCGGCGATTCTGGCGGTATATCAACTTCCTGGCTCGAACGCGGTGGAAGCCGCGGCGTCGCTACGGAAAGCGATGGTCAAGGTAGCCCAAAAATTCCCGCAGGACTTGAACTATGCGGTCAGCCTGGACACAACTAAGGCAGTGTCGGCAGGCATGGAAGAGATTGAATACACGTTACTCGAAGCATTGGCGCTGGTGGTTTTGGTGGTGTTTATCTTCTTGCAGGGCTGGCGCGCAACATTGATTCCATTGTTGGCGGTGCCGGTATCGTTGATCGGCACGTTCGTCATCTTTCCGCTGCTGGGTTTTACGGTCAACACGCTTTCGTTGTTCGGGTTGGTGCTGGCAATCGGGTTGGTGGTCGATGACGCGATCGTGGTGGTGGAAGCGGTGGAGCGCCATATCGACGAAGGGCTGACGCCGCACGATGCCGCCGTGAAAGCGATGGAAGAGGTTGGCGGACCGGTGGTGGCCATCGCATTGATTTTGGCCGCCGTGTTTATTCCAACGATTTTCATACCGGGCATTACGGGACGGTTGTATCAGCAGTTTGCCGTGACGATTGCCATCTCGGTGTTGATCTCAGCATTCAATGCGCTGTCGCTGAGCCCGGCGCTCGCCAGTTTGATTTTGAAACCGAAGCCGAAAACGCAGAAGCGCGGGCCGTTGGCGGGATTCTTCCGCTGGTTCAACAGGGTATTCGGACACACGACGGAAGGGTATGTACGTTTCTCGGGAGTACTGATTCACAAAGCCGGAGTAAGTTTGGCGTTTCTGGCGATTATTGCGGTGGCCGCGGTGTTTATCGGCGGGAAGCTGCCGTCGTCTTTCTTGCCGCAAGAGGATCAAGGATATCTCTTCGTTGCCATGCAACTGCCGCAAGCGGCGTCCTTACAGAGGACCAGCTACGCAGCAAAACAAGTGGAGCAGACGTTGTTGAGCACGCCGGGAATACAAGGCGTGACGTCGGTGCTGGGCTTCAGTTTGTTAAGCCGGGTTTCGACCACATATAGCGCGTTCTTCTTTGTCACGTTGAAACCGTGGGGCGAGCGGACAGCGAAAAACGAGCAATATGCGGCGATACAGGGCAACGTGATGCGAGGGTTATCGTCGCTGCGGGACGGCGTAGCATTTCCCTTTCCGCCGCCGTCGATTCCGGGCATTGGAACATCGGGCGGCGTGACGTTTGTTTTGGAAGACCGTTCGGGTCAAGGCGGGCAGTTTCTCACCGATAATCTGAACAAATTTATTGCGGCGGCAAGGAAGCGGCCGGAGTTAACGGGAATCAGCACGACCTATTTAGGCAGCGTGCCGCAAGAGTATGTGAAGGTGAACGAGGTGAAGGCCATTGAGCAAGGGGTCAGCCTGCCGGCGGTGTATCAGACGCTGCAGGCGTTCATGGGCGGATACCTGGTGAACTACTTCAATGAATTTGGACGGCAGTGGCAGGTATACGTAGAGGCGGAGGGTAAATATCGAACCAAAGCAGAAGATCTGCAGCGATTTTATGTGACAAACAACCATAATCAATCGGTTCCGCTGAGCACCATAGCAACGGTGACGCCGACAGAGGGTCCGGAGTTTACGATGCGCTACGACGAATACGAATCGGCGCAGATCAATTGCGCGTCGGCGCCCGGGTACAGCTCGGGGCAAGCGATGAAGGCGATGGAAACAGTGTTCGCCGAGACCATGCCGAGTCAGATGGGGTTCGACTACCTGGGCATGTCGTACCAAGAACAACAAGCGGCGCAAGGACTTTCGCCGAGCATCGTGTTTGGCATGTCGCTGCTGTTTGTCTTTCTGATTCTGGCGGCGCTGTATGAGAGTTGGTCGCTGCCCTTTAGCGTGCTGCTGGGGACGCCGATCGCGGTATTCGGCGCCTATTTAGCTCTGTATTTCCGGCATTTCGAAAACAATGTTTATGCGCAGATCGGGCTGGTGATGTTGATCGGCTTAGCGGCGAAAAACGCAATTCTGATTGTGGAGTTTGCGAAGTCGGAATACGAGAAGGGAAAGAGTATCGAGGAGGCGGCGCTGATTGGAGCTCGGATCCGGCTGCGGCCGATCTTGATGACGGCGTTCGCGTTCATTCTGGGATGCGTGCCGTTGTGGATGGCGACGGGATCGGGCGCGACGGCGCGGCAGATTTTAGGGACGGCAGTGATCGGCGGAATGCTGGCGGCATCGTTGATCGCGATTTTCCTAATTCCGGTGACGTTCGACGTGGTGGAGAAGCTATCGCATCGTGTCGGAAAGAAGCAGAGGCAGCCGCGGAGGGTAGATGAAGGGGCACATTAGTACCGCCGCCGCGGCGTTAGGCCTTGCAACGTTATTGTTGACGAGCTGTTTCAATGTCGGGCCCAATTACCAGCGGCCCAATGTGCCGGCGCCGCCGCAGTATCGAGGACAAGAAGGAGCGACGGGTGGCTCGGGGCAATCATTCGGCGAAGAGAAATGGGAAACCGTGTTCCCGGATCCGACGCTGCAGAACCTGATCCGCACGGCCTTGAAACAGAATTACGATGTACGCATTGCGGCGACGCGCGTGTTGCAGGCGCAGCAGCAAGTGACGGTAACGCGATCTAACGAATTTCCGACTGTGGGCGCAGGTCCCGGATTTTTTACGGAGCGATCGCCACAGATCGGACCGATACCGGCATATACGGTTTACCTGGCGAATTTGGAGGGATCGATTTCGTGGGACATCGATTTCTGGGGCAGGTACAGGCGAGCGACGGAGGCGGCGCGCGCGATGCTGCTCTCTACCGAGTGGGGGCGGCGGCAGGTGATCGCGACGGTGGTTGCGAATGTCGCTTCCGACTATTTCACGCTGCGGGCGCTGGATCTGGATCTCGACATCTCAAAGCGAACGCTCGCTTCCGACCAGGAGTCGCTAAAAATAACGCAAACGCTGGAGCAGGGCGGGGCCACGTCGATGGTAGACGTGGACCAAGCACAACAGTTGGTAGAGACGGCGGCAGCAGCGATTCCGAACACCGAACGGCAGATCGCACAAGAGGAAGACGCGCTGAGCACGTTGTTGGGAAACAATCCGGGTGACATTCCGCGCGGCAATGCATTGGCGGATGAACCGTTGCCGATAACGATCCCGGCCGGGATACCTTCTACGTTGCTGGAGCGGCGGCCGGACATACGTGAGGCGGAACAGAACTTAATTGCCGCGAATGCCAACATCGGCGAAGCGCGCGCGGCGTTGTACCCAAATGTGTCGCTGACCGGATATGGCGGATTAGAAAGTGCGGGATTAGCCAGTTTATTTAGCGGCGGCGCGGGGCTTTGGAGCCTGACAGCGTCTTTAACGCAACCGATTTTTAATGCCGGGCGGCTGCGGGCGCAGGTGCGGTTAACGGAAGCGCAAGAGCAGCAACAGTTGTTGACGTATCGGCAGACCATCCAGCAGGCGTTTCAGAGCGTGGCCGACGCGTTGGTGGCGTATGGCAAGTATCGCGAGTTTCGCGAGCACGAGGAGCGGTTGACTGCTGCGGCGCAAGATGCGGCGAAACTATCGGAGATTCGTTATCGCGGCGGCGTGACGAGTTACTTGGAAGTGCTGACGGACGAGACGAATTACTTCACGGCGGAGCTGGGTTTGGCGCAGGCACGATTGAATGAACGGCTGGCCCTGGTGCAGGTGTATAACACGCTGGGCGGCGGATGGCAGCAGTAGGAAGGGAACGACGGTCGCTTGTTTTTGCGCCATTTTGAACCGCTTGAGGAAAGCATGGAATAATCAGATAGGCGGAATTGTTTTTGCCCGGTCTTTCTCTCTCGCAGACACACGAAGCTCGAAGGCAGGGAACGCAGCCGGCCGAAGACGCGGCCAATGCCGTGAGGCGCGCGGTGCGTTACGCGTTCCGGCGGAGTCTGACAGTTCTCGCGATTGAGCAACTGGCTTTGGCTGTGGCCCTGGTCTTAGGCGGAGGAGTCCTTCTTCTGCTGCTGGGCACGCAAATACTGAATTGGTATTGGTTGGCGATCTTGGGCTTGGCCGGCGCGGGCCTCGGCATATTGCGGGTGATGCGCCAAAAGCCGACCGTTTATCAAGTGGCACAACGGCTGGACCGGCGATTGGAATTGCACGATTCGATTGCGACAGCCTGGCATTTGCTTACGAGCGGAAACGATGAGTCACCAGCGGCGCACTTTCAGATTGAATATGCGGGCAAGTTGGCGGAGACGGTAAACGCGAACGGCGCGTTTCCTTTTGCGGGGCGACGAACATGGGCGCTGGCCGGAGCGTTGGCGGGATTAGCATTCGGTCTGTTTGCTGTACGTTATCTGGTTCAAAACAATTTGAACTTGGAACATGCGTTGATCCAGGTGCATTTACAGCCGGTATTTGAACGCATTGAAAAGAGCTTGAATGCCGAAAACCATAAACCTGTTGTTCCGGGATTGATTCCCGTGGACGAGAGCGATGGACGGAAGGATGCGACCGGCCAGGACGCGGGCAAAACGCAGCAAGATTTAGAGGGCTTCCAAGATCCGAATGGAGACAAGCCGGCGGACGCGAAGAATGCGAGCGCAGCGGCAGCAGATAAGCGCGGACAGGCAGAGGGCGGCAAACAACAGGCGGCCAAGACCGACAATGCGGCGGGCGGGCGGCAACAGAACAAGCCCGGCGCTGGCGAATCGGCGCCCAAAGCAGGGAGCGATAAGCCGGCGGGCAACGAGAACTCCGCCAATACAAAAGAGGTTGCGAGCCAACAGAGCCAAGAAGGCGGCCTGCTGAACAAGATGAAGGACGCGATGTCGAGCTTGCTTTCGAAGATGCGGCCGAACGCGAGTGCGCAGAGCCAGCAGCAGAATTCACCCAGCAAGAATTCGCAAGATCAACAAAGTTCGCAAATGGCGCAAGCCGAGAATAACCAGCAAGGACAAGCGCAGAATTCTAAAGATCCACAGAATAGCCCGGATCAGAATTCCGAAGGCCAAGAGCAGGGACAAACGGCCGAGAAAGCGCAAGCTTCGCAGGGGCACAGTTCCGACCGGCCTTCCGAGAAAAACGGATCAGACGCCCACTCCGGAATCGGGCGGCAAGACGGCGCGAAGGAATTGAAGGAAACGCAGCAAGAACAAGCGATGGGCAAACTCGCCGAGATTTTTGGAAAACGATCAGCCGTGGTGAGCGGCGAGGTGATGGTGGAGACGCCATCGGGCAAGCAGCAACTGAAGACCGACTATTCGCAACGCATGGGACATCATTGGGACTTAGGCGGCGAGATTAACCGCGATGAAGTGCCCTTGATTTATCAACAATACGTTCGTGAATACATGGAACAGGTCCGTAAGCAAGCCAAGAGCGAAAACGTCAACCAATAGTTAGTTACCGGCCGGTGAGGGATCGGCGGTGTCATAGATCGGGCCTTATACTGTGATGGTGTCCTTCGAGCTTGGCATCGATTATCAGCCACGGGGCGACCAGGCCACAGCCATTGAACAACTGACTCGCGGGCTTTTCGACGGCGACCGGCACCAGGTGCTGTTAGGCGTGACGGGATCCGGTAAGACATTCACGATGGCTAAGCTTATTCAGGGCAGCCAACGTCCCGCTTTAGTTCTGGCGCACAATAAGACGCTGGCAGCCCAGCTATATCAAGAATTCAAGAATTTCTTTCCGAAGGCCGCAGTCGAGTATTTCGTTAGCTATTACGATTACTATCAACCCGAAGCATACATACCGTCCGGCGATATATACATTGAAAAAGAAGCGACCATTAACGATGAATTAGACAAGCTGCGGCTATCGGCGACGCGTTCCTTGTTTGAGCGGCGAGACTGCGTGATTGTCTCGAGCGTGAGTTGCATTTATGGTTTAGGCTCGCCTGAGGCGTACTACGGGATGCTGTTAATGCTCGAGAAGGGGCAACACATCTCGCGTAAAGAGATTACGCAGCGGTTAGTAGAAATTCTTTACGAACGAAACGACCACGATTTTCGGCGCGGCGTGTTTCGCGTGCGCGGAGACGTGATTGAATTGTTTCCGACTTACGACGATAATGCGTACCGCATTGAGTTGTTTGGCGACGAGATTGAATCGTTAAGCCAGATCGATCCGCTGTTGGGACAAGTGAAGCAGACCTACATGCGTTTGCCCATCTATCCCAAGACGCATTACGTGATGGATGCGCCCACCCGGGAACAGGCCATGCGCAGTATTGAAAACGAACTGCAATGGTGGCACAAAGAGATGGAATCGCGGGGCAAGTTGATTGAGGCTCAGCGGCTGTATCAACGCACCATGTTCGATCTGGAAATGATCAAGCAGATTGGTTATTGCCATGGAGTGGAGAATTACTCGCGTCATTTTTCCGGGCGATTGCCGGGGGAAGCGCCGCCGACGCTGCTGGATTATCTGCCGACCGACGCACTGATCTTTGTTGACGAAAGTCATCAAACGATGCCGCAGTTGCAAGGGATGTACCATGGCGACCGGTCGCGCAAGGACATTTTGGTGGATTATGGATTTCGCTTGCCCAGCGCGCGGGACAACCGGCCTTTAACTTTCGAAGAGTTTGAGAACCGGGCGAATCAACTGGTTTATGTATCCGCGACACCGGGGCCCTACGAACTGACGAAATCGGCCGGAGTGGTGGTTGAGCAGATCATCCGGCCTACTGGATTGATCGACCCGGAAATCGATATACGGCCGATCAAAGGCCAAGTTGACGATTTGTTGAATGAGATCCGATTGCGCGAGGAACGGAACGAACGGGTCTTAGTGACGACGTTGACTAAGCGCATGTCGGAGGATTTGGCGGAGTATTACGCGGAAGTAGGTGTTAAGTGCGCCTACTTACATTCGGAAGTAAGCACGCTAGATCGCATAAAGATTTTGCGCGACTTGCGTCGAGGCGACTATGATGTTCTAATTGGCGTCAATCTGCTCCGCGAAGGACTGGATTTACCGGAGGTATCGCTAGTGGCGATTCTTGATGCCGACAAGGAGGGTTTTCTCCGATCGAGCGGGTCGTTGATTCAAACGATTGGGCGGGCTGCGCGGAACCTGAATGGGCGCGCGGTTCTTTACGCCGATGTGATCACCGCCAGTATGAAGCGCGCGATTCAAGAGACGGATCGGCGCCGGGCCTTGCAGCAGGCATACAATGAGGCCAATCACATCACACCGCAAACAATTTTAAAGCCGATAGATTCCAATCTAATTGCAGTCGCCGAGGGCGATTACGTGACCGTTTCCCTTGATTTGGACCCCGAGCCTGAGGCCGAACTTACGCCGGAACAGAGGGATTCGCTGATAGCAGAATTCGAGTTGAAGATGCGTGAAGCTGCCAAGCGGTTCGAGTTTGAAAAAGCGGCCCAGTTCCGTGACCGTGTGAAAGCTCTGAAAGCAAGCGGGCTTGTTTGATGGCCGCAGGCAATACAGGGTGTGTATCCAGCATGCGACTCGTATGAAACAAGTGCTGCACGTCGGCTTGGTGGTGGAGGGTAATTCAACCAGGTCCACGGTTTTGAGATTGCCGAAATTGGTGGAGGAAATCGGTCCCGTCAAGGCCGGGCTGCTTCGCGTGGCGAGGCGAATTTCAAATTTCCTACGCGCTGGTTATGCCGTTGCGGAGTACTCGGAGCTACAGTCTGCACGGCTGATTCTGTTACGCGTACCAGATGCGATGGTATCGCGCATCGTGAGTGAAATCAGTCAGTCGACATTGGATTTGAAGGAGATGGTCTTTGTCCTGTGCGAGACCTGGATGTGCAGTGACGACCTGCATCAGTTGGAGGAGCGCGGCGCGCAGGTGGCCAGCCTGGTGGAAGCGCCCGGAGTACGCGGGGCATGGTACATCGTCGAAGGAAGCCCAAGCGCAACACGCCAGGTGAAGCGTCTTCTGGAAGGCTGTGACGCGCGTGGGTTGGAGCTGCGCCGCGGGACCAAGCCTCTCTTTTTCGCGAGTTGTTTATTTGCGAACGTGCTAGCGCTGCCGTTGTTTCTGTGCGCGGAGGAAGCTTTGCGGTCGGCGGGCATTGCGGGCAACAACATGTATGCGTTGCTGGATGAGATGGGGCAAGGCATGATGCGAGATTTCGCAAACGGCGCCCGGACGCCGTGGGGTGGGCCTTTGGCGGAGTGTTCGACGGAGACGGCGGTGCAGTATATGAAAAGCTTGCGGGAGAAGGATGGAGAGCTGGCGGACTTGTTAGAGGATCAATTGAAGTTGTCGCGACGGCTACTTTCTCATTCCAAGAAACCGGTTGAGGACGCCAGTGCACAAAGGCTTCGAATCGGTGTTCTGCCAGACTCATAGTTTGTTAATGCACAAGAGATTTCACTGGAAGCTGAAGCAGCGCGAGATCACGCTGGGCGAGCGAACGCTGTTGATGGGCATTCTGAATCTGACGCCCGATTCGTTTTCCGATGGGGGGGAATATAACGATCCGGATAAGGCTTCGGCGCGCGCGATTGAGTTAGAGGACCAAGGGGCGGACATTCTGGATATCGGGGCTGAATCGACACGGCCCGGCTCGGCGCGTATTTCAGAAGCGGAAGAACTGCGGCGGCTGATTCCGGTGCTAAAGCGCCTTCGGGGCAAGTTGACGATTCCGATTTCAGTGGATACCTACAAATCCGGTGTAGCGGAAAAGGCGATTGAGCATGGCGCGGAGATCATCAACGACGCGACAGGGATTTTGCTCGACCCTGTTCTGCCGAAGGTGGTCACGAAATATGACGCGGGCCTGGTGGTGAGCCACATGCGGGGTACGCCGGAAACGTGGGCGAAGCTGCCACCGATCAAAGATCTGATGCGATCGATTGGCATCGATCTAGAGGCGTCGCTGCATCGCGCCAGGAACAGCGGAGTGCAGAAACATCAGGTGGTGATCGACCCCGGGCTTGGTTTTGGAAAACGGCGCGAACAGAACTCAGAGATTATTGCGAATCTAGAAATGCTGCAGACGTTCGATGTGCCGATTATGATTGGGCCCTCGCGAAAGAGCTTCCTGCGGAAGGAACTGGAATCGGCGACGGAGTTCTCGACGGCTGCGGCGGTGACGGCGTCGATCCTGCATGGGGCGCATGTGGTGCGCGTGCACGATGTGGCCGCGATGAAGGCGGTGGCGGAGACGGCCGATGCGATTCGGCAGTTGACTTACGAGTTCGAGGAAGAGGACGCGCGATGACGTTGGCATTTGGGGCAGAAGTGCGTGCCACGCTGCGCTACGACGATGCGGCGAATCGGTGTGCCGCAGACTACGCAGGGCTTCCCCGTCCGGCCATAGACCTGGTGTAGGGATTGAAATGAACCGCGTTGGCCGGCGGCATCTACGTAATCGGAAATAGACGATCCGCCTTGCGCGATGGCGGCGTGCAAAAGCGGTCCGAGTTGCGCGTGCAGCTTTTCGGCGCGCTTTCGCGAGATGCGGCTGGCGAGGGTCTGTGGATGAACACCGGCGCGAAACAAAACCTCATCGACATAGATGTTGCCTAAGCCGCCGAAAACGGCTTGATTCAGGAGTAGTGATTTGATTCGACTGCGATGGGCGCGCAGACGTTGGTAGAACTCCGAAAAAGGTATGTCGAGCGCATCCGGGCCGCGGCGGGCGAGTTGCGCGGGAAGTTCGCAATAGTATTCGAAGCGGCCAAATTGGCGTGGGTCGTCAAAGACCAAATGGGCGCCGCTTTCAAACTTCAAAATCGCATGCGCATGCTTACCTGCTTCGGCGTTCCACAGTAGTTTGCCGGTCATGCCGAGGTGAATGTAGAGAATGCCGGCATCGAGGTCGGCGAAAATCTGCTTGCCATGCCGCCGCAAAGCGAGAATGCGCCGCCCGGCGAGCAGACGCGCAGTACGGCGAAGATCCTGCCGTGTGACGCGACGGGAGGAAAGCTTGGCGCTCACGATGGTTTGGCCCTCCAGACGAGGCGCGAGCGAACGTACGACGGTTTCGACTTCGGGAAGTTCAGGCAAGGGCTTTAGGGGATGTCGATGAGAATGTCGTCACGTTCGACGGAGACAGGATAGGTCGAGATCCGCATGTCGTCATCTTCGTCGAGTAAGCCGGTGCGGCAATCGAATTCGAAGGCATGCCAGGGGCACACCAGCCGGTCGCCATGGAGGGTTCCTTGACCCAGCGGCCCTCCGGCATGGGGACATGTGCCATCGACGCAGAAGAGGACGCCATCGACGTTACAGACGGCATAAGGATTGCCTTCGACAAAGACTTCGGCGACAGCACCCATAGGCACGTCGTTGAGGGTGCATACTTTCTTGTTGGCCATTAATGGTTCTATTAGGAAGTTTGACACGACCGAGTCAATGCTTCACAATAGAGGCAAATACCCCACCCTTTGCGGATGTGGCGGAATTGGCAGACGCGCTAGATTCAGGTTCTAGTGGGGGAAACTTCGTGGAGGTTCAAGTCCTCTCATCCGCACCAAGCCAAACAACAACTTTCGACGGCCCGCACACGGGTAGAAGGTCACTCGTCGTTCGAGGGCAGTGCAAATGTATCGCTCCAATCGTTCCTTGCCGATGGATCCGACCGCCTGCTCCTTTATGGAATAGCTGATCGCTATGGTACTTCTGGTGGCCTAAAGATGTTCAGAGAAGAACTCTAAGAATAACTGTCTAAGAGTGCTCATGACGAGGAAAGCTCACGATGCGGCTGTTTGCGCCTTCGGAGCGCCGTGGAGGAAGCGGGACCAGCGATACTCGGTGACCGGGATTTCATCGCTGAGGGCTTTGGCGATGGCGAGTTCGGCTACGTTCTCGACCACCCAGTCGAAATTGGATTGGCCGACGGAGTGAAGATCGGCATCGGGGGCGGGATTGAGGAAGTCGATGGCGTATGGGATGCCGTCTTGCACGGCAAATTCGACGGTATTGAGGTCGTAGCCAAGGGCCCGGCAGAGGGTTAGCGCATCATCGCAGACGCGGTCGTGGAGGGCTTGGGTGCTGGCCTTGCCGTCGCGGACGTACCGCAGGTGATGGGGCTGTTTGGGATCGTATTTCATCACCCGCACCTTTTCCTGCCCAATGACGTAGCAACGGAAATATTCGTCGAATTCGACGGCCGACTGCAAGGTCATACAAAGCGTGCCGGTTTGATCGTAAGCCTCAAAGAATTCGTCACGCGAATTCACTTTGAAGACGTGTTTCCATCCGCCGCCGCTGAAGGGTTTGAGGAACGCGGGAAAACCGATGTAGTCGAAGACTTCGTCCCAATTCAACGGGAACATCAAATTGCGCATCGATTGCACGGTTGTGCCGGGTGGATGCATTTTGTGCGGAAGCACGACGGTATTGGGAACCGCAACGCCCAATTTCTTTGCCAGCGCGTAGTTGAAAAATTTGTCGTCGGCGCTCCACCAAAACGGGTTGTTGATGACGATAGTGCCGCTGAGCGCGGCGTTTTTTAAGTACGCGCGATAGAACTCGATATCGTGCGAAATACGATCGACGATGACGCGGTAGCCGCTGGGCTCGGCCATTTTGACGCCGCCCACGCGGATATGTTCGGCTGTGATGCCGGGGACGTCCTTCTGATTGATTCGTTCCACAAGCGCGGGCGGGAACGAATTCTCCATGCCGTAAATGATGCCAATTTTTCGAGTGTCTTGCTGCATAGCTTGCCTCTTCAAAAGAACTTGTTGGCCATCTCCTGCCAAAGGGGCCAATCGTGCCGCAGGCCGCCGGTCCAAATGTCGAGCCAATGCGGGATTTTCTTGCGGCCCAAGATATCAGCCATGCGGAAATTTTCGCCTAAGCAGATATCGTGATCGCCGGCGGCAAGAACCAATTTGACTTTATTCAGCTGATCGAGAAACCACGGGTCATTCATGTTGGGAACGTAATCGACCGGATTGTTGAAATAGAAGTCGTTGTCATAATAGCCGTCCATAAACGACTTCATGTCGAAGGCGCCACTCATGGAGACGCAATAGGAGACAACGTCGGGATGCCGCAAGGTGAAATTGGTGCAATGGTATCCGCCTAAGCTGCAGCCGGTGGTGGCGATGCGTGACGCGCCGCTCAGTTTTTTCATCAACGGCACGACTTCGAATAAGACGTAGTTTTCGTACGCGATATGACGCATGACGCGTTCATGCGGATGAATGCCGCGGTTGTACCAGCTTTCGTTGTCGTTGCTATCGACGCAATACAGCTGTAGGTTCCCAGCATCGATTTTGCCTTGGAGGGCCTGGGTCATTCTCGAATTTTCGTATTCATAAAAACGTCCACGGGAGGTAGGGAATACGAGAGTGGGCGTTCCGGCATGGCCGAAGACGAGCAATTCCATGTTGCGGCCGAGCCGATGGCTGTACCAATTGTGATATTCGCGCCTCATAGCTTAAAAGGCCTCCACTATCTTAGCTGTACAAGCCAAATTGCCAACTGTCGGCGATATGCTTAAGAAACTCGGCGTCAAGGGCGACGCCGCAGAAGTGGCTGTATCGATCCTGTTCACGGGAGGTTCGCCCGCCATGGGCAGTTTTGTCTCGCAGTTTCCGAAGAAATCGCGCAAGACGGGCACGGGATTAAGCATGCCACCAGAAGAGCTAGCGAATTCGTCTTCTGTCTGGTGGCAGGCAGCCGTGCCCTTTGCGCTTTTTAGCCGCAGCTACATGCCACATGGAAGTTGTTTCCTGTGGCAGCCCGGCCTGATTGCGCTGCATGTGACATCCGACAGTATGATTGCGCTGGCGTACTTCTTGATACCGGCTGCTCTGGTTTACCTGGTGCGGAAACGGCGCGATCTGGTGTTCAACTGGATTTTTTGGATGTTTGCCGCGTTCATATTGCTGTGCGGGACGACGCATGTGATGAACATTGTGACGCTATGGAAGCCGTATTATCCACTGGAGGGGATCATCAAGTTGGTGACCGGCGTGGTGTCGATTATCACGGCGGTGGTATTGGTTCCGCTGATACCGCGGGTGCTGGCGCTCCCCAAGCCGGAAGAGCTGGCGATCGCCAATCGGGCCTTGGCAGAGCAAATTGCGGTGACGCGCCGAGCCGAAGACGAACTGCGCAAGCTAAACACCGAGCTGGAGCGCCGGGTGACGGAAAGGACGGCGGCGCTGAAGCGATCGAACGACGATTTGGCGCAGTTTGCCTACATCGCCTCGCATGATTTGCAGGAACCGGTCCGGATGGTTATGAATTTTACGGCTCTGCTGAGACGGCGCTATACCAATCAATTGGATGCCGAAGCAATGACCTATATCACCTTTGCGGCCGATGGCGCGGCTCGGATGCACGATCTGGTGTCGGGAATGCTTTCCTATGCGCAACTGGAAACCCCCGAATCGGACTTACTCGCCCCAGTGGATAGCAGGCAGGCGCTCGAGGAGGCTTTGGATGTGTTGCGGATGCCGATTGCGGAGGTGAAGGCGGAAGTGATTGCGCGTGAACTGCCACTGGTACGAGCCGACAAGCGGCAATTGGGTCAAATTTTCCAGAACCTAATCGCTAATGCCATCAAGTACCGGCGAGCCAGTCCGCCGAGGATCGAGATTTGGACTGAGAGCGTTAATGCAACCGGGCTGGTCCGATTCTTTGTCAAAGATAACGGCACAGGCTTCGATATGCGATACAAGAATCGCTTATTTACGATGTTTCAGCGGCTGGACAACGGTCAGGCGGGGACTGGCATGGGACTGGCGATCTGCAAAAAGATAGTGCAAAGGCACGGGGGAACGATTGATGTTGAATCGACCCCCGGAGAAGGGACCACGTTTTCTTTTACACTGCCTGCAACTGTGGATATGAGTCATTTCATCTAAGTGGTGAACGTGAATTCATCTCTTTTATTTGCGCTGAGCGGTCGAAACTGCGGGGCAAATGGCAAAAGCCGACCTTTTTCCGGTTGGCTACCAATTTGCTACGATAAATCGGCAGCAGAACCGGATGCGCGCTCCATGGTTTCTAAAAAACATCGCTCCGCAGGCGGACCCACGGCTTTGACCGCCGGGTTTCGCCGGCTGACCGCATACCCGCGCAGAGCATTAGCAACACTGCTGGCGGGGCTTTTTTCCATCCCTTTAGCCTTATATCCGTCCACAGATTTCGACGATAAACAAAGTACCGAATCGGCCGCCATTATTCAGAGCTATCTACAGGCGAATCAATCGCACGAAGATGCCCTGCGTGGAATGTCGATGGAAGTCAGCATCAACGCGAGCATACCGGGTTGGAAGAAGCAGGCAACGTTAACGGCGCTGAGGTCGATTTCGAAGGTGGGAAGAATCACTTACCACGTGTTGAAGTCGCAGGGCGATAACACCGTTAAAAATGAAGTGATTGCGCGCTATCTGACGGCGGAACAACAGGCCCAAGGCGATAACGCGATGGCCATCACGCCTGAGAACTATAAGTTCAAATATAACGGTAAGAAGACAGACCGGGAAAAGAACGTTTACGTTTTTGAGTTAGCGCCGCGCAAGAAGCGGGTTGGCTTGTTCAAAGGCGAGATGTGGCTGGATGCCAAGAGCTATCTGCCCGTTTTTGAGAAGGGGCGTCTGGTGAAGAACCCCAGCATTTTCTTCAAAAAAGTCGAATTTGAACGTTCGTTCGTGATTCGCGACGGCGTCTCCGTTCCCGAGTCGATGAAAAGCACGATCAACGCCCGGTTCGTGGGCAAAGTGGAACTGACCATCAACTACAGCAGTCCGCCCCCCGAGGCAACTGCCGCCTCCGATGCCGATTCGCGCGCGGTGGTCGTATCTGACTTAATCCATTAGATTCACCCGTTCTCCATAAAAGCGCAGAAAGCGGCACATCGCTGAAGCTCCTTGCCTGTCGATTCCATCTTGTTGAGTATTAGGGAAGAACCCGGTACCCTAAATTGTAAAGGGAGTACATGAGAACGCTATTTCTAAACCCTCCATCGTTTGAAGGATTTGATGGTGGAGCCGGTTCACGCTGGCCGGCTGCGCGGGAAATTGAATCCTATTGGTATCCCGTATGGCTGTGCTACCCGGCGGGAATGCTGCCCGATAGTAAGGTACTTGACGCTCCACCACACAAGGTCTCCATTGACCAGACGGTCGCCATAGGAAAAGACTTTGAGCTGCTGGTTCTCTTTACTTCCACCCCTGGCTTCGAGGTTGACGTCAAGATCGCGGAGATGATGAAGGACTCCAACCCGAAGTTGAAGGTTGCCTTCGTCGGTCCGCCAGTGACGGTTGAACCGGAAAAAAGCCTGAGTGCCTCGAGCGCGATCGATTTCGTAGTGAGGCGCGAGTTCGACTATCAAATTCGCGACTATGCGAACGGCAAGCCGTTGGAAGACATACCGGGCGTGGTGTTCCGGAAGGATGGCGGATTTC
>JBARMQ010000128.1:0-5581 GCA_049802535.1 Bryobacteraceae bacterium | reverse complement strand
GGGCCTTCGAAATCGTGAAGGCGACCGGATTAGCCGTGGGACCGTAGACAAATGGTTGCGCTTTTCCCAGTGTCCGCCGCTGCGAAGCAAGAAGGCGCCGCGGCCGGGGATGGCGGAATACCTGAGTGACGAACTGCAACGATTTTGGGACCAGGGGTGCCAGAACGCAAGCAAGCTTCTGGTTGAGATTCGCAAGCTGGGCTATGTCGGGAGCTATACCTCGCTCTGTAGGTTCTTGCATCCCTGGCGTGATGAGAAGGGGGCTGCCAAACGCATAGATATCGCCGCGACACAACCCACGCAAGGGAATCAATCAGCGGCCTCGGCGATGCGGGCGATTTCTGCCCAAGAGGGAGCGGCAGCGCTGAGTAAGCCAAAGGCGCTGTTGAACGAGCGGCAGAGCAAGATCGTGGAGTTTTTTGAAACGGACCCCGGATTTCGCCACAATGCGGCACCTGATCCTGAGCTTCCGCAGTATTCTACGCCATGGCACAGTGTCCAGCCTGCGGCGCTGGATCGAGAAAGCGGAGGCAGCCGGCATCGCAGCAATCTGTAGATTCGCACGGCAATTGAACAAGGATCGAGAGGCAGTAGAAAACGCGGTAGAACACAGATGGAGTAATGGTCCGGTGGAGGGCCACATCAACCGGTTGAAAACTGTCAAGAAACAGATGTATGGAAAGGCGGGATTCGAACTTCTTCGATCTCGCATTCTGCCATTAGCGGCCTAACTTACTTCTGCACCAAAATAGCGCCAGAACCATTTAATGTGGAAATTGACACTGCTTCCAGTACTCCGGATTCCGGCGGCGCCATTTCCGGGAGCTGTCCTGGCATACCTGGCGGTATTCCTGATCGGTTGTCAGCTTCTGTTGCCGGTATTCGCTAGGCCGCTTTTGACAACCCACCTCGCCGCAAACCGCCTGGAGTGGCTGGTATTTCGATGGCTGAAAAGTCCTCTCACAAAAGCGGCAACGCCGTTCTCCCATACGGGGCGTTATCGCATTCGACGACAGACGAAGAATTTAGAAACTGATTTAAAGTACCTACCGCGGCCCCGCCGATGGGCCTGGAAAACTTAACTACAAAACCGGGCAAATTGCGGTCGTTTTAAAACGAGACTAACACCTTAAGATATTTACACCGGATCACCAGCACAATTTATCAAACAATTTGCGCGGAAAACAGCCGGATTCGAGTGTTGCGACGTCCCCGAAGTTGTTGACTGTCCGTTGCAGCCACCGCACAGATGCAGCTGAACGACTTCCGTCAGGAAAAGAGTCCCCCGCCACAGGTCTGATACGTTGTTTTAAGATCTCTCATCTGCAGTCGGCTATGCTCAATCAGCTAGGCAAATATCGACTTGAGCATGAACTCGGACGGGGCGCATTCGGCCACGTTTACCAAGCCTTCGATCCCACGCTACGCCGAAGAGTCGCGATTAAGGTGCTTCCGCCGCACGCACCTCCAGATGCCCTGAACCGTCTTCGGATAGAGGCTGAGGCGGCGGGCAAGCTAAACCACAAGAATATCGTCCGAGTTCACGAGTTTCCTGACGACCACAGTACTCCCTATCTTGTGATGGAACTCGTCGAAGGCCGGACGCTAGAAAGCATCATTCGGAACAATGAAAGCATTCCGCTTCTCGAGCGAATTGAAATCCTGTATCAGGTCGCCGAGGGATTAAGTTACGCGCATCAGAAAGAGTTAATCCATCGCGACATAAAGCCCGCCAATATTATGGTCACTTCCGATCGAGTAGCCAAAATACTCGATTTCGGTATTGCTCGTGAGACCGATCCGACTGGCAAAGAAGGGACGCAGTCGGGACAAACTCCAGGGACGAGCGCCTACATGGCTCCTGAACTGTTTCGAGGCGCCACAGCCGATGTTAAAACGGACATATTCTCATATGGCCTCGTATTCTACGAGTTCTTAAGCGGCGTGCACCCATTTCCCATGGGGGATTCGGGGATTGTTGCGCATCAGGTAAACTCTCATGATCCGCGGCCGCTTGGGTTGTTGGTGCGCGATTGCCCTGGGGCCTTGGATTCCTTAGTTAAGAGGCTCATCGAAACAAATCCGAACATGCGATGCGACTCCGTCGACGACGCGCTTGTAGAACTTCGCCCGATACTCACGGAACTGAAAGAGCGGCGAGCCGCAGAACTCTACGCCGAAGTCTCGTTAGCTGTTACGTCCGGCGATCTACGGAACGTGCAGGATCGGTTAAAGCAAGTCTTAGAGCTAGATGGTCAGCATGCGGAGGCTCGAAAGCTACGGGAACATCTGAAGCGCCAGGAACGAGATCGCGTACTAAACGAGAGACTTCAAGAGCTAAAGGCCAGAGGGAAAATTCATCTCGCCGAACAGCGATTTTCTGATGCGATCGCAGTTTTTGAGAAGTGCTTAGAATACGCAGATTCGGATCCGGAGACTCTCGAGCTTCGGAACCGCGCCAAGGCGCTGTTGGAACGCAACCGCAAGATCACCCGTTTGCTGGCCGAAGCCAAATGGGAAGAACAAGCTTGCAATCTGCAGAATGCTTTGGCTAAAGCTTCCGAAGCGGCGTCGCTCGATGAAGGCCTTCAGGAGGCGAGGTTATTACGAGACAGGCTTCAACAGCAGATTCGGCGCCTCGAAGCCGACGCAATCCTGGGCCGAGCCGAAAATGCTTTCACTCAACGCAACTATGAAGCGGCATTAGAGTTGCTGAACGCAATCAATCCGGATCCTGATTTTGCCTCTAAGGTCGAAGAACTTCGCTCAAAAATACAAGAAGCCAAAGAAGAGCAGCGGCGGATCGAGCGTGCCGTTCAGTTTCAAGATCGATTCGCGATCGCAGAGTTGACACTTGCGGAACAGAGGATGGAGGATGCCGAGAGATTCGCGGAGACTCTTTGCAGAGAATATCCCGAACAGATCCTTGCCGGCGAACTCTACGGACGAGTGATTGCTACTCGTGTCCGAATCGCGACAGTAACGAGCGCAGCTCAAGCAGTCGATCAGCTTATCGAATCCAAAGAGTTCAAGAAAGCAGATCAGGTCTTGGAAGGTATTTTGGAGATATATCCAGAGGCCCAAGAGTTAATAGATCTCCGGCAAAAAGTCCATCTCGAGTTAGTAAGACACGAACGCGAACTTGCGATAAGGGAAGTTGCTGAAAAAGCAAGTTCGTTGCTTCAGGATGGCTATTTGGACGACGCCGCGAATACCATTTCGGCGGCTTTATCTAAATTTGGCCCGAATGAGGTTTTAAATGACTGTCAATTCAAAGTTCACGCAGAGATGGAGCGAAAGATCCATGAGATCTGGCTAAAGCGAACAGTTGCCGATGCCGAGAACGCCATTTCAGACGGGCACCCAGCGAAGGCGCTTGAGCTACTTCGTCGTGCCAACGTCCAGCATCCGGAAGAGGATCGTTTTAAATCGCTGATTCGAGCCGCCGAAGAAGCGCAGATCGCAATCGACTATCGGGAGTTCATTGCGAGCGCCTTAGAACGCGTGCGTCAGTGCGAGTCCCAGCGGAATTTCGTGGAGGCACTAGAAGTGGTGCAGGAAGCTCTTAACCGTGCCCCGGATGATCTACAACTCCACCGCGCTTGCGAACGCCTACGTCGAAAACTGCTCGAAGAAGAGAATCGCGAACACTCTTTCCGGACGACGGTGGGACAACTCGAATTTGCTATCCGTTCCGAGGACTGGGACGCTGCTGCGATCAGACTTGAAGAGGCTCGACAACTCTGTTCTGAACCAGCCATCCTGGAGGCATTTGCCACATTGATCGCTCAAGGACGTCGAAAACGTGATCTTGCTCAGACCGAGACAGCAATCCGATCTGCGCTTGACAAGGGCGATCTCGTTGAAGCTGAGTGGCAACTCGCGGTCAGAAAGCCGACCTTGCCAGGTGAAATGTGGCAATCCCTCGAAGCCGAGCTGAAATCCCATCGGCTCCGTGCAATCGCGATTTCTCTCGCTGAGGAGGCGCTCACGAATCAAGAGTTTCAGCGAGCTAAGGCTTTGTTGTCCTGCATGCCGGAACTTAGAACCGATCCAAGGGCTTGCAGTCTGCTTCTTGCCGTCGAGCAGGAGGAACGACAGCAGATAAACGAACTAAGTACAGAGGTCAGGAACGGCTTCGAGCCGGAAAGAAAGAGTGAACCGGAGGAGATTCGTCCAGAACGGTCATTGGCGGTCGGATCGGAATCCGTCGTGGAAGACGTTTCGCCCCATGTGCCGACTTATCCATTTGTCGCCGCGATCGGCGGCCACGGCATTTTTCAGCACGCCAGGATGCGGGCGACTATCGCCGTATTAACCCTTTTGATTGTGGCGTTAGGCTTGTTTTTGTTCGTTCGAATCCCCAAGACTCCGAAACCGGTAAGTGAAGTTCAGAAGAAGGCAGAGGCGGCAGAGACGACGCATTATCCGGATGCAAAGCCTATTCAGGCTCAAACAATTCCCGATGGCACACTCCCGCATGAAGCAAAGGAATCTCTTGAAGTGTCTGAATGGAGGTCGCTGAATCGATCCGACAGCCATGCTTTGCAAGCTTACCTGGATCGATATCCCGGAGGTGTCTACTCCGGCAAGGCGGAGTCGCTGCTGAAGCGGGCGAGAGCTGAAGCGGATCAGGGCCAAATCGTGGAATGCATCGCAGCCTACGCCTCGGCTATACGCCGCAAGGACGAAGGTCAGCTAAAGAGAGTTTGGCCCACCATCCCTGACTCCGACCTGCGGTATTGGCATGAGACCTTCCAGAAGGCGCGATCCATTTCGCTCCAGCTCCAGCCGCTTGGAAATCCTGCCATCGCCGGCTCGAGTGCGCGTGTCATATGCCGGCGAACGGTGGAAAAGGTCTACATGGACGGGCGGCCGACATATTCGGACAGCGCGGCGATCTCGATCTCGCTCAGGCGGAGACCGTCCGGATGGTCGATAGCGGCTGTTTCGGCTCCTTAGACTTGAAAGTTACTTTAAGACGATCAGGACTTCAGCCTCGAGGTTAGGGAATTCGCCTTGTGCAGACAGATAAATGGACTGAGATTTCATCACCGCACGCCAAAGGTGATCCTTTGTATCCAGCTGAAAATATTGGCGTCCTAACCGATACGGGATCTGCGGCGGGGGGACGGGTAGATAGTGCAGCTTAACCCCGGGCAAGGCGTAGCGAACCAGAGTGGGCATTTCGTCCGGACCGGCTATTCGTACCAGCCGCGGCACCTTTTCTATGAGTTCATCTACTGGAAGATCTGCCGCAATAGAGAGATAAAATTCCGTGTCCTGGAAATACTTGGCTTTTTCGACTACGCCTCGCCAGATGAATTGTTCGGAAGTTTGACCCAAGGGTACCGATATGCATTTGACCGGTATTACGACGTCGAGGAGATACCGGATCCGTGCATCCAGCGCTTTGAAGCAGACTCCAAGGTTTTCGTGATCGTAGTCGGGCAACTCCGGCGGATTCTTCTCCGCCGCAAAGGTCGAAAGCGCTCCCGCCAAACGGAGCATGCCAACGAAGAGCGGCTCCGGATGTCCACGGCGAGTCTTCAAAATGTGGCGCAATTCGGGAACGTAGGAA
>JBARMQ010000127.1:0-2649 GCA_049802535.1 Bryobacteraceae bacterium | reverse complement strand
GGCGGAATCCACGATGATGTTTGGTCCGCAGCAGGACCAGAGTATGCCAGCCTATCGAGCGCCGAAGCCGCCGAAGCCTCAGCCGGGCGAGCCAAACACCTATATTCCTCCCGCTCAATCCAAGGGCAATACTTCAGATGAAGCTTTTCCCCCGTTTGCGATCGTGCCGGTGTCAGAAATTGCCGGCAACCTGGGGTCAACCTACATTCCACTAGATAGCTGGATGTACCCGGCGCTGATGCGGCTCTATTCCATGGGGTACTTGACGACGGCTTTTGTTGATATGCGTCCGTGGACTCGGCTCGCCGTGTTGCGCATGCTGTTTGCTGAGCAGGAGAGAATCCACTCCGACACAAATAATGAACAGGCGCTGGAAATTTACAATGCCGTGCTTGGGGAGTTGGAAGGAGACATCCACACCACCGGCTATTGGACAACGAACGCTACGTTGGAATCCCTGTACGAGCGTGCCATGCCGATCGCAGGAACTCCATTGCGCGACAGCTATCACCTGGGTCAGACGATCATCAACGATTATGGGCGCCCCTATGAACAGGGGTTCAATAACTATGCGGGCTTCAGCGCGCGCGCCACTTCCGGTCCTTTCGCGTTATATGTCCGCGGTGAATATCAACACGTACCGAGCGCGGATGGGTATTCTTCTGACCTGGCGGCAACGCTCTCAGCGGTCGACTATATTCCACCCGGACCGCAGGATACGATTCCTGAGGGACCAATCCCGACGCGCAATTATTTTCGCTTGATTGAAGCTAACTTCTCCGCGACATTTCTCAATCATGACTTCTCGATCGGGAAGAGCGACGTCTGGGATGGCCCCGCAACTGGCGGCGCTTTCGACTGGAGCAATAATGCGGAAGACATTTATTCCTTTCGCATCAACCGCGTGGTGCCGCTCAAAATTCCATATCTATCGTATGTGCTGGGCCCAATACGCTATGAGTTTCTTGTCGGCAGCCTGCAAGGCCACACCTACCCAAACGAGCCCTGGGTGCACATGGAGAAGTTCGCGTTCAACCCAACCCCTACGTTTGAGTTTGGATTTTCACGGACTGTAATTTGGGGTGGCAAGAACCATGTGCCGATTACTTTCGGCAGTTTCTGGAACAGCTTTACGAGTTTCCAGAATGTTCCGGTGGCGACCAAGTTTTCTCGCAACGATCCGGGAGCCCGCTTCAGCACCTTTGATTTCAGCTGGCGGCTGCCCTACATAAGTAAATTGGTAACGCTCTATGCAGATGCGGAGTCGCACGATGACGTCACGCCGGTAAGCGCACCGCGACGCGCGGCCATTCGCTCAGGAATTTTTCTGGCTCGTCTGCCTAATGCTCCCAAGTTTGACTTCCGTGCGGAGGGCGTCTATAGCGACGTGCCAGTTTCGAATAGCATCGACGGCAGTTTCATGTATTACGAAACAGTCCAGAAGCAGGGTTACACCTACAAGGGCAATATTTTCGGCGACTGGATCGGGCGAGAAGCCAAAGGCGGCCAGGCGTGGCTGACCTATCACCTGACGCCGAGTGAGATGTTGCAGCTGTCCTATCGAAATGCCAAGGCTGCCAAGGACTTTATTCCGGGTAATACTTTTTCGACCGGAGCTCCGCGGGAAGAGGGCGGAACCACGCAGAATGATTTTACCTTTGCGGTCGTCAAACGGCTGAAGCCTGATGTCGAGCTGAACGCCTGGGTACAGTACGAGCGCTGGACAGTTCCGGTATACAAAACCGGCGGACAGAACGACGTCACGACCAGCGTTCAGATCACCTGGTACCCCAAAAAGACTCACACAATTCGCACATGGTAGGTGGTCACGCGCGATTCCCGGGGCGATCCTGATTTTTCTTCGCTACGATGTTTCCTGATCGATGGACTCTACTTGTCCACTAAGGGGAACATCTTTGATTCGAATGAAGACCTTCAATGTCTTCGGCGGAATGACCGGTGGCTTGTCGACGACACTGCGGCCCTGTAATGTTGCGTGTTCAACCGGCGACGATGAGTTCGGTGGGTAGGGCGCGGAAGTAGGCAATAGTTTCGCTAAGGCCCTGGTCGAAGGAAACCACAGGCTCCCAGGCCAACAGCTGGCGGGCTTTTGTGATGTCGGGCCGGCGGCGCGGTGGATCGTCCTGCGGCAGCAACTCAAAGCGAATACGGCTGGAGGAACCGGTGAGCGCGATCACGCGGCGGGCGCAGTCGAGAACGGTATTCTCGGCGGGATTGCCGAGGTTGACTGGCAGCGGCTCTTCGATGCGCGATAAGCGAATGATTCCCTCAATCAAATCGGTCACGTAGCAGAAGCTGCGGGTGTGCGAGCCGTCGCCGTAGACGGTGACATCCTCTCCGCGAAGCGCCTGCATTACGAAGTTGGAAATTACGCGGCCATCGTCGGGCTGCATGCGCGGACCATAGGTGTTGAAGATGCGGACCAGGTGGCCATCGACGTTGAAGTGGGCGCGATAGGCCATAACCGCGGCTTCGCCAAAGCGTTTGGCTTCGTCATAAACGGAGCGTGGGCCGACAGGATTGACGTGACCCCAATAGTTTTCCGGCTGAGGATGGATCTCCGGCGTGCCGTAGCACTCAGAAGTGGACGCGTGCAGCACCTTGGCGCGATATTTTCGGGCCAGATCC
>JBARMQ010000126.1:0-28974 GCA_049802535.1 Bryobacteraceae bacterium | reverse complement strand
GTAAACGATATTCTCGATTTTTCGAAGATCGAAGCGCGAAAGCTCTCTCTCGAAAGCATCGACTTCGACTTAGCATCATTCTTAGACCAAACGAGCGCCCCGCTTGCAATCCGGGCGAAGCAAAAGGCTTTGTCTTTCGCATGCAAGGTTGCGCCTGGCATTCCGTCCACAGTCACGGGTGATCCGGATCGCCTCCGGCAGATACTCGTGAACCTCATCGACAACGCGATAAAGTTCACCAGCAGGGGGGGCATTACCATTTCCGTGGATTGCGATAGCGGCCCGTTCAACGCCGACGATCGCTCCGAAGCTGCCGTTCTGATTCATTTCACGGTCCGCGACACCGGTATAGGGATTCCCGAAGAGAAGCGCAGGCTCGTTTTCGAGGCTTTTTCCCAGGCAGACACCTCCAGCACGCGCCGTTACGGCGGAACTGGCTTGGGGCTGGCGATTTCTTCCTCGCTTGTAACCCTCATGAATGGCCAAATTTGGCTTGAAAGCCATGTGGGCGCCGGCAGCGCCTTTCACTTCACCGCACTTTTGGGTGTTCCGGATCAATCCGAGTCGACAACTTCGGAGCCGGCCCTGGCTTCACTGTGTAGTTAGCCTGCGTCGCTGCCGCCCTCTGGGCTTCCCGAGGGCCGCTGTACGCCTGCGTTGCCCCGACGATTACCACTCTTCGCAACCCTTTTATCCGGTCCGCGTCCAATCATCGAAGAAGTGACAGGCCGTCCGCCCAGACGAATTCGCGACTTCTCAGGCATCCCCGTTCCCGGAAGTCTTATTCAAAAGTTGGATATACTTTGATTACACCCCAGAATCCTCACATGAATAGCCGCTTTAAATGGACGATTGTAGGCAGTTCCACCTTCGTCGTGGTGTTGCTGCTGGTTGGCGCGATAAATGGCCGAGCCGTTGCGCCGGATGACGTGTATGGTCATCTAAAGGTTTATACCGAGGTGTTGGAGCGGATCAAGCTCGAATACGTCGAAGAGCCGAACATGAAGAATGTGACGCTGGGCGCGATTAACGGACTTCTGGAGTCGGTCGACCCATTTGCGAGTTACCTCAACGCCGATCAGTATCGGCAATACGAAAAGACCCACGATTCTGATAAGGCTGGCGTGGGGCTGATTCTGGCGAAGCGTTATGGGTATGTGGCAGTTGTTGACGCGCTTCCCGGTTCGCCCGCTGACAAGGCCAACATTACAACTGGCGATTTGATCGAAAGCATCAACGGCGTGGCGACGCGCGACATGCCGCTCGCTTATGCCGACCAACTGCTGCGTGGTGAGGCGGGCAGCACGGTAACCGTATCCTTGTTGCGGATGAAGAATCCCGATCCGCAAAAACTGGTTTTAACCAGAACGGCGACCGATTTCCCTGCCGTGATAGCGAAGATGATGCCAACGGATGTTGGCTACCTCCACCTTGAGAGCCTAGAAGGTAATCGGCTCGACGAATTCAAAGCTAAGCTGAGCGACTTGAAGAAGCAAGGCGCCAAGTACATCGTTCTTGATCTTCGTCACTGCACAACCGGCGCAGAGGACAAGGGCATAGCACTTGCGAATTTGTTCCTGGATAAAGGTGAGATTACCTACGTCCAAGGGCAGAAGTATCCAAAGCAGGAATTTGACGCGAAGGCGAAAGATGATCTCTGGACGGGTCCGCTGGTAGTCATTACCGATCATGCAACGGCGGGAGCTTCTGAAATTGCCGCGTCCGCGCTGCTAGCTGACAAGCGTGCCGAAGTGGTTGGCGAACGAAGCTACGGGGACGCCAGCATCCGCAAGACCATTGAAATGGACGATGGCGGCGCCGTGATCCTGGCGGTGGCCAAGTATTACTCACCAGACGGAAAAGCCATCCAGGACACCGGCGTGGTGCCGTCGGTGCAAATTGCCGAAAACGATAATACGCCGGAACTCGATCAGGATGGCAACCCCATTCCGAACACCGCTCCCAAGAATCCTGAAGATAATTTGCTCGAACGATCAATCGACCTGGTGACCGGTAAGACCACCATTGCGCAACTGAATGGGGCTTCCTCAGACGATTCGATGCCACCAGCTAAAGCTCGGACGGGCATCATTGGGGAGCCACACTAAGCGACCGCCATGCCCTTGTACGAATACAAATGTGAGAACTGCGGTGAGGTGTTTGAGAAGATCGAGAAGTTTTCAGACACTCCGCTATCGACTCACGAGAAATGTGGCGGGCCGGTTCATCGCCTGCTCTCTGCTCCCGCCCTGCAGTTTAAGGGGAGCGGCTGGTACGTGAACGACTACGCCAAGGGCGGAACGTCCGTTTCGCAAAATGGCTCCGACAATAAGTCCGAGAATAAATCGGAAGGTAAATCAGACACCGCCGCAAGCTCGAAGAAAGAGTCGACCGGCGGTTCGTCCGGTGGCGACTCGACGACCGCGCCAGCTCCGGCAGCTCCTTCCTCATCCGACAAATCGTCTTCCTAGCGTCTCAAACCAAGCGGTGCTTGGTGAATACAGACGGCTCAGAATCGAAATTTCGCTGCCAATTGAACCAGCCGCGGCGCCGCTGCACTTACGACCGTTCCGAAGGTAGTGTCATTCACCTCGCCATCGACAGAAGCAGGTCCATAAAACTGCGCATGATTGAAAACGTTAAATGCCTCGATCCGGAGATCCAAGTTTTTCGATTCTGTTAAACGGATCGTCTTGCTGAGTTGCATGTCAAAGTTTTCGATACCCGGGCCGTAAAACGATCGACGGGCCGCATCGCCCAGTTCTCCCAGCATTTCTGGTGCGAAGGCCTGGGGGTTAAATTCCGGCTGACCATTGCGGGGATTGGTGTGGATGTTGAGCGCACCACCAACATACTCGGGCGTATCGAGTAATTGATTATTCACGCCGTTTCCAAGTGTCCCCAGGAGCGAGCGATCCGAATCGTCAAAAAGGGTCACTGGAAAGCCGGTGCTAAATCGAGTTGTACCGGATATGCTCCAACCCTCGGTGATACGGTTTCTTGAGAAGAACCGATCAAAGGGAAGGGCATACGTGTAAGTTGCCACGAAGTTGTGCCTCATATCCCAAGAGGAGAGTACACGAGTCAGGCCGGCGTTGAAAGGATTCACCTGCTCCCCAATGTTTGAGGCATCGTCGATCGATTTTGAATAGGTATAGGCGACGAGCAAAGTTCCGCGAGTGCCCGCGTTAAGCCGAAAATTGACCTCCAGCGCATTGTAATTTGAATTGCCCACAGATTTTTGAGCCGTGGTGGAACCAAAGTTCGATCCGAGTCCAACGCGGGTTCCCTGATAGACCTTGCCCGATGCGGATGTGTACTTGGCGTCTTCTCCAAAGGGTCCGCACGTTGAACTCCCCGGGGCGACTTCACTTGGCTGACTCAGACTCAAACAAAGGGCGGCATTGCCCAGGTTTTGCGGGACTAACACAAGAAGGTGATGGCCCTCGTTTCCCGCGTAGCTGATGGTTAGCAGAGCGGCTTTGGTGACTTGCCGCTGGATCGAGAACATATAGTTCTCGGTATATGGCACTTCGTTGCGGTAGTAGAAGTAAGGATCGGCGCTGATGGGCGTGACGGCCGCAAAATTGAACCCTGTGAAGGGATTCTGCGCGGAAACGTTATTCGGAGGAAAATTCAGGGGAAAAGGATCGACATTTTGGACGCCGTCCGCTGAACTGATGAAGGGTGTCGAAAACAGTGGCGGCTGGGGGCTCAGATAGTTGTACCCATAGGGTGGAACGCCATACATAATCCCCGCCGTTAGGCCCGGGAACGCTGTGTAGAAGATCCCGTAGCTCGCTCGAATGCTACTTTGACCCGAGTCGCCGAACAGCATTTTGAGAATGCCGCCATGAGCATCGGGCGAGTAGGCGATGCCAATCCTCGGAGCAAAATTGTGGTACTTCGAGGGCGACAAAGTCGATGGTATTCCAGGATCGCCTGGCACTACCAGTCCGCTCAGCGCGTTGGGATACAGGACGGACTGTTCACCCGGAATGACGGTTTGGATCTGATTGTATTTTTCCCACCACGGCATGATGAGATCCCAACGCAGCCCTAGATTTAATGTGAGATTACTTTTGACCTGCCAACTGTCCTGTATAAAAGCTCCGCCATAACGGTTTCGTAAATAGAAGCTTTGCCCTGATGTTTGCGTGAAGTTGCTAGGAAAGCCCAAGAGAAAATCGGCGAACGCCGACCCGGTCTCAGTCCCATCGATGTTGAAGGTGCCGTTGAACGTCGCATTCGGATACTCGTTCACTTGGTCGGCATGAAATTGGCCGCCGAACTTTAGCGTGTGGCCCCCGAGAACCTTCGAAACGGTATTGCTGAGATAAAGCGTGTTATTCCATTGATCGACGTTAGTGATGGGAACGCCCATCACAAACGACGGGAAAACGATGTTCTCTACACCTTCCAATTGCGGCGCCTGCACTACGATGCCCGGCGTGCCGACACCGGTCACAAAGCCTTGTGACCCAAGAGAAACGCCGAGTCCTCCGTGCGGCTCGCCAATGTCGTTTGCATTGCGGATAAAGCCGGCGTGAAACTCATTGACGGTTGTCGCACTCAACGTTTTCGTATCGCCAATGGTGAACAGCTGCGCCTGACCGATCGTGAGCGCGTCAAAGCCGGGAATACTTGCACCACCTTGCCCTCCAGGGTAAGGATTGTCCAGCCGGTAGTTGTCAATGAAGTAGTAGCCCGAGATTTGCCCAAACCGGGTGTTCGCGTCAACGCGTCCGGATCCTTTGTCATCTCTCACTGTTTCGGGGTAAGCCGATGTTACGAACAGATTGTTGCCGGTATTTGGGGTGGGAATGTATTTAAGCAGGTTCGAAGCCGGAGCTGACCATGCGCTCATCGGGACAACCGCATTCGGCAGCACGCAGATGGTGGAACTGGCGCATCCCGGCGTGTAGTATGGCTCCCCTTCTGAAACAGCATATCCAAGCTTCTGGGTAAGCAAGCTCGCGGCATAAGCGCCGCTAACCGTTCCAGTCAACGTGCTGGCTAAGTCACCAAGATTGCCTGAACGGTCCTGGAGGGATGGGACCTGTGTTTCGGCTGACGTGATCCCTTCCACGGTGCGAGTGCCTTGATAGTCAGCGAAGAAAAACACCCGTTGCCGTTTGATGGGGCCGCCAAAAGTACCGCCGAATTGGTTTTGCCGGAACGCCCCACGTGTGCCATCGAAGAAATTCCTCGCGTCCAAATCGGTATTACGCAGAAACTCAAAGGCGTTTCCGTGGAAGGAGTTACTGCCGGACTTAGTAATGACATTGATCAGGCCGCCGTTGTAATTTCCATATTCCGGATCGAAATTGTTGGTCAACACGCGAAACTCCTGAATAGAGTCAAGGTTGGGAATCACCGAAGTCCCGCCGTTCATGTGCTCCTGCACATCTGTCGCATTCACCATGAAGCCATTCGCGGACTCTCGTTGCCCGTCAATCGAGACATCTCCTGGATTCAAATCGCCGGACGGATTGATCGTTCCCGTAACGCCGGCCATGATGACCGACGTCGGTGTAAGCGTGGTAACTGGACTAACTCCCGGCTGAATCGCCAGCAGGTCCGTGTAGCTGCGGCCATTCAGTGGTACCGACTCGATTTGTTTGTCTGAAACCACTTCGCCTAGGTGAGTAGCAACGGTATCCGGCTGCGTATCGATTGAACTTTCCGCAGCGGATACAGTGACCGTTTCTTGTTGCGGTCCGATTTGCAAGACGAGATCCACGCGAACCGCGGCATCAGTATCAATAACCAAGTCCTTCTTCTCTTGCGGTCCAAACCCGCTGGCTTCGACTAACAAATCGTAGTGGCCGACCGGAAGCGCCGGGAAAGAATAGAAGCCCTGCGTATCGGACGTCGCTTTGAAGGTCGTTTTCAATTCCGAGTTAGTTACGGTGAGTTGCGCATGAGGAACTGAGCTGCCGGCTGGGTCCTTAATCGTACCGACAAGACTTCCGGCGGCCGCATCTAGATGCTGCGGCGCAAACAACAGGATGGGGATCGTAAGCAACAGATTTGGGGGTTGGATACGGCGACTCATATACCCGTGTTACTCAGATAGTGGCACCCACAGCGTAGCACGCTTATACGAATCGTGCTACGCACTGGCGCCTAACTAGGTCGCAGAAGACCGGAAACCCAGGCTTAGCTTATGGAATTTGGCGGGGACGACGGGGCTCGAACCCGCGACCTCCGACGTGACAGGCCGGCGTTCTAACCAACTGAACTACGTCCCCTAAGAGAGAGTGCAATACGTCGGACAGACGCAGGATACCATACTCGATCCTGACGCGTATTTTATGACTTCCTTACGAAACCGCCGATAGAGTTGAGGAAGATCAGGCCTGAAAGCGCCTCTTTATGCTGGATCTGTTTTACGTCGCGATTGCCGTCGGTTTTCTTTTCGCCTGCTGGCTATTCGCGAAGGCATGCGATCGCCTTTAGGGAGCGAACCTTCTATGGACTACATCGTCGGCGGGGCCACAGCCGTGTTTCTGTTTGGTTATTTAATTTATGCGCTGTTGAAGCCAGAGAAGTTTTAGCGTTATGACAGCGAATGGAATTTTTCAAATCGCGACTTATTTCCTGATTATCCTTGCCCTCACTAAGCCGCTCGGGATTTTTATGGCGCGGCTATATGAAGGGCGGCGAACGTTTCTGCATCCGATCTTACGGCCGATCGAAGTGGCAGCCTATCGCCTCGCCGGCATTCGCGAAGAGTCGGAACAGCGTTGGACTCAATACACCGCTTCGTTGATCGCGTTCAGCATCTTCAGTGTTCTATTCGTTTACATTCTCCAGCGTCTGCAGGGATGGCTGCCGTTGAACCCGCAGCATTTCACTGCCGCGCAAGTCTCTCCCGATCTCGCGTTCGACAATGCGGTCAGCTTTTCTACCAATACGAATTGGCAATCTTATTCCGGTGAATCCACCTTCAGCTATTTCGTTCAGATGGCAGCCTTCACGGTACAGAACTTCGCCTCCGCGGCTGCCGGCATCGCCGTTGCGATTGCCGTTGTCCGCGGCTTCTCACGCCAACAGGTGAACAGCTTGGGCAACTTCTGGGTCGACATTACTCGCGGCACGGTCTACATCTTGTTGCCTATGTCGGTCATTGTTGCGCTGTTCTTCTGTTCGCAGGGCGTGATCCAGAATTTTTCCCCTTATACCGCTGCCAAGACCCTTGAGGGAGCGACGCAAGTGATTGCACAAGGGCCGGTTGCTTCTCAGGAAGCGATCAAGATGCTTGGCACCAATGGTGGCGGCTTCTTTGGGGCGAATTCGGGTCATCCTTTTGAGAATCCTACGCCGTTAGTGAACTTCGTGCAGATGCTTCTTATATTCTTCATTCCGGCTGGCCTGACCTACACCTTTGGCGAGATGGTGGGCGACAGGCGTCAGGGTTGGACTCTCTTCACCGCTTGTTCGGTGATGTTCTTAGCTGGAGTATTCACCTGTTACTGGGCTGAGCAGCAGGGTAATCCCACGCTGGCCAAACTGGGCATTGAAACTCGCGCTACTGCTACCCAGACAGGTGGAAACATGGAGGGCAAGGAAACACGATTCGGCATCGCGAGTTCGGCTTTGTTCACCACGGTTACCACCGACGCAAGCTGCGGCGCCGTCAACAACTCACACGATAGTCTTATGCCTCTCGGCGGTCTGGTGCCTCTATTTAACATCGAGACCGGAGAAGTGATCTTCGGTGGCGTCGGGGCGGGACTCTATGGCATTCTTCTGTACGCCATCGTCGCTGTGTTTATTGCGGGGCTGATGGTTGGCCGAACCCCGGAGTACGTCGGCAAGAAAATCGAGCAGAAGGAAGTGAAGATGGCAATGCTCGCGCTCATTGCAACAGCGTTTAGCATTCTGATTTTCACCGCCATCTCAGTTATCATTCCGTTCGCGGCGCCCACGAAGGATTCTCATGGCCAACAAGTAGCTCGAAGCTATTGGAATCCCCCGGGCCCGGCGACCGCTAACCTTGGGAATTCCAGCGCACACGGCTTCAGTGAAGCGCTTTACGCCTTCAGCAGCGCTACTGGGAACAATGGCAGCGCATTCGCTGGCATTAACACCAATACTCCTTACTACAACCTCACGATGGGTATCGCAATGTTGATGGGCCGTTTCCTTTTTCTAATTCCTTTATTAGCTGCCGCCGGCCATCTCGCCCTGGAGAAGAAGATACCGGCTTCCAGGGGCACCTTCCCAACGCACGGGCCGCTCTTCGTCGGTCTGCTAGTGGGAACGGTCATTCTGGTGGGCGCGCTGACGTTCTTCCCCGCCCTAGCGCTTGGCCCGATCGTTGAGCACTTTCTGCTGCAGGACGGAAAACTTTTTTCGCTCATCCTGATACCTTTCTGGCTTTAAACCATGGCTACATCAATGTCTCCCTCGCAGCAATTTGCGCCGCCTGCTACAGAGCCTGACCGAGGCTCGGTGTTGCCAGCCAAGTTGTCCCGCTCGCGGCCGCTATTCGATCCAGAAATCGTTCGTCGAGCTTTCAAGGAATCATTCGTCAAGCTGAACCCGCTTACCCTGTTGAAGAACCCGGTTATCTTCGTGGTCGAAGTGGGCGCCGCGCTGGTCACAGTCTTGTTGATCCGTGACGCCATCGCCGGTGGCACAAGCATAAAGTTCGAACTGCAAATTGCTGTCTGGCTTTGGTTCACGGTACTGTTTGCGAACTTCGCTGAGGCTATGGCGGAGGCGCGTGGAAAAGCGCAGGCCGACACACTACGCAAGACCAAGACCGATTCGGTCGCCAAGCGCGTGGTAGGACACGGAAAGATCGAAAGCATTCCGGCTTCAAAATTGCGAGCGGGCGATATCGTTATTGCTGAAACCGGCGACCTGATACCCGGTGACGGTGAGGTCACTGAGGGTATCGCCACAGTTGACGAATCTGTGATCACCGGCGAAAGCGCTCCGGTCATTCGCGAATCTGGCGGCGACCGCAGCGCCGTTACGGGCGGAACGAAAGTTCTTTCCGATAAGATCACGATCCGAATCACTTCAAACCCGGGCGAGACGTTTCTGGACAAGATGATTGCTCTAGTCGAAGGGGCGGAACGTCAGAAGACGCCCAACGAAGTTGCCCTCAACATTCTCATCGCCGGGTTGACACTCATCTTCCTTCTCGCCGTGGCCACGCTCCATCCGTTTGCCCTCTATGCCGTGGAGTCGGCAAAATCCGGAATTGTACCCTCTATAGCGGTATTGGTCTCGCTGTTAGTCTGCTTGATCCCCACCACCATTGGCGGTCTGCTTTCGGCGATTGGAATCGCCGGAATGGATCGCGTCATGCAGCATAACGTTCTTGCCATGAGCGGCAAGGCGGTGGAAGCTTCGGGCGACATAAACACTCTGTTGCTAGACAAGACCGGTACGATCACATTGGGAAACCGGCAAGCCGTAGAATTCATCTCGTTTCCGAATGTAACCGCGGAAGAACTGGCCGATGCTGCACAGCTTGCCAGTCTGGCGGATGAAACGCCCGAAGGCCGTTCCATCGTCGTTCTTGCGAAAGAGAAATATCAGCTGCGCGGCCGAAACGTGTCCGAGCACGAGGCACACTTCATTCCCTTCTCCGCCTATACACGCATGAGCGGCGTCGATATCGATGGCCGACTATTACGCAAAGGGGCCAGCGGCTCTATCGCGAATTTTGTCAAGGAACTGGGCGGCACTTTGCCGGCCAGCTACAACGAAGAGTCCGATCGCATCTCGCGTAACGGCGGTACTCCGCTGGCAGTTGCGGACGGCGCGCGCGCCCTCGGCATCGTGTACCTCAAAGACATCGTCAAAGGCGGCATGAAAGATCGAATCGGCCAATTACGGGCCATGGGCATTCGCTCGGTGATGATCACCGGCGATAACCCGCTTACCGCGGCGGCGATTGCGGGCGAAGCCGGCGTGGACGACTTTTTGGCGCAGGCAACGCCCGCCGACAAGCTCGCCTACATCAAACGGGAACAAAGCGAAGGACGGCTGGTCGCTATGACCGGCGATGGAACCAACGACGCACCGGCCCTGGCACAGGCGGATGTTGGCCTTGCCATGAACACCGGCACCATGGCCGCTAAGGAAGCAGGCAACATGGTGGATCTTGACAGCAATCCCACGAAACTGATTGAAGTTGTCGCCATCGGCAAGCAATTGCTGATCACGCGCGGAGCGTTGACAACTTTTTCGATTGCCAACGACGTTGCCAAATACTTCGCGATCATTCCGGCGATGTTCATGGCGACCTATCCGGCTCTCGCTCGCTTTAACGTAATGCATTTGCACACGCAACAAAGCGCGGTTCTCGCCGCCGTAATTTTCAATGCGCTGATCATTATTGCGCTGGTACCTCTGGCTCTGCGTGGCGTCAAATATCGGGCCGCCGGTGCGGCGGCACTGCTGCGCAGGAACATGCTGATCTACGGCCTGGGTGGCATCTTGGCGCCTTTTCCGGGTATCTGGATCATCGATCAATTACTGGTGAATCTTCATCTGGCGTAAGGACGAAACTTTCATGTTTAAACAACTGGGTCCGGCATTTCGAATGATGATTCTGTTTACGGCCGTGACGGGACTCATTTATCCCGGATTCGTGTTTGGCATTTCGCAGTTATTGTTCCCGTCACAAGCAAACGGCAGTTTGCAGTATCGGGATGGCCATGTGGTGGGCTCGAAGTTACTGGGTCAAAATTTCACAGCCCCTATGTATTTCCATCCACGTCCTTCGAATGCAGGTAATGATGGCTATGATGCCACGGCATCGGGCGCGTTCAACTACGGTCCAACAAACCAGAAGCTTTATGACCGTGTGAAAGCATCGGCAGCCCAGTTCCACAAAGAAAACCCGGAATTTAAAGGCGAAATTCCGGCCGACGCCCTGACCGCCTCGGCCAGCGGTCTCGATCCGGACATCACCGTCGCGAATGCGCTCGCGCAATCGGCGCGTGTCTCGAGCGCTCGCGGCGCTTCGAAGCAGGATGTGGCAGGCTTGATCGCCACATTCACTCAAGGACGCGATCTGGGCTTTCTCGGAGAACCTCGAGTAAACGTCCTTGCATTAAACATAGCGCTTGACCAGCGGTTCCCAAAGGCCAAATAGTGCCCTTTTTGGAATATTACTCAAAAGGGCGGCCTATTTCACCTTGCTCAACTCCGCCTCTAGCCCGCTCATGCCCTTGCGCCGGTAGAGGTCGGCCAACCGTTGTTGTTCGGGTGAAGTCGCGAGAGCACGGCGAAGAATCGGATCGTTGGTAGCGTCGAAGATGTCACGGCGGCTTGGGATCCAAATATTGCCGTCCGCATATTCCACATCATTCACAAAAGCCATCACAGCGTCGATCGATATGGGCTGGCCACCCGGTCGAGAGAATCGCAACGTACCTTGTTCCGTCAGGCGTCCGCTTTGCACTGGATCCAGCGTGATGGCCGTCGCCACCGACCCGGCCACAAAATCCTGTCCGCGCCGGTCACGAAGAATCCAACCCATTTCTACATTGCGAACTGACTTCTGCGATGTATTTTTCACATCCACTTGCGGCGCGCGAATTTCATTGCCCGAAAGTCTCGCTGCGCCCCCAAAAGGTTGTATTGGAGATCCACGAAAAGGAACGACACCTACCGGAATGGCCTGCTCGTTCCGTCCGTTTGAAGGTCCCCGCAGCAATTCGAACCCGAGCTGCGGAGGGTCCAAATCTGCCAAGCCGAAATTCAGTTCCTGGCGCAGTTGCGTCCATTCTTGCGCTTGCATCAGTCCCGCTAAATATTGGCGGTCGCGGCGAGCTTCCAGTTCGTAAACCAACAACGCACGCCGGGAATTTAGTTTGTCCGGCCCGTAAGCAGTTAAATCCGAAAACAAGACACAATCCAGCGAAATCTGGATAATTGGCCCTTCGGTCTTGGCGTCGAATGGGCGCTTTAGTTCGATATCGATTCGAACCGGAAAGACTTCACCAGGGCGAACCACAAGACTTGGGACCGTTACAGATCCTTTTCCTGATGGCGTCAAATCCTGTGCTTCAACGCGGAGCGTCAAGCCGCAAATCGTGCGAGTGCCGGTATTCCGCAGCATTAGAGACGTATGGATCGCCAGGGCCATAGACATGCCACGCTGGCGTACGATTGGCCCTAAATCGGACGACACCGGCAAGACCGGTGAGTCTCTTGGGAATTCGATGCTCAGCCATCGCTGTTCTTCTTGCGCTTGAGCCGGGCGAGAAGTCAACACGGAGCCCAAACAAAGGAGGCTACAGGCCGCGCAAAATTTGAGAAGCCTACTGCCCATACACGTTTGTGATGGTCACTTCTCCCGAATCTTCATCTACGTAGCGCGCGCCCACCGACGCATTGCCAGCCACCGTAACGACGGCTGAGGCCGGATGCAGCAGCGTCATGGTGGCGCCTTGCGCTTCGACCGCAATACCATCCGGCGTAGTTTGCAGAACTGTTCCAGACATCTGTCGCCCATCCAGGCCCACAACACGGCGAACAGATGCAGTCAGGCGATCGGTTTCCTCACGCGGGACATTCATTAGCCATCCAACCACCAGGAGCATCGCCAGGCACGCCCCGGCTGTGGCGCCGCGCCATCCACGGAAGTGTCCCGTGCCGACGTTATCGATGCACCGCGAAGCGTCGACGCCGACCGCGATGTTACCCAACATTTCGCGCTCCAGCCGCGACCAATCGGCAATGGCCTCGTAACCGGTCAGTGTCTGGCCTTCGGCATCCCGCCGGAACGCTTCGCGCGCCGTCCGGAACCGATTCACGTCCTGGCTGCAGGCCGTACATTGGTCCAGGTGGCGGTTCAACAGCAAACGTTGAGGCCAAGTCAGATCGCCAGTCGCTAACAGCGCCAGTTCCGCAACCGCCGGATGACCGCCGCGCTTTGCGTTGTTCGATCTTTTCATACTGTCCTCGATTCCATATACCGCCGAAATTTGATCCGCGCATTCGCAATATGGGATCGCACTGTGGCCATGGAACAATTCATCTGCCGCGCCACTTCCACAGCCGGAATATCTTCTACGTCGCGCAGCAGCAGCGCGGTGCGCTCGCGTTCGGTGAGAGTTGCCAGAACACCATCCAACTGCAATTTCCGCTCGCCGCGGAGAAAAGCCTGCTCGGGATTTTCGTGAGTGCTCATGGCGCCCAGTTCCGGCACGTCATTCACGTCGGTGAAAATGAAGCGCTTGTTACGGCGCAGAAAATCAATTGCAGTATTGCTCGCAATTCGCGAGATCCAATGCGCCGCCTTATCGAGGTCCTTCAGCTGCGATTTGCGCTGCAGCGCCTTGATAAAGGTCTCCTGCGTCAGATCCTGGGCGTCATCCACGTTCCCGACAATCCGATAGATCAGCAGAAATACGCGGCGTAGATTCTGCTGGACGAAACGGGCCTGCGTGTCCTCCGCAACCTCCAGCGGTGAGTCGGAAATACGGGGCAAGCGTTCGCTCACACCCTCCTCACAGCTTGGCAGTCGCCAGATCGTTGCCATGACCCTCTGAACAGATGACGGCGAGTTTGCCTAAACGTGCAGGACCACGGGGGCATCAGCGTTACTCTAAGTTTATATGAGACCTGTTGCCGTCATCGGCATCGGGAAAACCGCTTTTGGCGCGTTCCCGGATCGCGATCTTCGTTCGCTCGCGGTTGAGGCGATTAGACATGCTTTGACGGACGCCGGCATTTCCCCTCAGGCCATACAGGCGTTCTATTTGGGTAATTTCGCCGGTCCGTCATTCGTTGGACAGAATCACCTGGCGCCATTTGCCGGCAAAGCTGCCGGTCTTGGGAATATTCCTTGTACCCGTTTTGAAGACGCTTGCGCTTCTAGCGGCACAGCATTTTTTCACGGCTGGCAAAGCGTTACATCTGGACTAAACGACTGCGTCTTGGTAGGCGGCGTCGAGAAAATGACCTCGCAAACCACCGCTCGCGTGACGGAGATTCTGGCCGGCGCTGGCGATATGTCGGGAGAGGGTTTGGCGGGCGCCACTTTCCCTGCGCTTTTCGCCATGATCGCTCGCCGCCATATGCATGAATTTGGCACCACGCGCGAACAAATGGCGGCCGTGGCGGTCAAAAATCATGCCAATGGCGCGAAGAATCCGCTGGCGCATATGCGTAAAACGATCACGCTGGAACAGGCTTTAGCCGGTAAGCCGGTCTCTAGCCCGCTGACGGTTTACGATTGCTCGCTCATCAGCGACGGAGCGGCGGCCGTGGTTCTGGTTCCGCTGGAACACGCGAATCGGTATAACAGCCGATTCGTTCGAGTGCTAGGCGTGGCGCAAACCTCCGATTGTGTAGCCCTCGACCAGAAGCCGACTCTCACCGCATTCGAATCTGTACACGCAGCGGGAGAGCAGGCGTACGCGAGCGCCGGGCTCGGCCCGAAAGATATCGAATTCGCCGAATTGCATGACTGCTTTACGATCGCGGAGATCGTTGCAAGTGAGGACCTTGGCTTCGTCGAGAAGGGTAATGGAGGCCCTTTTGCGGAGCAGGGCTGCAGCAGCATACAGGGCCGCATCCCGATCAATACCAGCGGCGGTTTGAAAGCGAAGGGCCATCCGGTAGGCGCCACGGGAGTGGGACAAATCTGCGATGTGGTGATGCAAATTCGTGGCGACGCGGGCGACCGGCAAGTAAAGCGCAACCGAATCGGTCTGGCGCAGAACCTTGGCGGCTCGGGCGCTACTTGCGTGGTGACGATTCTGGGAGCGAATTAAGTGCGGAACGGGATCGTATACACCGAGACCACTGTCTTCATTCCGCCGGAGCAGTATGCGGCACAAGCGCCGTATCAGCTTGCCATTGTAGAGTTCGACGGTGGAGGGCGGCGCACAGTTCGAATTACCGGCCCGCTGAACGTGCAAATTGGCGACATCGTTCGGTTCGTTGAGGAAATTGGCGGCGTCGCCTATTACTCAAATGTCGCGACAGAGCAAGCCGTCGAGCCAGACAGCAAACCGTAGATCGTTACCGTTTGCGCGTTTCCAAAGACACGACTATATCCCTGCCATGCCCCGCTGCGATTAAAGCCAAACCCAGAGACTGTCCCTTTCGCGTTCACCATTACCAAATTTCGAATCTTGGCTCGCGTCTGGAGTAAACCGGTAAGCTCCAGCGCCTTGCCGGTAGTCTCATCCAACAGGCGCGCGATGCGAATTTGACCACTGCACGAGACTTGGGGTTCGACGCGGAAGGAGTCTTGAAACTGCGTACCGAGTTTCTGCGCAAGTGCGGTGGCGAAGACCGATTTGTGACGGGCACGAAGTAAATCTATGACCGGTTGTATATCTCCATCCATGGGCCAAACGATGTCCATTCCGTCGTCATCGTCAACGCCGGAAAGCATTGTCGCCGCTGAGTCATCGAACTGGGCGGGCCAGCCCGAATAAGCCCCAACAATGCGCGAAATTCCGATAAATGGCACAAGCACAAATAGGACTAAGCCTGCGATTGCCACATAGGGCGAGAATCGCGACCGATTGGCCCATCTCGATACAACCCAAATGGCTATCGCCGCCCAGAAGACCAATGCGACGGTCTGGTATCGGCTGGACGTGGCTTGTTCTAATCCGAAATCGAGGCGCCCCAACCCCGTTTCGAAAGCAGTGGCAATCGATCCGAGAACGGTGATGGCGACAAAGATGTCTACGGGCGCGACGTTTAAGCCGGCTTTCCACACTTTGAACAAGACGAACGAACCCAGCCCAACTCCAATCGCACCCATGATGGAGGACGTGATGAGGCCGAAGTTCGCCCACGATCCGCCCATGTAGCAAAGAACGTAATGGATGAGCTCCACTGGATGGCGCAACGAAATAAGGGGATGGCTGTGGCCGTCCGGGGTGAACCATTCATGGAAATAGGCGGCGAATACAATTGCCGCTACCGCAACGAAGGCAACCACGTACCTCCAATTCACGCGCAAAATTAGCAACATCGCGGTGAGAATCGGCCAGAGAACCAGGCCGTTGGCGAGCGATAGAGTTGTGCAGACGGTCAGAGCGATTGTCAGCACAAACATGCGGACGGCATACGCCGATGGCGCGCTGGAATGATAATCGGCATAGAAAAGTCCAAAGCTCCAAGCAGCGGCAGACGCAAGGAACGCGCCAAGCACGAAGCATATTTGAAATTCCCAGACGAAATTGTGCAGTTGAACGGGGGAGAACAGAAAGGCAAAGATAAGAGCGAATAGCGCTGGCCGCAGGTTGCTCGAAACATAAGCGATGCGCGTCAGCAGTAACGCATGTAGAGTCTGGACGACCAGGATAGAAATGAAGAGAAAAGTATTGGTTCCTCGGAACCAGTAGAAGTCAGCCAAATAGAACAGCTTCGGAATGACTAGCCGATGTTCGTTGTGTTGCGCCCACAAGTCGCGTAACGAATACGAGCCGTCGCGCGCAAGAGGCATCAGAAACATCCAATGGTCGAGCAACGGAACGGCAGATGCGGTGCGCATCACCATCAGTAAGTCGATACCGAAACAAACTGTTGCGAGCCCTAGAAGGAGATAGGTCGCCGCGACCTCGGGCGCTTTGGCTTGGCTAATGAACAAAGCCTATTTTCTTGAGATCGGCCTCCGGCGCCGGCGGAGTAAATTGCAGGGCTGTATAGGTCTGCTTGATTTGCCCATCTACCAACGCGACACCAAACGGCGGATCGGTGAATTTGAAGACATTGCGAAGCTTTTTGGTTTCAAGGCTGGTGGATGCCTTCAGGCCCGTGTCATGAAGAAACGACCCGGCCCACTGCGGGTCGTTGGTCGGAATCGCGACGATTTTTGTATCGCCCCAATTCAGCTTCGACATGAAGCGCGAGGCCGCGTCACAGTGCATGCAAACCGGATCGTAGAAGAACAAAAATACCTTCCCGTTGGCGAGCGTATCCATCTTCCCGTTTACCACCACGGCGGGTACTTGCACGTGCTGCCGCTCAGCCGCGTTCACTCCGAAACTAATGCCCGCCAGTAGGGCTAATGAGGCGAAGGCAATCGCTGGGATTTTGAGTTTGGTATACGCCGAAGACCATACCGTGGCCACAATAGCAAGCAGCAGCATGGCGCCGTCTTCAGCAAAAAACGCCGGACCGATGGCCCGCTTGACGATGGGGAAGCAACTGCAATCTTGGCCGACTAATGCGTGATAGTAGTAGCCGATCCAGATCATAAAAAATGAGATCAATCCGATACTGAGCAACCCGCCCCACCGCCGGAAACGCGGAGTGAACAAGAGGAACGCGGCCAGTAATTCAATGGTCCCGAGTGAAGCGGCGCCCCAAGCGCCTAGGCCAGGATGCACCTTCATCTGCTCCAACAGCTCGCCTGTTTGGAACGGACTGAGCACCTTCCAGCCGCCGGAGACCAGGAAGATAATGCCCAACAGCACGGCTGCAATGGTGGCCGCAACTCGCTTTGACGATGCCGTTTCTCCCATAAATCTGTTTTCTCTATCTTTCATGGTAGCTATTTGCCGCTTTTGCCTTGCGGTTTAGACGGGTAACGGTGCAAACTGTCACCTATGACCCCGCCCTTTCGAGCCGCTGCACTCCACTTGTGCCTGCTTCCCTGCCTGTTCGGCGCGCACGCCGCCACGGTGACGGATGCGCAGGTGAACGCGATCACCAAATCGGCCATCCTGATCGATACTCACAACGACATTCCAAGTTTCACGATCGACGGCACCGACATCGGGAACTCTCCAAAGACATATACCGATATTCCACGACTGCGCCAAGGGGGAGTCGGGGCGATCTTTTTCTCGGTCTTCGTAGATGCCAGCTACGTGCAAGGCAACCACTCCGCCAATCGCGCCCTGCAAATGATCGATACGGTTTACCACGACATTATCGATCGCTATCCGGGCACATTTATGCTGGCGCTGACTGCCGACGATATCGAACGCGCCCACAAGCAGGGAAAGATTGCGGCGTTACTGGGAATTGAGGGAGGCCATGCGATCGAGGACAGCCAACGGATCTTGCGCGACTACTATCGGCTGGGCGTTCGCTACATGACCCTGACGCATTTCAACACCAATGACTGGGCCGACTCATCCGGAGACATCGACAACCCCAAGGTGCAACATCACAACGGCCTGACGCAGCAAGGTAAAGACATTGTCCACGAGATGAACCGGTTGGGGATGATGGTGGACATTTCGCACGCCTCCGACAAAACGTTCTATGACGCGCTTGAGGCGAGTGCCGCGCCGATCATCGCGTCACATTCATCCGCGCGCGCGGTCACCCCAGCCGGGCGTAACATGACCGATGACATGATTCAAAAATTGGCGGCGAAGGGCGGCGTCATCCAAATGAATTTGGAGTGCAGTTATATTTCTCAGAAGGCCGCCGACGCTGAGAAAAACTCTCACACGCGCGAGAAGTACATGGCTCTGATGACCCAATACAAGGACGATCCGGCAAAGCTTAAGAGCGAACTCGAAGCGTTGCAGGAAGAGGCAAAAAAAGATCAGGTGCGCGCAACGCTCGATGATTTCGTGGCGCATATCGATCACGTCAAGCAAATCGCAGGCATTGGTGCGATCGGAATCGGCACAGATTTTGACGGCATCGATTGCAGTCCCATCGGCCTGGACGATGTTTCGAAATTCCCGAACCTGACGCGGGCACTGCTCGAGAAGGGATATTCGGCATCCGACATCAAGAAAATATACGGCGGCAATACGCTGCGCGTGATGCGCCAAGTCGAAAAGGTATCGGCGCAAATGCGCGCGGCAAAATAGAGACTCGTATCCGCTCTTAACTGTCTTTGCGAAAAGTTTTGGCCTCCTGCCAGAGCTCTTCCATCCGTTCGAGGGAAGCGGCTTCTCCGGAAGTGCCGCGTTCCACGTGAGCAAATCGCTGGCGGAAGCGAGCGGAGGCCTTGCGCAACGCCTGCTCGGGATCGACATTCAGAAATCGGGCGATGTTGACAATGGAGAACAGGACATCGCCCAGTTCGCCCTCGACGTGTTCGGCGGATGCCTCTTGGCGAGCGGCGGTTAGTTCCGCAATCTCTTCCTGAAGTTTCTCGACCGCGCCTTCCACGCTGGGCCATTCGAACCCAAAGCCGGCTGCTTTCTTGCCGATTTTCTCGGCTTCGACCAGCGCCGGCAGATTTCGCGGGATGCCGTCCAGAATGGAATTGTTTACGAGTGCGCCTTTTGCCTTTAGCTCTTGAAGTTTGATCTCGTCCCAGTTGCGTTTTACGTCCTCAGCGGTGTCGGCAGTGGTATCGCCGAAAATGTGAGGATGGCGGCGGATTAGCTTCTGAATGATGGCATCAAGGGCAAGATTGATTGTAAACAGATTCTTTTCGGCTGCAATTTCTGAAAGAAAGACAGGCTGAAGTAGTAAATCACCCAACTCTTCGGCTAAACCGGGCCAATTTCTTTCGTCGATCGCTTCAAGGACCTCATAAGTCTCTTCTAAAAGGTAGGATTTAAGTGAGTCAAACGTTTGCTTACGATCCCATGGACACCCTCCCGGCCCGCGCAATCGGGCCATTAGACTGACCAGTTCCGCGAACTTTACGCCAGCATCTTCGAGGTCTTCTATTTGAGGGCTGTCTCTCATAGTTTCAATAATTTACAGCGATTTTACCAAATGAACTGGATGACTTGGTCGGCTCGGACACAGGGCTGAACACCGTGTAAAGTTTACCCAAGGGCCAATTAAAGAATACGGGGAAATCGGGTAAAATTGCCCTTTATCGTAAAAGCATGGTAAATTAACGAGTTACGGACCAGGTAATTTTTTCGTTATGTTTACTTTGGCTGAACGGTCAGATTCAGCGGAGAGGGAAACAGATTGGAACAGTGGTTGGTAAAGATGACATATGCGGACCCCGCGTCGCACGCATATGAGTCAGAGGAATGCTGGTGCAACTCGAAGGCTGACGCCCAGGACATGGCGGAGGCACTGTCGGTCGATTATACCGACGCCCATATCAATATTCTAGAGGCTCGTGCGGGGCACTCGGACCGTTGGGTAGTTAACATTTGGCTCGGGGCCGAGCACGAATCGTGCGAGTACCTTTCTCTCGCCGAGGCGAGGCAGCACGCGCAATCCTTGTTTGAAGACTATGGTTCTTCGGGCAAGGCATCAGAGGCCCAAGCGATTACGATCAATGGTCCTCACGGCTGGGCGAGCTACGTCCTGGGCGAGGACATAGCAATCGCCGTTTGAACGTGAGGTTCAGGCGGCCTAGTCCCACTGGCAAACTGCATTAAAGCATTGCCGATTCCCATGAACTCAGCGAGTGTACCGGCCTTTCGGAAGTAGTGACAAGGCTCGAACGATCTCGCTAAGCGTCTACCGTCAATTTCATCGGAACCAGACAGAATTGCGACGGGCGTGTTCTTGAGGCGGGGGCTGGAACGGATACGACTGAGAATCTCAGCTCCGTTTCCTTTGGGAAGGTGAAGATCGACAATGATCAGGTCCGGACATGTACATTCAGAACCTGAATCCAAACTGTCGATGAATCGAAAAACCTGATCGCCATCGCGGCACTCGACAAGGTCGTATCGGCCGGTCAGATTCTCATCAAGGGATACCTTCAGTACGTGGAGATCTGTCCAGCTATCCTCAGCAACCAATATTCGCATCGGTTTCACAGTAGGCGCATCTACGTTATGAACCGACGATAACATATCAGGGAAAGTTCTGGTATTGCCCCTACGGCGGAGTACATCGAACTCAGTTCGGATTTGAACGGCCAAAGATAGAGCGGCGGCCGTTCGGATAGAGAGCTTTCTCGAGGACCGCTTCCCGATTGCCGTTGACCCAAGCGTTTTGAATGTCCTGTTCGGAAAGGCCGGCGATTCGACCGGCGAGGATGAAGCCGGGTAAGGCGTGTTTTGCGTCGTGCCAACGGGCCATTTCGATGACAGAATCGAGAGCTCGCTCACGCAAAAGATTGAGAGTTGCCGGATCGTGCTTATCGGTTAAGTTGACAAGAGCTTCGCTGGCGTCGCGCCGGTCAGTCCAGACGACCGAATTCATCAGTTCCACCAGCCAAGTCGGTTCGATGTGAACGTGTTCCTGCGGATGGAGGCGGCTGCCGACAAGAATGGCACGCAACGACTGCATAGCGGTTTCGCGAACGCTGTCTTCCACATCGAGGAGAGCGTATTGTAGATCGTCCAGAAGATCGGCCGTCGTCCTCGGAGTCGGCGGGCAGTACTGAAGGAGATATGCCGCGATGGTGCGCTGTTCCGGATCGGCCGAGTGGTGGATTACGTCCTCGATGGTCCCCAAACTGTCGGACGCGTAGGCGAGGAAGTAGCGTTGATGGTCACGGCATTCCGGATCGGCCATCAAAGAGTAGCCGTTGGTGAGATCTTCGTCGATCTTGCCGCGATGAAGGCTGGCGGAGACGGCATCGAGGAACTCATGGTACTGATTTACGAGTGCTTCGGGAAAGGCTACCGTACCGTTCGGCGGTTGATGAAACACAAAATGGCGGTTGCCCGGTTCCTCAATTCCGACATAGACGGTCATCTTGCTTTCGTCACAGCAAGAGGCCTCAAGCCGGGAGGCAACCACACCAGGGATCTTATCGATACGATCTTCAATGTCGAGGCGGGAAGGCGGCATGATATCGCCTTCGGCAAAGCCCAAAGTGGATTTAATTTTTTTTAAGGGGACCTTGCGGGCTCCGTAGATTTCTATCACTCCCACGCGCGGCGTGAGGTCGTCTGCGCTCGCAACCAAAGCGAGGGTCAGAGTTACCAACAAGAAACGTCTCAAAAAGCTTACGTCCTACAAGACCAGTAGATCGACGCCCACGGAGAGCCGGCCAATGCGTCCTTATCAGTCTAACGCGCTGTTGCGGATTTCAGTTGCAAGAGCGCACTGCGGCTAAGCCTGCTTCTCAGCCAGGTCGCCGATCACAGGCAGCTTTATTCGCTGGTTGCCGTATGCCTTGACCATCATGAAGATAAACAGCAGCAGAACGGCAAGTCCCAGGATCGGTCCAAATAAGGGGAAAAGCGCAAAACCTAGACCGTGCGTAATGACGGCGAAGATGCCGCCCAGGATGATCATGACGAACCAAAGAACAATGATTGCGATATTGAGAAACAAGCCCTGAAATGCGTTGAAACGAATGGTTCGATTCTGGTTGTATGGCGCGACGACCATGAAAATAATCGAGCAGATAAGACCAACGCCGAACGGAGTGTAGCAGAGGCAACTGGCCACGTTCTCCGACATGCCCGAAGATTGCACGCCGGGGGGAGGGGGCGGCGGTGGCGGCGCGTACCCAGGTGTGGGACCAGCGGCAGTACCTGGGACAGTGGCGCCACAATTCGGACAGAATCGGCCTGCAGCAGCCTCGGCACCGCAATTTGGACAGAATGCCATAAACCCTCCTAAGGGGCCAGTCAGCAGCCCTAATGTATTTCAGCGACTTAATGATTCTATTGCAGGTAGGGGCAAAAGTCACGCCTGAGAGCAGGATGAAGTCACTTCGCGCCGATTGCCGGCGACGCGAGTACTAGGACGAGGCATAGCCGCATTTCGCTTGACATCGGCTCGTTTCTGCGGGTAGAGTTATGTAATTTACAACTTAGCTTAAACGCACTAGGCTCCAAGATGCGCCAGAGGGTAGCGAAAAGACTTCCATAGAAGGGCGCCATAGTGAATCCCCCGGTAAATTGGCTGGGACTTTGCAGCGCCTCTCGATGCCAGTCGTAAACGCACTCCACCGGTTTCTGTTCGGTTGCTGATATTGGGAAATAACAAAGACAAGTTGCAGGAAAAAGGGGGCAAGTTAATGTTTGCAGTGCAAGAGAGGGTGGGCCGCAGATATGTCAAAGCTGCGCCACGACAGCGTTTTGCTGTGGCGGGGCTGTTATGCGCTCTGCTGGCAGTCACATTGGCCGGGAGCATGGAAGCTCAGTCGGTCCAGGGCGTAGTTACTGGCGCGGTAACGGATTCTTCAGGCGCGGTGGTTCCAGGAGCAGCACTTACGCTGACCAATGATGGAACCGGCGTCTCCCAAACGGAAAAGAGCCTCACCAACGGCGACTTCCGATTCGGCCTCGTTCCTCCCGGCACCTACACGTTGACGACGAAAGCTACCGGGTTCACGACGAGGGAAATCAAGTCGATCATCGTGGAGGCGAGTACATCTATACCGGTCAATATCGTCCTTTCGGTCGCCAGCTCGCAAACGGTCGTCGAGGTCACCTCACAGGATTCGATTGTACAGACTTCCACTTCCGATCTCTCCACAACGATTAATGAAAGAACGATCGAGAGCATGCCGTTGTTGACGCGCAACGTGTTTGACTTGGCATTTGCCGCGCCGTCGGTTACACAAGGCATGAATTTTATGGCGGCATCGGGCGGCGCCCGCGAATCGGGCACCACTTACCTGCTGAACGGTGCTGACAATAACGACAATTTTAGTGAAGGCGGCGTCAACATCACACCGCCGCTGGAATCGGTTCGAGAATTCACCATGCTGACCAACAACATGAGCGCGGAATATGGCCACGCCGCTGGAGCATTGGTAAGCGCGGTCCAGAAGACCGGAACGAATTCGTTTCACGGCGCGGTGTACGAATTCAATCGAAACCGTTCCTTCAACGCATCGGACTTCTTCGCCAATCGCGCCGATAGCCCTAAGCCGAAGTACATCCGCAATCAGTTTGGCGGCGAGGTCGACGGACCGATTATCAAGAACAAAACGTTCTTTTCTTTCGCCTACGACCGGGTGGACCTGCGGACGGGCAGCAATCTGGTCACCCAAGTCCCCACCACTAGTGAACTCAATGCCATTCAGGCGAGCGCCGGTCCGCTTGCGCAGAAAATTCTAGGTATATATAAGCCGCTCACTTCGAATGCCTTATGCCCCGCCGAGGCCGTCAATGATCCCGATGCCGTCGGTCACATCGGCTGTATTCAGCAGTTTGACGCCAACCCGACGAAGCAGAACGTCTTTGCAGGAAGAGTCGATCAGAACTTCAGCACCAACGACCGCCTCAGCTTCAGTGCCAACATTTCCAGGTACAACAATACGGATGAATATGGGGGCGGATACGCGACGGGCGCTGCACCGATTCCTTTTAGCGATATCGAGCATTACCATAACCTATCCCTGATTGAGACTCACGTCGTTAATCCCGCGATGGTCAACGAACTGACCATCGCGCACAATCGCCACTACTCCAAAGACCTGGCAAACAACGGAGAAAGCTCCACTCCCCAGATCATTATCGATGGGTCGAACTATGACGGCCTAGGTTTTGGTTATGGAGTTACGGAGGGCGATCTGGTTGAAGGCTTTGTGCAAGACCGCTGGCAGTTGCAGGACAACTTTAGCTGGACCAAAGGAAAACACTCGTTTAAGTTCGGCGGCGGCTTCCAATACGGGATTCTGTATCGTAATTGGGACTTAGGCGCCCCTGGAATATACGAATTCGCCAACACCGTTGGCCCGACGCCCTCTTCGGTGGGCGCACTCAACGGGGACGGAACGATCGGCAACATCAACAATTATCCCGACAGCAATTTCGCCAGCGATTTCCCGTATTATTCAGAACTTTCGATCAATCCTGAAACGGGTGGACCGGGCGTCGCCTACCGCCACTACATCATGAAGGACACGAATTTCTTCGTGAATGACGACTGGAAGGTGAACAGGCGACTCACGCTGAATCTCGGTTTACGGTGGGAGCGCTATGGCGCGCCGACGGAAGCCAACAATCTCATCGCGCAATTCACGAACTTGAGCACAGACAGCATCGCGGACATCGCTAACGCACGCGTCACGCCGGTCAAAAGCATGTGGAACACTCCGGATCATGACTTTGGGCCTCGCATCGGATTTGCCTACGATGTTTTTGGCGACGGCAAAATGGCAGTACGCGGCGGATTTGGGATCTCCTACGACCGGCTTTTCGATAACATCTGGTCGAACGGCGCCTGGAACCCACCGTTCTATGCGCTGCTAGATCATGACGCCACCGCAGGCGACACGATCAGCTACACCTTGCCGGCATCCGTCGGAAACACATACGTCGCCAACTCTATCCCGGCCCCCGGCGAGCGCGTCTCGGTCCGTACGATGGACGTTCACATGAAGGACTCCTCGGTGCAGAATTACTATTTTGGCGTGGAGAGGCAGTTCTGGCATGACTTTTTACTCCGCGTCAACTACGAGGGATCGCAAGGGCGCCATCTCTCGCAGTTGATGAATCTGAACCGTTATGACGGCTCAGAATACAATCCTACGCTGAGCACTGCGGATAGCAGACCAAATGCCTTGTATACGGGCTTCAATTATCGGGCCAATAATCTGGATAGTTCCTACAACTCCTTGGTTACCGAAGTTCAGAAGCGCTTCGCCCACGGGCTGCAGTTCCAATTCAGTTTTGCCTGGTCGAAGCTGATGGATGACGGATCTGATCTTTTTTCGGGGTCTACAGCGAGTGGAGAATACAGCCAGCCTTATTATTTCGTCAGCAACTCTGCCCCAGCGCTCGAGCACGGACCGGGCGCATTTGACCACACGAAGAACTTCAAAACGATCTTTACGTACGAAATACCCTTCCTCAAAGATCAGCATGGTTTCTTAGGCCATGCTCTGGGGGGATGGCAGCTTTCGGCTTTCTATCAAGGCTATTCGGGCCACCCCATCGAGATATATAACAGTCGAGGACGGTATGTCGGAAATGCGCTTGATGCGAACGGCAACCCCGAGAACATTGGCGGCGATTACAATCTGGACGGCGTGGATAATGACCGTCCTGACTTCATTGGTTCAAGCGCTAACGTGGCATATTCCAACGCCAGTCCGGCTGACGGTATCTTCACCGATAACAACCTAATTGGCTGCGGGTATGTGGGCGCAAAATCCACCAACATTGCGGCTTGTAACGCGGCTTACGGCGTCACTACCCCTAACTCACTATTTGTGAATCCATCCGGCCTCGGTCCGCGGTACGGCGAACTCGGGCGGAATGTGTTCCGGGGACCTTGGTTTAACGGCCTGGACGGTTCACTCATGAAGAATTTCGCGCTCCGAGAAACGGTAAAGTTGCAGATTCGCTTCGAGGCGCTTAATCTCGACAACCACCCCAACTTCGATGGGATCGACACCAACCTGAATAGCGGTACGTTTGGTAAGGCGCAAATTCTGGTCGGCGAGGCTCCTTCGCGGCGCTTGCAAATGGGAGCGCGAATCACGTTCTAAGGAACTCGCGCAAGACGGGCACGGAATCGAGCATGCCCCCCCGAAGAACAAGCGGGTTCCTCTCCTGTCTGGGGGCACGCAGCCGTGCCCTTTGCGCTTTTGAGTTAGGAAAGAAGGCGTTCCGATCGCTATCGCGGCGGCCGGAACGCTTCCTTCAAATTTTCTTCTCGTGGTAGTGGCCCGAACCAGTTAGGAGAATATAAGCAGGTACGTTCGTTTTTGATGTTAACCAGAAAGCCTGCTTCCCCGCCGTCCGCCCTCCATACCCTTCTGTTGCCCGCTCGCCTCTGCCTTGTCCTTCTGCTAGCCGGTGTTGCCAAATCAGCGCAACCGTCAACTCCGGTGATCCTGATCTCTGTCGATACTTTGAGAGCGGATCATCTTGGCTGCTATCAGGCCAAACGGGCAGTGACGCCACATATCGATCCCCTAACAAAGAATGGGACGCTTTTCTCACAAATCAACACGCCGTTCCCACTGACTCTGCCCGCGCACGTCGCACTTTTCACATCCACATTTCCATTCGCCAATGGAGTTGAGGACAATGGCATCCCGCTTCGGCCCGGTGTCCCCACGCTGACGACCGTTCTGAAGAAGGCGGGTTACCACACGGGCGCATTTGTGGGGAGCTTCGTTCTAGATCGCCGGTTCGGATTGAGCCGCGGGTTCGATGTGTATGACGGGCCTTTAGATCTTCACGATAATCCGGCAAGTGTGCCAATCGATCATAAGCGCCCGGGCGAGCAAGTCGCGAATGCTGCAAAGAGCTGGCTTGAGCATAATTCGAATGGAGCATTCTTTCTCTTTCTGCATTTGTACGACCTGCATGAACCGTATACTCTTCCCCCCGATCCGAGCCTGCGTCATGGCGAAATCGGCTATGAGGCCGAACTTGGGTACGTAGACAGGATTCTGGGAGACTTCTTCTCGTTCCTGGAGCATCGCGGCTTGTTGGAGAAGACGCTGATCGTTTTTACGTCCGACCATGGAGAAGGCCTGGGCGAGCATGGCGAGAGCAGCCACGGATATTTCGTTTATCAGAGCACGCTACACGTGCCGCTTATCATTCGATGGCCTGCGGGAACCAAGCGTCTTCCTAGCCGGATAGCGGAACCATCCAGTCTGCTGGATGTCGCACCGACGATTTTGGACGCCCTTGGTGTAGCCGCTCCTCCGGAGATGCGGGGCCGCAGCCTGCTGCACGGCGGGAGTGAGGAAGTCTATTCAGAAAGCGTCTACGCCCGAAATCACTTTGGGTGCGCGCCGTTGCAAACTCTACGGGCCGGCGACTATAAGTACATCGATGCACCGAAACCTGAGTTGTACGACCTGTCGAGCGACCCGGGCGAACGGCGAAACCTTTACAACCAGCAAGGTCCACGTGCCGTGACGTTGCGGAAGGGTATCATCGCGCTACGCGCCGCTTACCCGGCGGAGAAGCGTAAACCGGCCGCACCCTCGCCGGATACGATAACCGCCCTTCGGTCTCTCGGCTATCTGAGTGGTCCCCGCGCGAGCGGCGCGGAATCGCATATGGATCCCAAAGATCGAATTGCGGACTTTGAACTCTATATTCGTGCCCTGTCCCTTTCGAACGCCGGCAAGCTGGCCGATGCCGAAAACTTGCTGGAGGGCCTCAGTGCAAAGATACCCGGAGTCGCGGATATTGCTATGAGTCTGGGCATGAACCAAGAGCGGCTCGGGGACTACGGCAATGCAGAAAATCAGTTCGCACGAGCAATTAAGCTGGCTCCTTCCGATGCTCCGGCACACTTTGAGCTTGGGCTGTGTTATTTCCGGCTGAAACAACCCGACGACGCGATCAAACAATTAAAGGCCGCGCTCGCGCTGGAGCCGTGGTACACGCGAGCGGACGAGGCGCTTGCCGAAATTTATCTTCATAACAAAGATTTGCCACAAGCGCGGCAGTATCTCGACAACATTCTCGCTGTGGATCCGGAGAGTTATACGGCGCATTTCAACCTTGGCGTCTTCGCGGCACTTCAGCAAGATTGGGATGAGGCGCAACGGCAGATGCTTTCCGCGCTTCAGGCCGATCCCGGCTCGGCCGAGGCGCATAATGCCTTAGGCGGCATTTACTTACAACGTAGTGAACTGGATTTGGCCCGCACACAATTTGAGGACGCTACACGCCTGCGTCCGAAGTTTGCTCAAGCACATTACAATCTAGGTGTCGTTCTTCAGAAACAAGGAAAAAATTCTGAGGCTGCCGTGCAGTTTAGCGCAGCCGAAGAAGCCGCTCATTAGCCGCGGGCGGCCGCAAAAGACATTTAGTTGACGCCTTCCATGAGGCCTTTGATGGGCCGTATCAGTGCGGCCATGATGATGCCGGCCAGAATGGCGAAGCCCGCAACAACACCAAATAATTCGGGGAGCGGAAAGGTGGTGTAAACGGAGGCGAAACGGCCACCTATATAGTTTCCTACTGAGTCCGCCAGGAACCAGACTCCCATCATGAGGCTAGCAACGCGAGCGGGCGCGAGCTTTGTCATCGCACTTAAACCGACCGGGCTTAACAACAGCTCGCCGATGGTGTGGAGCAGATAGGTGCCCATGAGCCACAAAGGGCTCACTCGGCCACTGTTAGCCACTGGGATCAGGATGGCAAAACCGAGTCCCACGAAGATGAGCCCACCGGAGAACTTGGCCGGGCTAGAAGGATCTTTTGATCCTAACTTTACCCATAGCCAAGCGAAGAAGGGCGCCAA
>JBARMQ010000125.1:0-8684 GCA_049802535.1 Bryobacteraceae bacterium | reverse complement strand
GTGACGGGATTTGATAAATGGACCGAAGGGCCGGTTTGGATTCGTTCCGGCTATCTTCTGTTTGCAGAAATCCCAGCGAATAATATCGACAAATGGGCGCCAGGTGGTCGGGCGTCGGTGTTCATGCATCCGAGTGGATATACGGGAAAGGAGCCTTACAATGGGCCAGAGCCAGGCTCTAATGGCATGACGCTCGATGCCGAAGGCCGCCTGACGGTGGCGGGTCACGCGCGCCGAAACGTATGGCGGCTCGAGTCAATGAGCCCATCGGCCCAGATCATCGTCTTGGCTGACTCATACCAGGGAAAGGCATTGAACAGCCCTAATGATCTGGTGTATAAATCTGACGGATCGCTCTACTTCACTGACCCTCCGTATGGCCTTCGCACACAGGGGGACCAGGATCCCGAAAAACGATTGCACGTTAACGGTGTTTATCGGATCCCGAATGCCCAGCGCCAAAGACCAGGATCCGCGCCGGACAGAGATAAGCTGCAGCTGCTGATCTCAGACTTGCCGCGCCCGAATGGAATAGCATTTTCGCCGGATGAGAAATTCTTGTATGTCTCCGATTCTGGAAAACGAGTGTGGATGCGATATAACGTGGGCGCCGATGGTTCTGTGAATGGCGGTTCCCAGTTGCTCGACACTGCTGGCGATAAGTTGCCGGGAGGCCCAGATGGCATTAAGATTGATAAGGCCGGTAATCTATATGGCGCCGCTCCCGGCGGAGTCTGGGTTATTTCTCCGGCGGGCAAACACATAGCCTCCATACACATTCCGGAAACCGTGGGTAACTTGGCGTGGGGCGATAAAGACGGAAAAACGCTTTACATCACTGCCAGTACCAGCATCTACAGCATTCATTTGAGTATCCCCGGCGTTATGCCTGGACGGCAGTAATTTCGGGAACTTATCGACACAACTTACATTACTTACTATTCAGAAGGGGCCAGCACGTCATAAGGGCGCATCATTTCGTAGTCTTCATGCTCGAGGACATGGCAGTGCCAGACGTAGCGGCCGGCAAATCCTTCAAAGCGGATGATGATCCGCGTGACCATCCCAGGATCTGCGCGCACCGTGTCTTTCCAGCCCAATTCATTCGGATCGGGGGGAATGGCGGCGGCTGTGTACATCAACTTGCGTTCATTCAGATAAGTGAAAAGATCGAAAGGACGGCGATCTAAGACCTGGAACCGCACCAAGTGGAGATGAATCGGATGGGAGTCATCGGTGAGATTGATAAAACTCCAGATCTCGGTCGTATGGAGAGTAGGATTTTCGGTTACCGGTTGATGCCAGTAAGTGCCGTTGAGCAGCATGGGCTGAAATATCGAGGTAGGGTCATCCGAATCGCCGCCGCCCTCCAGAGTAAGCAGCCGCGTTCTGACGGCTTCTTTCTCTTCGATCTTCGATATGGTTCGCAATTTAGCGGGAATGCCATTTCCCTCTACGCCCGGCGAACTCGCAACGCGAAATTGCAGAATCGTGTAGTTATCACTCCTCAATAGGATTCTTTGGCCCATTTGGTTTTTGAAATCGATGACGACATCCGCACGCTCACCCGGCGCGAGGGTTAGACGTTTCAGAGATACCGGAGCGGCTAACAATCCTTGATCGGCGCCGATCTGCCACGCTTCTTGTTCGTTCGACAGCGATAGATAAAGGAAGCGGCTATTAGACGCGTTCAGTAGGCGAAAACGATATCTGTGCGCTTCAACGTCGAGATAAGGGAACAGCGTTCCGTTCGCCAGGATAGCGTCGCCGAAGAATTCGGAGATCCAGGGCTTAGCCGGGATGTCCGAAACCGGATAGTAGAGCTGCCCATCAGCGCGAAAACTCCGGTCATACAGGGCGAGAGGAATCTCATACTTGCCTGTTGGAAGATTTAACGCGCTTTCGGCGTCGTCTCGCAATAGATAAAATCCGAAGAGTCCGGCAAAGATATTGAGCCGAGTAATCCCCATTGCATGGTCGTGGTACCACAGCGCCGTGGCGTCTTGCAGGTTGGGATAAAAGCTGAACATGGATTTGCCGGATGTGTACCAATTCTCCGGATAGCCGTCACTCTGCGGCGGTACACGTGCGCCATGCAAATGGACGACGGTGCGGACTTCCGGCTTTCCGAAATCCGCGCCGTGAATGGAATAATCAATCGGCAGAAAGTGCCGGTCCGGTAACTCGTTTACCCATTCGACAAAGACCGGTTGTCCGGATTTGGCCTCCATCGTCGGACCGGGCGAGATTGAATCGAAGCCCCACATTTTCGTAGGAGGCAGATCCCGATGAATCTTCCGCTCCATTTGGCGCATGGAGAGACGGTACAACGGCGCCTTCGATTCGGGATCGGATGGAACGCTCCTCATCCCGGTGGGTTGGGCAATGGGCGGAAGACTAAGACAATCTACAAATTTGGAGAGGCGATTAGGATCGAGAAAGGATGCTGCTGAAGAGACATCGCGCCCTACGAAGAGGGGACTGGCCACGCTCGCTTGCAGAAACTCCCGTCGCGTCATTGAAAGATTACGTTCCGCCCGAGGCGAGTGCGCATCACGGCGCCGGGGATTAACGGCGCGCTTCAATTTCTCCGGTAGCTCGGTTCAAAATCAGCTTGTCCATACGCGGTTTGCTCTGGAAGTCAAACATACCCGTAATCGAGTTCGAAATACTATCGAACGATCCCTTTCCGAGCCGTTTCCCATTCAGCCAGTTGTCCTCGATGAAGGTAATAATCGAAGCCTGATTTGTCAGCGAATGATCCACAAAGTTCACCCGGGCCCAAGGCGAGATGACGAGCAGCGGTAGCCGCGGACCGAATCCACATCGGCCCTGCGCATGAGCGTTCGCAGCATCTACGCCGGGCAACGCACTTCTCCCGTCGCCGCAACTGCCAGGGCCGGTGAGCGCGTCAGTGCTGCCGGTGGACTGATTTACGATGGGGCTCATCTGATGGTCGTACCAACCGTCGGAGTCGTCATAGGCGATAACCACGGCGGTGTCCTTCCATTCCGGTCTATTTTGAAGGAAATCAATCACCTCGACAGCAAAGGTTTGTTCGTCTAGCGGATTTGAATAGCCAGCGTGACCGTCCTGAAAGGCGGGTGCTTTCAGGAAGCTTACTGTAGGGAAGTTGGACGCCTTAATCGCGTCAAAAAAATCATGAACATCGTATTGATGATTCGCGGGGTCGCCTGCGTGTCCGATCGATTTGGCCGAGGAAGGGCGTAAGTGGGTAGGATTCGCGGTGGATGCATAGTATTGAAAGGGTTCGTGGTGTGGAACGTAATCCGCAATGGTTCTATGGGTCACCGGAGATTCCGACGATCTTTTACAGTTGGTCGTTCCGTTCACGTTTGCCGCACTGAGGTCGAATCCTCCGCTAAACCATCCCCACGTAATGTTTGCCTCGTTTAGCAGATCGCCGATGTTGTTGCCCGCCATCGACACAAGCATTCTTGTTGAGGCAGAACAGACATCCCCAACGGGATCAGGGTCGGTGATGAGGGTGAATGAGCCGTTGCCGCCGTCGGCCACCCCTCCCTTGCCATTTCGAATGTCGATGACACCGTTTGTCTGACCCGAAACCAGATTGATTGCGCCTGGCGTCGAGGGTCCGAAGGTCGAGCCGAACGAGTTGTCACTCATCGCGAAGCGCTGCGCGTAATTCCACAGCGCAGTGACTGTATTTCCGTCGAAGTAGCCCATGGTGAGCCCCGTCGTATTCACGGGCGATGCCGATCCGGTCTTTGGTTTTTCGCCCTTACCTAATGACTTAGGAAACAGATCCATCAGCCCGGCGTGAAACGCCATCTGTTCCGGGGTATATGAATGATCCTGATCGGCGGTGGCAGCTTGGTTGCGAGCCAGCCGAAAAGGATTCGTTGCGCCCGAGCCATTGGCCGGATTCGCCGCGTTTGCATTGTGCGTGAGCAGAGCGGTGCTAAGTCCATTCACCAATGGAGTGTTCGGCGATGCGACAAACCTTGGCTCATTCGGCGGATTTTCCGCGTGAGGATAGGTACCAAAATAGTGATCGAACGAAATGTTTTCAGGAAAAATGATAACGAGATGCTTGATCGGGGCGGCAGGAGCGGCTTGTGTGTTCTGTGCGAAGACCGCTGATAAGTGAACAGCAGCCAAGGTCCAAACGGAAAACGAGAGAAACTTACGCATCAACAAGACATTGTATGAAAACCGCTTCTGGTACGAAGGAAGCGGCTTGGTAAAATCGCGTTGCAATTTCCTATTCTTTGGTCCTGGATTTCAATAGCGCATGAGCCTTTCTGGGCAACTCACTCGTCGACGCCTCCTCAAAGATTCGGCCCGGCTCGCCGCCGCTGCCGCCGCTTCAGCCTTCATGCCGCCCAACGTACGGCGTGCGCTTGCGCAGGACATGCCCAAGCTCTCTTCCTTGCGTGACATCAAACATGTCGTTCTTCTAATGCAAGAGAATCGCTCATTCGATCACTATTTCGGCACGCTCTCAGGCGTGAGAGGCTTTGGGGACAGCAACGCGTTGCAACTAGGTACGGGCCGATCCGTCTTTTATCAGCCGGACGCGGAAAACCCGAATGGTTACCTGCTGCCCTTTCATTTGGACACACGCGCCAGCAGCGCACAAAAGATTCCCTCTACCAGCCATGCCTGGGCGGTCCAGCATGAGGCTTGGAACGGCGGCCGAATGGACCGATGGCTACCGGCTCATCGAAAGGCGGACGGGGCGCACGGTCCATATGTAATGGGCTATTACAATCGCGCCGATATCCCATTCCAATTCGCGCTGGCGGAAGCGTTCACCATCTGCGATGAGTACCACTGTTCCGTGATGGGACCCACATGGCCTAATCGGATGTATTGGATGACCGGAATGATCGATCCGAAGGGGCTTCATGGTGGCCCGATTATTAAGAACACTGCGCCAAAGGAAGGTTATAGGTGGACTACTTACGCCGAGCGGCTGGAAGAAGCGGGAGTAAGTTGGAGGGTCTATCAGCAGAACGATAACTACGGCTGTAATCTGTTAGAGACTTTCAGAAAGTTCCGGAAAGCTCCTTCCGATTCGCCTTTGTTCACTAAGGGCATGTTACACGCGCCTGAAGGTCAGTTTGAGTACGACGCGATCAACGACAAATTGCCGGCTGTCTCGTGGATTATCCCGACCAGTTTTCAATCGGAACATCCGAATTTCACAAACATTACCGATTGGCGAAGGAGCACGTTTGGTGATCTAACATCGGCTTTCCGCTTTGCCGACACGCCCGCAGTGCGACCGCCCGCATTGCCGGATACGACGGGGCCGTTGGTTCTTGCCAAGTATCAATCGGCTAACCTGCCCAAACCCATTTTGCCGGACGAGGAACAGCAAGTTCCGCAACAAGAGGGAGGCGAAAGAAAACGAGTGCTGCCGCCAAATGGTTAGCTGCTAGCGCCACATGTTAGACCCATCACTTACTTCGTATGGTAAGGATGAAACCTGCCGCGAGGATAGCCGCACCACCGATCCAGGCGGCCGGACCCAACGAATCTCCTAAGAAGGCAATTCCGAGCACGGAGCCGATGAGCGGTTCGAGGTTTAAGAACACGCCTGCTTCGGAGGCGGGAATGCGCCCGAGTCCCCAATTCCAGGCGGACGTGCTGAGAGCGGTTGCGAGGAGCCCCGCTTCCACTGAGGCGAACCACACCTTGCCGGAGAGATGAATAGGAGGAGGCCCGTTGCGCAGTATGACCCAGATGGCTAGCATGGCGGTTCCGGTGATGATCACATAGGCGGTGACGACTAAGGGCGGATGCCGCTGAATCAAACGCTTGTTGATCAGGATCCACCCCAAGGCAATGAACAGTGAAAGGACGACGAGGAGGTCGCCATAAAGACTGGGTCCGCGATTGCCTGCGGCAACGGCGTGTTTTCCGCTGAGGGCAATGAGGACCGCACCTAAGGTGGATGCCGCCAGAGCTGCCCAGCCGATGCGGTCTAGCCGTTCATGGGCGAAGATGGCGGCGCCGACGGCGAGGATGACTGGCATGGTTCCGACCATCAACGATGCGTGGGAGACGGTGGTGTAGGCCAAGCCCTGGAACTGAATGAGGAATTGAATCGGAACGCCCAAAGCCGCACTGATCAAGAGGGCAAACCATTCGTTTTTTGAGAATCGCTGCCGATGCCGCAACGCGATCGGCAACATGCCCAGGGCTCCGAAAGACAGGCGATAGAGCACCATGTGAGGGACGCTCAGTTCTTCCAAGGCGATTTTGCCGAAGAAGAAGCCGGTACCCCAGAAGCAGCCGGCTAAGGCGCAGGCGAGATATCCGGCCGTTCGCTGGAGCGGTTGGACATGTGGCTGGAGTGCCGAAGAGGGCATCTATTTAGTATTGGCTATGGTGTGTGCCGATCTGCGCTCCCTAACTTAGTTACAGGGCGTGTTGGATAACCGCTGTGAGCTCGGCGGCATTGAGGAGCAGCGGATTGGCTTTCATGCTGCTGGCTTGGGCGGCTTTGCCAACGAGCTCGGGAATTCGGCTGGCTTCGAGGCCGAGGTTTTTCAAAGAAGGAATTTGGAGTTGGTTACATAGCGAACGTACCCAGTCGACCCCATCTTCGGGCTGGGCATTTGAATCGCCGGTCATGAGACAAGCGGCCTCTCGATATTTGGAGAGACTAGGATGGCCTGGAGCGCGGGCTCGTAGAGCGGCAATGTTTTGAGCCATTCCGTAGGGCAGTACAGCAGCGCATAATGCTCCATGCGGGGCGTGAAGCATGCCGCCGAGTGGCGCAGCAAAGCCATGGACGACGCCCAGGCCGGCATTCGCGAGCGCCAAGCCGCCGAGAAGGCTTGCGAAGGCCATTGATTCACGCGCCGCGGAATCAGTACCGCAGTGAAATGCGCGGGGCAACGACGCTGCGATGCGGCGCATTCCATCACGGCAGAATAAATCGACCAGGGGATTCGCGCGGCTGGAAACGAAGGGCTCGATAACTTGCGTTAGAGCATCCAGTCCGGTGGTGGCGGTGGTGAATGGGGGAAGGTTGAGCGTGAGATTGGAATCGATGATCGCCGCTTTCGCCAACAGAGCAGCACCGCGCAGGCTGGCTTTAACGCCATGGGCAGGGGACCCGAGGACGGCGTTGCGAGTGACCTCGGCTCCGGCGCCGGCCGTGGTGGGCACCGCGACGAAAGGTACTGGCGCGTGTTCGAGCGGCTGACCGCGGCCAATGACTTCGAGGTAGTCAAGCGGTTCACCGGAATTGGTGATCATGGCCGCGATTGCCTTCGCCGCATCGATGGCGCTGCCGCCGCCGATGCCAATCACAAGATCGCACGCGCCGCGAGCTTGTTGCGCACCTGTGCGCACGCAGTCGACCGTCGGCTCGCTGTCAACGGCGAAATGAGACGTCGATATGCCGCATTCCTCCAGCATGGCGGCAAGATGTGCGGTGCGTTTGGGATCGCGGCCGGTGACGATGAGAGCGCGTTTGCCGAAGGACGCCGCGATCGCTGGCAATTCCGCGGATGAGCCTGGTCCACAGACGATGCGGGCAGCGGTCGCAAATTCGAAGCGCATGAATCAGTTCGCGGCGGGCGGGTAGATGGATTCATAGCGCACACCATTCCGCGGCTCGGCCATCATGCCGGCTACGGTATCGCGCCAAACTTGATAGTGTTTGGTTTCCCGGTGGGCGCCATGCGCGGCGGTGCTGCGATACGCCTCAATGAGAACAAACGTATTGGGATTGTCAGCGGCTTGCAGGAATTCGAACTGAGTGACGCCTGGTTCCTGAAGACTATGGCGGGCATTCTCGATGGTAGCGGCTCGGAATGCGTCAACGCTTTCCGGCTTAACGTGGATGTGGACAAGAAGGACGAGCATAAGAGGCGCAGCGCGCTTTACCTATCTTCGCAACGGGTTGGTTTAGGGCGGTTTGCGAAGAAGCACCGAATAGCGGAAAGGCGCATGCGCATCGTAGCCTTTACGCCGGGAGTAAATCTGCTCCTGATCGACTACTTGAATTTCGAGGTCGGCGCGGGCGGCGAAGTCGCGCCAGAAATCGCGAAACAGCAAGAAGTTTCCGGAAGGCTTGTGGCCGTCGGTGGCGCGGGCGGACGGGAGCCGGTCGGGATCGTTTAAAACGCCGACATAGATACGGCCACCCTTCTTGGCGATACGCACCATTTCGCTAGCGGAGCGTTCCGCGGCGGCGATCGACGGCAAGTACAAGAAGACGCCGTGTGAAACCACACAGTCATAGCTTTGGTCGGGAACGAATGATAGATCTTGCATGTCGCCGACCCAAAACTGGCCCGGCAACCTGAGCCGCGCGATGTCGACAAGCTTTTCCGCGAGGTCAGCGCCGGCGACCTTCACGCGATACGACTGGTGAAGGATTTGCAGAAAAGCTCCGGCGCCGCAGCCACTTTCAAACACAGAGTCGCCATCGCGAATCCCGATCCATTCGGCAGTACGGGTGCACAGCTTATTCCAGTCGCGTTTAGAGAACAGCGCCCAATTATCGAGTTTATGAAGAGCGGTCGATTTTCCAAGAGTGGCCAGCCGGTTGTATTCTGAAGCGACTTCTTCTGCTGTCTGAACAGCGCCGATTTGCCCGCGCTTGGCGAGGATGCGGTCGATGGCCGGAACCGATCGGGCATCATCGAGCCAGGCTTCCTGCGCGGGCGAGTCGAGCG
>JBARMQ010000124.1:0-8610 GCA_049802535.1 Bryobacteraceae bacterium | reverse complement strand
CGATACAGCAACGTGGGCCTCACCTTCTTCTGCTCGATCTCGATGGCCAATTCATCATTGGTCGGCGTAAATTCCGCCACAACCTGGTTCTTCACATTGCGGATCTCGACCCACTGCTCAATGAACGCCGGCTTCACGGCCACTGGCTTCGCCGCTTCCTTCACCGCCGCAGGCTCCTTCGCCACCGGCGCAGCCTCTTTTGCCACGGGTGCTGGGCCTTGCTCCCGCACCGGCTCGTGCTTTCGCGCGCGCCACTGCTCGCGTTGCCACTGCATCCGCTGATAACTCTGCAGCTTCGCCAGCGCTCGCTGATGGCTCCGTTCCGCCGTCGTCTGGTACCGCAAAAACAAAGCAATTTGATGATGGTTCTCCGCTGTCCAGGTCGTCGGATCCTCCGGCAGCTTCGCTTCCGTCTTGTGAAAGTTCGTCTGTGTCCGCTTGAAGAACCAATGCGCCTGCGCCGCCTCCAAAACTAAATCTTCCACAAACGCCGACTGCGGTTGATACTCTTCCACATACCGCTCTAACATCCTCGTCCACTCCTGAGGATCTTCGTGCCGCAGCAGCAACTGGCTCGACCGGCAGCCGTGTTTCAGAGCGGGTGGCGCTTCTGGCGGCTCCAATGGCAAAACTTCGGGCATTTAGGCCAAGTTTCGCAGCAGCAACCATCCACCCGGTGCCAGAAAACCGGTCTAAACAATTCATTCTAAGATAGATAATAACCTTGCCTCTTGTGTCACAGCGGCCGGAGCATACACAGTAAGACATCTTACTCTCCATCGGCTGCCCCATCCCAGTTTCAATTGGTAATTTCCGCGTAAACCCATCACCCCAAGGCACATGCCATCTTCGACGTGCTGATTCGGCCGAATCTTGAGTGTGCCGTCAGGCGTGGCTCCCGCGCCCTTCCATTCGCCCTCTCCGCTCGTTGTCCCACTTCGCAGCGCGCGCCCCCTCACGGGCTAACTTGACGGTACGGCCTCGTCCATCGGAGCGCTCATGTTCTCCTGTAAACGCACCGGCGCTTGTGCCACCCGACTCAGTTCCTCGCGCAGCTCGGAGATTTGCATCGGTTTCGCCAGGTATCCATCCATTCCCGCCGCTAGGCAACGGTCGCGGTCGCCGTTCATGGCATGGGCTGTCAGCGCAATGATCGGCGTATGGGCGCCAGTGGGTTTTTCTACCTTGCGAATAATCGATGTTGCCTCGATGCCGTCCATATCCGGCATTTGTAGATCCATCAGTATCAGGTCGAAGCGATCCTCTCGCGCAGCTTGAACCGCATCACACCCGGATCCAACGATTCTCACGCTGTGGCCGAGCCGTTCCAGCAACCGCGAAGCGACCTTCTGATTCACGAGGTTATCCTCGGCGAGCAATATCCGCAAAGCCCGAGTTATTTCTTGCCGCTGCGCCTCAGACTTGACGGTTTCCGAATCGAAAGGATCGGACACGGCCTCGAGCAGCCGATGGACGACACCATGTAACTGCGCCGGAAAAACGGGCTTGGTCGTGTAGTGCTCGATATGTAAGGCTCGGCAGAGGGCAACGTGCTCGGGATGATGCGCCGACGCTAACATCAACACCGGACACCGCCATAGTGTGCCATTGCGGTGCATATCCTCAAACAACTGGAATCCGTCTCGTCCCCGCATGTCGGCATCGATCAAGACTAAGTCAAATCGGCCGGGCGCGCTCAGCACTTCCATTGCAGTGGACGCGCTTTCAGCCGAGACCGGAGTCATGCCATAAGCCCGCAGAATTTCACTCAGTATCCGCCGGCTGGAGGCATTATCATCGACAATTAAGGCCCGCAAATCGCTCGGTTGGTTTACTTCTAACGTGCTGCCAGGTTGCTCGCCTGATTCGTATTCCAAATCCAAAGTGAAATGGAAGTGAGATCCTTCTCCTACGCGGCTTTCAACCCACATTCGGCCGCCCATCATCCGTACCAGATCGGCTGAGATCGTCAGCCCCAATCCTGTACCGCCGAACTTTCGCGTGGTTGAACTATCTGCTTGTGAAAATGCCTCAAAGATCGACTCCAGCCGGTCCGCGGGAATCCCGATGCCCGTGTCATGCACAGAGAAGTGAAGATTGCAGCGGCGGCCTTGCGTGCTGTCTAGCTCGGCTCTCAACTCCACCTCGCCTTCCCGCGTAAACTTAATCGCATTTCCCATCAGGTTCACCAGGATTTGCGAAAGGCGTGTTGGGTCCACCGAAACCACATCGGGTACATCGGCGGCGATGAAGCAAAGCAGTTCAACGCCACTCCCGCCGGCGCGAAACGCCAATGGCTTAACTAAGTTCTGTATGTGCTCGCGAAGATTGACGGGCACGGGACTAAGTGAAAGCTTTCCGGCCTCAATCTTTGAGAAATCGAGTATGTCATTAATTACCGTCAGTAGACCGAGCGCCGACGACTTGGCCGTCTCTAGATAATCTCTCTGTTCCGGAGTAAGATCCGTGTCCAGCGCCGCTTCCGTCATGCCGAGCACACCGTTCATAGGAGTACGAATTTCGTGGCTCATATTAGCCAAAAATTCGCTCTTTGCTTTATTGGCCAGTTGCGCCTCGGCGCGTAATGCCTCTTCATCGGAAAGCTTTTGACTAATAATGCACGTCTGACTTCGGACCCGGCGGCGCAGTGCGAATCCCCAGGCCGAAACCAACAGCGTAATCACGCATAAGCCGCCGAATAACATCAAGACGTATCTCGCGGACCACCACGGCGCGCGCTTCAAAATCAAAGTGTCTTCGGGAGTGCGAGTCAGCAGCGTGAACGATGTCGCACGGCCGAAGTAGTCCCATTCATCTCGCGAAACACCAGTCACACGCACGGTCGTATTGATCGGAAGATCTCCCGCCGGATCGCGTTCATCGACAATGACAGGAAAAGTCGTCTGGTTTTGCTGCACCAGCATTGCCCTCATTCCACCGACATGGGAATGAGCGACGATGTTGCCGGTGAGGCTCACCAGCCGGGAGTCAAACTTCCCCGTCAATTCTTCCGCCACTGAAATTTCGCGAGGCTTCAGACCGCCGTTGCCTTTTATCTTGCGAAAGATGGCGTTGGCCAGCCGCCAATGCGAGTCGTAGAGTTTCAGGAACCCAAGCGCGTCTACCTGATCTCCCGGAACCACTTCATTCGCTTGCCGCGTTTCAACGTAGGTCCCCCCGGACTTGTCTTCAATGTAAAATCCGGCCTGCTTGGTTACCGCGGTGACGGTCCCGGAAACCTTCACGCGGTGTTCAAAGGGCCGCTGGTACCCAAACGTTTGCAGACGTCCAATCAGATCGGTCTGTAAGGCGAATTCGTCGGCAGGCGCCGGCTCCAGCACTTTTAGCGAATCCAGGCTAGGAGAGTAGATGACCGTTCCGATCTGCTGATGGCTGGCGTTAAACTCGGCCCCGCATACGCCCTCAATGCGGACTCTGGCATCGGTGAGCATGTTTGGTACCGGGCTGCCGTCCCAGGGAATCTGGACGTCAGCTTCTCCCACCGGGTCGCTCAACGCAACATGTAGCCAGAGACCGGCGCCATTCGCGATAAGCGGCATATACGACACCTGGCGGACAATTCCTTCGGCTTTAATCCAGGTGCTGTCCTTCGACGAATTTACTAAATCGATCGACAGCAGTTGTTGAGGCTTGGGAAGCTCTGAACGGCCGATGGTGATTAGCTTTATAGGCTCAATTTCCGGAGCGAAATCAATTTGCGAGGTGCGGCCAATCACATTCAATAGATCGCCGGCCCTCAGTTTGGGGAACGTCGGCTTCCAGACCACCCAAATCCCACCTGTCTTGTCCTGGATGAACAGGTCCGGGGAAGCGGCGTCGAAGTAAGTCACGACAGCTTTCAGCCGCACCGGGTAATTCCGCTTTGCCTGACCGGGCGAAAGTTGCTTCAGCTGCTGAATCGTCGAAATTGTCTCGGGTGGATCGATAGATGCTCCCCTGACTGCGGTCTGAATGCCGAACAGCAGCAGAGCGCAAAGGGCCACGGCGTGAGCGAGCGATCGTTCGCTCACAACCGCCAAGGGCACGGCTGCGTACCGCCAAACACAAGGCGGGTTTGTCAAAAAGTGGCTCCGTTCTCGATCCATGAGAGGTGAAGTAGGTGAAAACTCTTTGCAAACGAGCGTGTAGACCGTATCGAACTACTCATACGTCTCATCGGCACTTCTTGTCATCTCAGCTACACAATTGCCCTAGTGCCGCGAAACCGAGTGCACCGGCCTTGTTCTACGGGGCTAATAATTGCGCAAGACGTTGTCAAACGAGAGATTCTTGCAGACGTTTTGATCGGGAACTCTGCTCGTTTTAAAGTTAGTCGCCGTCCCGTCTGTGGCCAGACATTGAATCATGGCCCGATGAAACTCGCTGATGGGTTCGTCATTCAAGTCTTTGAGTGAAATTGCTCTTCTCAAGCGGCACGGCGACCCTTTCTTCACCGGATCGCCAGGCCATACGCAGGGGGCGTTGTCGTCGCCATCGACAACTTCATCCGTCCGGAAAGTCATCCCCGCGGTCAAATCGGCTGCCGTCGGAATACTTAGAGCCGTGAGTAAAGCGGTGCTACTGTGATACTCACTGGCGGGCGGAAGCGGCACCCCAATCAGCGTCCCGATGTAAGGGATCTCAACAAGTGGCGGCAGCAACGGAACGCGGGAATGGGCTCTCTGCACCACTGCGCTAAAGGAAGAAACCTCGAACATCTTCACCGAATCCACTCGAATACGCGTGGAAGTGCTGTGCTGCGCGACGTGCGAAAGGTCGGCGGCATTCCCGGCGTGGGGACCGCTGTAATAGTTCGGTGGCGCTGTATCGGCGGCGTTCAAGGTCACCGCGATCTCCGCCGAAGCCGCGCCGCTGAGGCTTCTGGGGGTTACGTTCAACGAAAGATCGCGCCCGATCTGGATCTTAGAATTCTGGTAAGTGGAGAGCCCCGCCAAAATGAGCTGGGCTTGATTCGGCGACAGATTCTCTAATAATCGCCCGATGCCGGTTGGCGTTGCGGCCGCGGCGCTAGCCGGGCCTGTGGTTGTTGTCGTGACTGTAGTTTCAGGCGGCGACGTCGGCGTGCTTGGCGGCGCCGGCGCAGCGCTAGCTGTGCTCGAGCTACTCCCCTGGTCTAGACCCAGGATGGCTTGCGCCAGATCTGAAACCTGCGGAGCGCTGCTGGCATCCAGAAAATTCTGCGACGTTGCGTCAACCGTGGCAGTCTGCCCCGAAATCGTTCGCACGGTAACGATTCCGTTGTTCACAAAAAACGGCTTGTCTTTGAACCACGGCACCCATGACCGGTGCAGCTTGTTAAACTCGTTCACCTCTACCTGCAGCCGCGCGCCCAAATATCGCTGATAGCTGATGATGTCCTCATTAAATGCATCGACGAATGGACGGAGAACCGAGTTAAGATCGTTCGCGCTATGAGTAAGTTCGTAAGGCGAAAATTCATGCGGGTACTGCTGGCTGACCTTGTAGTTAAAAAGGAAGTCGGCGACGGCCGCCCTTGCCAATCCAGCCGGGCTGATTTGACCATTACTCTGACTGTCCAGTAAACCCTTCTTGATCGCGCCCTTGAAGCACCGGAGTTTGATGTAATCCGTTTTTCTTTCGTGCGCGTCGTCGATTAGGCTTCGCAGGTCCTCGGTTTCGCAATTATCCGGGGCAATCTTCTCCGTCAGGTCGAGCATTTGCGCGAGATCGGTTTGCGTTCTGTTCCAGTGCTCCTTTTTCGTCGAGACCCCGCGATGTGGATTGTCCTCGCGCGTTAGACAGTCCGCCACCGTCATTGTCTCGGGCGACGGAGGATTTTCCAAGGCGCAGGCGTCCGCGAGCGCAACCTGTTTTGCGTCACTGGCGGCAATAACACCAATCAGTAAGTCTGTTAGCCGCGGTTGCAAGAGGGAGAAGATATCCGTGTAGCCCAGGCAATATTTGTTTGGCTCGCAGAAGCCGAATTCCTTCCGTGCGGATACGAGGGAATAGTTTAGCCCCGGCTCGTCGGAATAACTAAGGCGCCGGTCCGATCGATCGGTAAGCAGATTCGGTATGGCGCCCGTTTCAAGGGGCAGGTCGGCGGCGAAGCGTTGCACTACGTAACCATAAAACAACGAATCAAAGAACTTTGGAGACGCCATTTGGCCTTTCAGATAGTTCCACGCGGAAAAGAGCCCTTGTTGCAAAGCGTCGTTATTCTCCGCCACCGTCCTTTGCACAATGTCGTTGAAGTTTCCGACAAAACGGGGGTCGGTGGAAGAGTTCTGAAGGACCCAAGCGCTAATAATCATTTCGGGCCGAGGCAGGTCTAGCGACGCAATCAGTCGCCGCTTCTCCTCAATCGCGGCATCGTCGCCCGGGTGCGCATCCCCCAAAATTAGTAGGTCGCTCTGCAGCGGCGTAATCGAAGCGCCACTTTGAATTGATGACCCGGAGCCGAGTGCGGCGCCGACCTGTCCGGCCTGTAAGAAGTACAACCGGGCGACAAAGGGCTCGGGGCTCAAACTCCATACGATCTGTTTTAAGTCGTCCAGAAACGTTTTCCATTGATCGCACGAAGGCTCTTTCGCCGCTGTGATCCGGATCTTGTCGGGTCCGGCATCCTGAATCTGCAAACCAGGGAAGTTGATCGTCGAAACTCTTTGAGCCAGATCTCCAAAGGCAACTGCGTGAGGTATTTTCATCTCAACCACGAATGGGTCCGGATTGTCCTCAACGCCTAACTCAGCTGGTGTGTGCCGGGCAATATCGTTGGCACTGCCGATCAGACGATCTAACTCCCGCCGGCTTACGGGGCGGGTTGCAAAGATTGCCAAGAAATCTTTTCCGTGCGCTTCCACAATGAATGGCTCAGGATTTCCAAGCACCGTAGCCACCTCACTCGCGTCCAAGTGAGCGAAGCGTGGTTCCGCAGCCGGTTGTCCGAGACTCGCGCATACTGCCGCAGGCTGCGCCTCTAGTTTGTCGGAAACGTAAATCTCCAGCCGCAATGGCGAAGCGGGAGCAAAATGCGTGCGACCGCCTGCTGCCGGAACTTGCGTCGCGTCCAGAATCAACTTACCCGCGCTCGAAGGCACAAAGGAGCTGGAGGACGATGAAGTCCCTATCAAACGTACGGGTGCGCCCTTGAAAGTAGCGCTTAGAGAAACAACCAGACCGGAATCCGAAGTATGACTGATATCGATTTCGCCGCCTTTGACCGCATTACTGCACGGTAACGGCAATTTATGTGGACCGGCGGAGTCATAACACGCCGCACTCAAGTTTATGGCTTGCGGTACGCCGGCCACCGGCGAGCCTTGTAACCGCACCAACTTAATAAAGTATTTCTTAGTAGCCGTCTCAGGCTTTTTGTTCTTTTCAACCGCTAACAAGCAGCAAACGGGTTGAGTTTTTGAGGCGCTTTTTGTAGAGCCTGTATCATCGGTTCCCGCACAAAGGGCAAGCGGCCCTAAGAACAGACAAACAACAGCTCGGTTTCTCCACCGCATTAAAGCGCCTCCCCGTTTGCCGCTAAATATGTATTTCTTGAGCAGCTTACACACTAAGCCGGGTGAAAGCAAGGCTAAACGGCCTGATGGCCGCTGCGCTTAGTACTTTCGAAGCACGGAATATGAATTCGTACGGTGCTATGGCATTTGTGCGGCGAACGAAAAATCCGTGTTCTCCGGAAACGAGAAATGCACCCGATCCGCCCATTCTTGCTGGCCCGGCCCGTCGTATTTGCCCCCGAGTATGGTGACGAATCGATGATCGTTCCCCTGAAAGTCTTTCACCGACGGATCGAAGCCTCTCGGATTTTCGTCCGACTTAGGCCACGTCATCAGCTTAGTCTCTAACTTCCCGCTTCGAGTAAGTTTCGCGCGTTCATTCGCCCAAAGCTCCCCGGCGCCATCGGTCACGGCCACTGACATGTGCGGAACGCCGGCCCGCGGCTTGCCTGCCGATTCTCCCATCGTCTTGATTCGCGCGAGAAGAGCCGATTCCGGTAGGTCCAGCGCGTAAAAGAGCTGAAACCCGCCCGGAGCGCCATATGCTTCTTTTCTTAAATATCGGAAGGCCAGCGTAGTGAGCTGCTGATGCAACTGCCGGAAACTGCTGAATTTCACAATCCCGGTCTGCGGATCGACCAGAATCGGCATGATGGTCGAAGCTTGCTGCTTAGCAAAGTTGTATCGCGACATCGAATTCCTCCTGCGGTCAGTTGCTAACCATTTTTATCTATTTATCGCGAGAAAACAAACCGCCGCCTTATTGCGGGTCGTCTTCCGCCGCCGGTGTAGCCTATCCGTTGTGAAGCAAGATGAAGACATAGAGACGCTGTCGATCGATGACCGGGAGGTCCGGGTGACGCATCCCGGCAAGCTCTATTACTCAAAGCAGGTACAACTGTCAAAGCTCGATATCGTACGCTATTACCTCGCCGTCGCCCCCGCGGCGCTCGCTGGTATTCGCGATCGCCCCCTGGTCCTCAAACGCTTCGTAAATGGAGCCGAACAGGAAGCTTTCTACCAGAAGCGTGCGCCCACCGATCTTCCTTCCTGGCTACGAACCGTCACGCTGTCGTTTCCGTCGGGCCGAACCGCGGAAGAGCTTGTCGTAGAC
>JBARMQ010000123.1:0-10185 GCA_049802535.1 Bryobacteraceae bacterium | reverse complement strand
GACTAGACGCAGCGAAGCCCCAGGTGGTGGAATGACTTCGTGAAATTTCCTCGCTCCACCGGCTCACACTGAAAGAAGCGCCAGCGCCGTAAGTGCTTCGGGTCGCGCTCATTCATGGGGATTTCCTTAATCGACCAAGTAGGCGGATAGCGGGCCTCGATGAATGCAGGGAACAACTCGGCCATCGTTCGCCAAGCATGATCGAAAAGCATTTCCGCCGTCTTTGGCTCGTAGTATGCGGCAAACTCCGCAATATCCTTCTTGCGGTGTTCGAGATAGTCGTTTCGGAAACTAGAAAGCCCTTGTTGCCAGTTGGCCCGTTGCCGCCGCAATAGGTCTGGCACGTTCAAGATGAGTGAAGAGTGTTTGCTGAGAAAGGCCGTTAGACCGTTCTCAAACTGAGCGTCCTGCTTGAACAGAAAGCCAATATCGAAACCTAGGAGCATGGTCGCTTTCGGGAACAGGTCTTTGTAAGCGTGCCAAAGCCCTCGCGCAAAATCCTCATAGAGCTGCCGCCGATTGAGTTCAGGAAGAGGAGTCGTTACCGACGCCCGAATCTTTTTCAAATGCTCAAACGCTGGCATCAGCCCTTCGACGACAATGGTCATGATTGCGTTTTTGACTGATTCCCGTTCATCCCCGAAAATCAGGCTTCCATCCACAAGTTCCAAAATCTCGCCGGAAAAGGTCTCGATGAACTCTTCAGACGTGCCGACGTTTGCGAAGTGAACCATCTTCCATTCGTTCGGCTCTTTGCCTTCTTCCGATTTCACACTCCACACGTCCGCACCTCTAACGAGGTGCAAGGCGTCGTCCTTTACAACAGCTCGCTTGATCTCATTGCTCATAATTTCGGTGTCTGCCATCCTTCATATACCGCTTTCAATGCACTCGATTATCGTCTTCTGACGCGGTAATGCGGTAGGTCCCGTGAAACGCGCTTCCGTCATTCAATCCCCTTAGACTCATCCCACACAAACGCCTCTTTGGGTTTGTCGGTGGGGTTGTCAGCGGGCGCATCGAAAAGTGGGAGCGTGGCCTGGGTCGCTGCTGGCGTCCTGGGTTGCTCTGTGCGAACTACCGGCGTTGGCAGTGACGGCCTGGGAGCGACCTCCGGCAACTTGCGTTCGATGAACTCCGGTTGTCTACCGTGCTTCTTTGCGAACTGGAAGTGCACCGGCACAACGCGGTTCTCCTGCTTGATGAAGCCATGCAACGGTTCGAGACCGGAGATTTCCGAAGCCATGACAAGCGGCTTGGTCGCAATCTCCATCGCATACGATTTCCGGCTTCCTAGCAGCTTCATGCTGCGCGACTCCTTTAACCGCTCCGCTTCAATTTCCCCGATGGCATCGGAAATCCACTTCGCGGCGCGCGGCGCGGTGGTCTTAAAAAACAGCTTGGTTGCGGGCTGCGAAAGCATGGCTTCGGCGTCCTGACCGTAGCGTTTTTCAAGCTGGCTGCGCCCCTGAAAACCCACCACAACGGGGTTCCCATACTTGCGGTTTTCAGTGACGGCGGTATGGAGCTGTGGCAGCTTGTTGAGGCTCGCCAGCTCATCCAACACGAACCATACCGGCTTCGCCGTATGGTCTTCGCAGTACCCCATCATGCGAAGGATGAATAAATCGAGCCACACAGAATGGAGCGGCAAAATCTTCGCGCGATAGGCAGGAGTGGAAGTCAGAAACACCCAACGCCTACGCGCGGTGTACCACTCCGCCGTCGCAAAGGTCGGCCTCGTATGCTCCCACTCCGGCAATAGCTCCAAGCTGTCGGCCACCATGTTTAAGCTCGCCAGTACACCCGCCCGCTGTGCAGGTGCTCCTGAATCGAGCAAGGCGGCCAGCGGCGTTCCTTTCACCGCCGCCTCGATCCGCGACGGGTCGGCCATCATTCTCAAAATGTCTCTCGGCTGCGGCCTCCGCTTGAGCAGATGGGCCAGTATCCGGCGCGGCCCGTCGGTAAAAAACTCCTTCTCGTACTCTTTTTCCGGCAGAAACGCGGCGGCGATGGTCGCCGCTGTTTCGTCGCGGTCGATCTCATCGCCTAGCCCCCAATAAGGGCAACGCTGGTCCAGCGGATTGAGAATCAAATCGCCGCGCGCGGGCGAGTAGAACTCGCTCACAAAGTCCATCGCCGGGTCGTAGACGATGGCGCTCTCTTCGCGTTCTCGCACTTGGCGAAGTAGCTGCCGAATGGCGTTCGACTTCCCGCTGCCGGTGTCGCCCATCATTAGAATGTGGCTCGCTTCGAGGCGCTTCGGAATCCGGTAGCTCGGGCCAAAGGGCAGCCACCGCAAAAGCGCATCTTCGAAGCGCAGACGGAACCGTATGCCATCTGTCTTTGCGCCGCGCCACCGCAAAGCTGAGGCCAGCTCCGGGCCTTTGGTCGTGCGTCCGTGGCGTTCCTCCTGCTGCTGTCTCCGGCTAGACCCCTGCTTCATCAGGAGCCGGAGCACATAGAGCAGCATCAGCACCGCGAGGCTATTGAGCATGGGACGGCCAAACAACCACCAGACACTCACGCCGTCATAAACGTAGTCCCGCAATCCCTTGGCAAGACTGTCTGCGGGTACTTTCTCCGGGGCGCTGTAGGCCACTCCACGCCAGCCCTCCGCAATGGCTTTGGGCGAGAGGCTGACGGGTAGCTTCGAGTCCGGTCCGGCAACCACATCCTCGGCTGAGGCGGGCACCGGCTTCCGCCTGGGAGCGGTCTTCATCACCCATCGGATAGTCATCTCACCGTGCGGAATCCCGGCCCCTACGGAGCTGGCGGCATAGGGCGTAAGGTAGACCTTTTGGAGCGGCTGGAGCGTCCAGGCAAGCCAAGCCGACGCCGGGAAGATGAGGACAAGCGGGCCAACCGCAAGCCAGAAAATAAGCCAGAACAGCCGCCCCGTCCGGCTTGGGAAACGCATGGGGTGGCTCACTGCTTACCTCCATCCGGTCCCTCCTGGGACAGAAACTCTGCGAGCAATTTGCGGGCATCGGCCAGCTTCCGCACATTCGCCTGGTCACGGATTTTGACCACGGAATCGGGCAGCAGATGCTTGCCTTCAGCGTTCGCCTGGGCCGTCGCGTGAAAGAGATTCAAGAGCATGTATCGCAGTGCCGAGACCTCGGCCAGCAGCAGCTCGGTAGGGTCTGCCGGATGTTCCCGCGCGGCTTTCAGGGCCAGCTCGCGCAGCCATTCGGCCAAGGTTTTCCCCGCGCCTTCGGCGGCGGTTTCTACCTCGGCCAGCTCTTCCGGCGTAACCCTGGTTGCAATGGTTTTAGTACGAAGAACCGGACGCGTTTCGCCACTCGGCGAGGCTGGAGACTGCAACGGAGCCGGGATGCGGGAAGTGCTCATGGGGAAACCCGCCTCAAAATAGATTGCACCCTGCGATTTTGGTCGTCAAGCGCCCGATTGCCAGAAACCCTTGTCTATCAGTGCGTTTACACACCACACGCAGTGGACTGCTCGTGCGTTTACGCGCGTAAACGCAGTGCCGCCATGCTGGAGTTGCAAATTGTCAAACTGCTGATTCAAAGTGCGTTAACGATTGCTAGCCGAATCAAGGGGCCGGTTTACAAACAGCATCCCATTTGGGGGTGACGTGTCAGCCACTCCTGCCGATGCCGAAGGCAGCGCTTTTTGGGATGCTCTCCTGACACGGAGCTCTGGCCCGGATATCGGGAACACCTTATACGAGCCTCAGATTTTCAGCCGGCGGCGCTTTCGCTGAGAACGAAGTCAACCTTAAGCCCTTTCGCCAAGGTTGTACCGTTAACTGCCGTCATCTTTCTGATGATGGTCGGCCCATCGTCGGGCTGGACGATCACGAAGCTTGGCTTGGTGTGAACAATGCCTCCTGGAAAGCGGAGTTTGTTTCCGGTGGCATGATCGCGTGGCGTGTACTGTCCCCTACACCAATAACATCGTCTTGAGCCAGCTATACCCCGCCAGCCAGATGCTCGCCGAGTGTATCGCCTTTGGCTGCTCGCCCAACAAGGCCGTCGCCGGAGCCAACGCCTTCGCCCACGAGCCTGGCATCCACCAGCACGGTATGATGGCCAATCCCCTCGCCTACGAGATCATGACTGCCGAATCCGTTGGCGCGGGTAAAAGCCGCGAAGAAGACGGAGCAGGACGTAGACTGACGGCGCGGACCCGGGCGGCTTTATGCTAGAAGTCGTAACCGCCACAAGTATCGAGCGTGCATTGATTAGTCCCGCGAAGCTTAAATGAGCACGCACCCCTAAGGAGTGCGTGCCAGAAAATTCAAATCGAACCCAATAGATTGTTTCGGTCTCTAACGACTGCCGATGACCTTCCGGTTTTCCCTCTCATCTTCAAGGCGAGTTGAGTCAACGCTACTCGGGCGAATGCGATCCGCCTCATTGAGATCGGTAGCTTGGCGATCGGTAACGACGCCATGGGTGCTGACGGATTTCTCGCCCGAGGAACCGATATCCTCCGCCCCAGTCGCCTTGAGAATGTCCTTCGCTCTGGAAATCTCTTCAGAGGTGTCGCAGTGCACTGAGAGCAGGATGCCACCATCTTTGACGCGACCCTCGTATCGTTTTGCCTCGTACTCCGGGATGCCCATTCCAACCAGAGCGCCTACCAGGCCGCCGACTGCACCGCCAATGCCTAAGCCAGCCAGACCAGCCATGATTGGGCCCGCTGCGATGAGCGGGCCAACTCCTGGTATAGCCAAGGCGCCGATGCCAGCCAACAATCCAAGAGTTCCTCCGACAACGCCACCGACTCCTACACCGGTCGTCGTACCCTCTGGAGCTTTTGTATTCTTCTCTGTGGCAAAATCCTTCGATCCGCTGTTGTCGGACATGAGAACGGAGACGTCCTGATTGGAGAACCCTTCGGCGATAAGCCGGTCAACTGCTGTCTCCGCGGTTGTCCGATCCTTGTAAATTCCAAATGCTGCTGTGTTTTTGCCTGCCATGATGAATCTCCTTTTGCGACTTCGATGAAGCGCCGCTAGAAACTACTGTTTGATGGAAAGTTGATTGTTGACCTTGTCCGGGCTACCCGTGACCTCTGCTGCCTTGGAAGCGATGGTCTGCTTTTCTTCCTCGGAATGAACAGGCCCCTTCAACGTCACCATTCCGTTCTGCGCGATAATTTTGACATTATGCCCATACGTGGAAAGGGACTTGTCCGCGATCAATTCCTGCCGGATCTTTTTGGTAAGCATCCGGTCGGATGTGGCGCTGGACTGCTGGTCGGCCGTTTCACTGTGGGCCTTGTTGTTGGCTGAGTTGTCGGGGGTGGTCTGCTTATCCTGGCCAAAGGACGCACCGGGAATGAGCAACGTGAGGGCGAGAGCTATCCTTGCGCAGGGGCGCAGGCGCGAAACTCCTGAGTGTAAAACTGACATACTGTTACCTCATTTTTAGGTGCAACCGAATCGCAATAGATCATTCAATTGCATGGCCTATAAATCGTCTGGCGACGAATGGCGCTCAAATAGTTTGATGCCTCAGCCAATGGCGATACTTCTAGTAAGAAGCCGGGAGACGGGTGTAGGTTGCCAAGCGGTCGCAATTGGCTCGAAGACAGAAGTGCAGACGTTGCATTGCCTATGCCCTCGTTGCGTCGCCTTTGCATGAGGGGTGTCCACACTCGCAGATAATTTCAGTGGTTCCTTTTGTTCCTTCACAGTGAGTGCTGCAAAAGCTCTGTCCTTTCTCGGGATACAGCTACAAGCGGAGTTTCCGCATCTCTTGGGCTCAGACATTTGATTCTCCTCGGTGATTGAGGTTGGCACACATGTCTTCTGACGCAATGGGAGCCAGTGTCGTAGAAGCTGATTTTGGATTAGTACAACTATTACCTGTCGTTCCATATCTCATCACCGGGAGCTAATTCAGATGACAGGTGAAAAAATGAGCGTTGGAACTTTAGAAGAGCTACTAATCGATGAGTTGAAAGACCTATATTCGGCTGAGAAACAGATCATTCGCGCCCTCCCCAAAATTATCAAAGCAGTCTCTAGTCCCGAACTTCAAGAAGGGCTCTCCAATCATCTCGAAGAGACCAAAGGCTAAGTGTCTCGGCTTGAGAAGATGGGCGAAATCCTTAGCAAGAAGATGACTGGCAAGACTTGCGTCGGCATGAAGGGCGTCCTCGAAGAGGGTTCCGAAGTTCTGGAAGACACCGAAAAGGGTATAGTGCGCGACGCTGCTTTGATTTCCGCTTGCCAGCGGGTGGAGCACTACGAAATGGCAGGATACGGTTCGGCGCGGGACTTCGCCAAGCTACTCGGGCAGAAGGAAGTGGCTGCGCTGCTTGAGGAAACGCTGGCGGAGGAGAAGAACGCCGACAAGACGCTGACTGGCGCATCGAAGCAGATTAATGCACAAGCCAAGCAGGAAGGTTGAGGGGTTAGCTCCCGTCAAATACAGCCATGAGCAAGATCGAGAATGCGAGCGGCCTGGAGTCGCAAAGGTTGTGGCCGATAGCGGTCGCAAGCAGACCCAGGGCGACGCCTTCGGCAATTTGCTGCGGCAGCTTCAGGTCGGCTCGGCTCCAGTGCCTTCATGCTGGACGCCGCCAGAGTCATTGCTATTGACAGACTTCCAGAGAGACTCGGACTAGCGAGGAGTTTAGGGGCGATCGTTGTCGACTTCTCAGAAGAAGACGTGAGCGTGCTGACGGCGATCAAAGACTTAACCGCCGGCGTCCGAGTGTGCTTCGTCAGGCAATTCAGGCGGTCCGCAAGGGCGGGACTCTTTCAATCCCAGGCGTTTACCGTGGACTCTTAGATAAAGTGCTTATTGCGCCGCATTTGGCAAGGGCATCACCATGAAGATGGGTCAAACGAACATGCACAACTATATGAAACCGGTGTTGGAGCGAATCGAGAAGGGGCAAATCGACCCGAGTTACATCATCTCCCATCGCATTACTCTTGAGCAGGCCCCAGAGATGTACAAAATATGGCGGGACAAAAAGGAAAACGTTACTAAAATAGTGATCGATCCATGGGCGAATAAAACGCCGCTTAGTGAATCCGTAAGTTGTTAGAGTGGTGAACCCATTGGTTCTTAGCTCTCACAAACCGTACCATTTGCGGAATGGCGCTGGTATTTTGTAATTCGACCACATCCGACGCGGGATCTCTTGTCCAAGCTGAAACCGAAACAGGGGGCGGCCAATCGCTGTCCCTGTTTCCTCAAAGCGATTTATCAGCTCGCTTGTCTCTTTGCTCCCTTCCTAGGCGTTCCGGTGGCCTTCTTGGCCGGAGTATTGAAGCCAATCGCTTCATCTGCGGTCGAAGTAGTTGCTTTCTGCGCATCGTCCTGTTTTCCACGATCTTCGCCATCAATCTTGCCGTCGACGTCACCGACAGACAGCCCCTCGCCGCCATTCATCTCAGATTCGACCGGACGCAAACCAAAAGAGGATGTCCAAGGTCCCCGCATATCTGAGTCCCCCTCGCTTCCGTCGCCCGTGGATCCGTTGAAGTACTCGTCCACAATGCCAGGCGTAGGCTTTAGCAGACCTACTGAGAACGGGGATTTTTCTAAACTGTCCAACGCAGCTTGAAATGATTTCATGTGGGTGATCTCACGCGTCATTAAGAACTGTAATGTGTCGATCGTTCCCGGGTCTTCGGTATGGTCGATGAGCCGCTCGTACACAATCTTCGCGCGAGCCTCTGCCGCAATGTTGCTGCGGAGATCCACATCCAACTCACCGGTGATCTTCAAGTATGTCGAGGTCCAGGCATTTCCCATCGAATCGAACAGGTTCACACCTCCGCCCCCAGCAATCGTTACTAAGGGATCCGCCTCAGCTGCCTCGCGATTTGTTTTGAGCGGTTTGAGATGCATGCGAATCAGAGCACCGACAACTTCGAGATGGCTCAGTTCTTCCGTCCCGATATCCATCAGTAGATCTCGCCTTCCGATATCCTCTACACAGTTCCACCCCTGAATGGTGTACTGCATCGCTGCGGCGAGTTCGCCGTTGGCACCACCGAATTGCTCCAGCAGCATGTTTCCGAACCTCACGTCTGGTTCGCCAATATTTACGGTGTACATAAGTTTCTTGAAATGGTGATACATGAAATAACCTCGACGTGAATGATGTGTCGTGCCTTGTGGTTGAGATGCGGTATCGGTGTCACGAGACGTCCCGCCCAGAAATGCGTTCCAGCGACAGTGTGTTGAAGGGGCAACCCGCACGGTCGAAAGGTCCTCTGACTGGAGGACGCATGAAGACGGCGCGTTCCTGCTTGCGTTGGACATTTGGGCATTGTCTCGCTGGATGCGCGATTTCTAGTGGATGCTGGTCATCCTGCCCAGCCGAGCAGGTCGAGCAAACCGAACCAGGAGAATCACACCTATGACTACGTCTCTCGTTGAACCCCGCGATCCACGCGAACGCTTTGCCAAACCGCCTTTCCACCAGGGAAAGCAAACCGGGTCCGGCAGCTCTAACAAGTTAGATCCTGCGGCTGATTACGGTGAATCCACTTACATGGGGCATGAGCGTCTCATCGGCCGCTCGGCCGTTATAACTGGAGCAGATAGCGGCATTGGAAGAGCTGTCGCTCTCTGTTTTGCGAAGGAGGGGGCAAATATCCTTTTTACTTTTCTAAAAGGAGACGCTGACGAGCAAAAGGATGCTGAAGAAACGATCAGGCTTGTCGAAGCTACAGGTCGCAAGGTTGTAGCCGTGCCGGGCGACATTCGCCAGAAGTCCTTCTGCAAAGCGATCGTGAAGCGCACAGTTGAAGAGTTTGGCCGGCTCGACATCGTCGTGAATAACGCCGCCTTTCAGCGGACTTATAAAGACCTGGCAGACATTCCGGAGGACGAATTCGACAGAACTTACCGCACGAATGTTTATGGAACATTTTTCCTCACACAAGCCGCCCTTCCTGAGATGAGGCCCGGCGGCGTGATTCTGAACAGTTGTTCCATCGAAGCTTTTGTGCCAAAGGACGAATTGGCCCCCTATGCATCGACTAAAGCAGCTCTTGTTAGTCTCACCAAAAGTTTCTCCAAGCTTTGTATCAAGCACGGCGTTCGTGTGAACGGAGTCGCTCCAGGCCCTGTCTGGACCCCACTCATCCCCGCAACCATGCCGTTGGAAGAGGTTCAGTCTTTTGGTGAAAACACCCTCTTCATGCGCCCCGCTCAACCCGTCGAACAGGCCGCAGTTTTTGTGTTTCTAGCCTCTGACGATGCAAGTTACATTACCGGCGAGATCTATGGTGCAAGTGGCGGCAAAACGCCGTTTTAGTTGGAAGCGTCGCGCTTGAGCCTCTCGAACGAGTCGAACGGGCGAGCAATGACCTGAAAGAGCATACTGCCTCTTGTGATCTCTGCAATCAATAGTGCTGTGAGCGCATCACCAAACCAGCCACGACCTCACAGTTGAGCCGCGCCAAACGATCTGAAGATCCGCATCCCATGAGTTTGTTGATTGGAAACATCCCGTTATTCAACGCCCTTCTCTTCTTTCTTAATTTGTACGCGCTCTCTTTTCACTTCAAGGCGAATTCTCGCAAACAGGCTCATATAGACATTCGCCACCCATACCAAGGCAAAACCTGCAATCAGAAACCCTCGCCAGTCTGTATAGAGAAGTTTGAATCGGGTGATGGTCAAAAATACCGCTGTGACGTAGTGGCTGAAGCAGTACTCGCATGTAAATAGATAGAAGAACTTACGTTCATAGATCCTACGGCAGGTTGTGCTTTTCACTAAGCACACATCACGAAATTCACGAACGACCTCCTCATGCGTGATCGTCCAAGCGATCGATGCAATGGGGAGAGCTCAGACAAATAGAGACAAAACCTGTAATGCCATCTGAGGGCGCTCCACGTCAAAGAAGTCCTATAGATTGATGCGTTCCTTTGGTGTGTAAGAGGTATCGGATCGGGAAGCGCACGGCAATGATCACCCTGAATGCGGCGTTAGCCCGGTTTACATCCTCTCTCGCGTCCACCAGAATAGCCATGACACCGCGACCCACGTCCCTGCGGCCAGAAGCAGCATTGGCAGGAAGTTGTGCCTCGGCAACCCTTGCCATAGCGTAAGCGTCCGAAGTTCCCCTCTAGCGCTGAGCCGGCTTTAAGCCGGAGGCTTGTGTCATGGACCAGGCAGAGGGATTGGTGGCTGAACGCCGTGTTCGCAGATGGCGTTCAGTTGCCGAGAAGCG
>JBARMQ010000122.1:0-3567 GCA_049802535.1 Bryobacteraceae bacterium | reverse complement strand
ATGGCACCCGGCAAGCGACGCGAGGCGAGATTGCACAGCTTGCAACGATCCCGCTAATTTTCATGGGCGGCGTTGCCCCCTACATGATCTATGAGGCTTCGGGACTGCTGGTCCCGGTGACATTCCTCAAATTCTCGCGGCAATTTGAGTCTGAAGCGGATTACCTGGGCCTGCAATATATGTACAAGACAGGGTATGACCCGACCGCGTTCGTCGACTTCTTTGAGAAGATCCAGACGATGGAAAAGCGCAAGCCCGGTAGCGTGTCCAAGCTGTTTTCGACTCATCCTCCCACTGACGACCGGATTGTCAAGGCGCAGAAGGAGATTCAGGAGATTTTGAAAGCTAAACCAGAGTACGTCGTCACGACCTCGGAGTTTAACGATGTGAAGGCGCGTTTGGCGATGCTCGAGAACCAACGGCGGCCCGATAGGGCGTCGGCCGGCACCGACGATCCGAACAAACCGACTTTACGGCGAAATCCTAATTCCACAACACCTATTGAGGACGAGACCAATCCCTCGGCGAAGTCAAAGGGCGACGATGACGACCGTCCCAAGTTAAAACGCCGGAGCGATAGCGGTGACTCAACAGACACCAGCGGCAGTGACAGCTCCGGAACGCCCACCTCCCCCGTTCCTACGTCTCCCACCGGTTCGGCGGCGCCCACGAGCCCCGCTCCTACTACCACGAGCCCGGCACCGACCACCACGACACCGGCGCCCACCACCACTCCGGCACCGACTTCGAGCCCGACCGCTCCGGGCAACTGATACAGCTCGAATAAGCAAAACCTAAAACGGCTCAAGCTGCCTCTGCTGCTTGAGCCGTTTTTGCATTTCGGGGCGCTTTTTAGGTATTGCCCTGCTTAGGGCATAACGATGATTAACTCGATTTGAGGATTCGGGAAGTCGCCTGGGACGTAGGTGGCGAACGTTCGAGAGCGCAGAATCGCCTCCCAGGCTGCTCCCGATTGGTTCAAGCTGAAGTATTGATAGTTCAACTTTACCGGAATGGCGGTGGGCGGGCTGGGCATGTGGCGCATCTGCAATCCCGGTAAAGCATTGCGCACAAGATGTTCCAGGTGGTTGGCCGAACAGGGTTTAATCAGCTGGGGGGCCTTGCTGATCAGCTCGCCCTCGGGCATCTCCGCGTTAACCGCCAGATACATTTTGGTGTTCAAGAGGTACTTGTCGTCATTGATCGACGTGCCGTAGATAGAGGTCTGCGTAAAGCGGAGCGGGAGCGCGACGAAGTTGCTCGGGATGACTGTTTCCAGCAGATACCGCAGCTTGTCATCAAGGTCGCCCAGACAGGTGCCGAGATTTCGATGATCGTAAACCGGCAGGTCGCGTGGCAGGATTTTGGTCGAAAAGGTCGTCAACGCGCCAGCTAAAGCGTTCATCACGTTGAATAGGACTTCAGGATGGCCGCGACGCACCTCTAGGAGGTGGCGTATCGGCGGCAAATAGGTATTGACCGTGTAGAGAAGCCAGAAATTGGCGATATCAGAGGCTGAGAAATCGGCCAGGCCTTGGCTTTTCTGACGCCGCATGCCCGAAAGGGCCGCGCTCTTAGCGGTGAGGATCTCGACCAGCCGCCGCAATATCGTCATGAGGTGTTCGCTCGCCTGGAGATCGAGCAGAGGAGGCACAAACTCAGAATCAAGCTCGAGGATGCCGCTTTCGCTTCGTTTGACGCGCGCAACCCGAATCGCCGGGGTGCCTTCGCGCGCTTCGCGGTCGACCAGCAGGCGGAAATTCTTACGAGCGATCTGGACGGGGCGTTCGATTTGAGAAGCGTTCTCATCCCGCAACAGCTCTACCTCGGCCATATAGCGCGTGTCCGCGTTCGAACTGGCCGCGGTACCCACATTCACGCTGCCCGACCGCCAGGCCGGCACGGCAAGGAAGACATCAATCGTGTCGTGCATGGGGTCAAAGTAGGAGGCGAGCGGCTTGGGCGCAGGTGGTGGATCACTGGCGGGAATGTCGAAAATCAAGCCATCCGGAAAGATTCCCGAAGCCGAGTCAATCGCAAGATTTCCGGCCGCCAAAGCCTCGCGGTCAAGGGTTAGGGTCCGGAAGCCCCACGGAAAAAAATTAAGGGCGTCGACGCGGAACTGCAGAAGGTCTTCATGGAAAATATCCTGCGCCTGGAGGTGCTGTGGCGATAGGAAAGTTCCTTTAGCCCATACGATCGGTTGAAGTCTACGCATGTGATCGGCCTTAACTACGGCGGCGATATCCTCCTAGAATATCCTGCGGGGCCGCAAAGTTGGAATTGTGGAACAAATCGCCGATTTCTGACTGCGGCCGCGTTCAGGCGCGGAGTACGCTGGGAATGTCACATCATGCACCTTGTACCGACTAACGACGAAGTCATCGCCATGTTGCGCGAAACGGGTGCATTGCGCGACGGCCATTTTGAATATCCCACCGGGATGCACGCCGACGAATACTTGGAAGTCGCGCTGGCATTCCGGTATTTCCAATACGCGAAGATTCTAAGCGTTGGACTCAGCCGCCGCTTGCGAGCCGACACCGAAATACGAGCCATCATCAAGGATCTGTCTATCGTCTGCCCAAATACAGGCGGCGCTGGCCTGCCGGTAGCGTGTGGTGTCTGTGAAGCTTTGCGCGCACATCAAGTGTATTGGTCCGAGCAGGATGACGATAAATCGCCACAGCGGTTCCGCCAATTCTTAAAGCAAACACCGGGCGAGAAGGTCCTGCTGGTGGACGATATTTTGCGCTCCGGCCGCCGCCTTACGGCGTTGCGAGAGCTGATCGAAACGCAGGGCGGTATCGTCGTGGGACTGGCGGTTGCGGTATACCAGCCGAATCCAGATATTGCGGATTTCGGAAATTTGCCCCTGTTCTACTTGGCAAAGATGGACGCGACCTATTACAAGGACTCGTCGACTTGCGAATTATGCCGCAAGGGGGTACCGGTTGAGAAAATTCTTAGAGCGTAAAGACTGAGAGCAATAAGGCGCGAGCCCCACTACCTGCCTGAGATTCCCTTTTCTCAGATTAGATATGCGAGCTTTTGTCCTTCTGATGTTTCTCGCCCTTTGCGCCTTTGTTGCGGTTGCTTCCCGCACGGGTAGCCGGGCCGAATATATTGGCGGCACGGTCGGGACGATTCCGACTAGCAATTCGGGGGATATTCAACTCACCGACCAGATCTATTTCACATTTTCTTCCAAGATCACGCAGATGCGCATCCCGTATGAGCGCATCAATCTGGTGGAATACGGACAGAAAGTAGACCGGCGCTATGTGACGGCGGCGATTATTTCCCCCCTCTTTCTGATGGCCAAAAAGCGCGAACATTTTCTGACCATTGGGTATCAGGACGACGACGGCCACCAGCAGGCGTTGATATTCAAGGTCAACAAGAACGATATTCGCCAAACTTTAGTGGAGTTGGAAGCGCGTACCGGACAGAAGATCGGTTACCAAGACGAAGACGCCCGAAAGGATCCCAAAGGGTGAGGATTCTATGGTTGACGACGCCGATCCTATTGACGATGTGTTTCGCGGCCAGCGCTCAAGAAGGACC
>JBARMQ010000121.1:0-5291 GCA_049802535.1 Bryobacteraceae bacterium | reverse complement strand
GCCAAAGTGGCTTTCCCGAAGCCGCACGATTCGCCCGAGCGCGCGCCTGAATTACCGCGCCTTTTCGGATCGACCACATCAGCAGCCTTCTCATAGAAGCGTCAGTGGTGGGCACGCGCGATCAGCTATCCCGCTGCGCATCCGCCTCCCGTAACGCCGCTGTGCTTTAGTATTTTGTAGTTTGCTGTTGTTCCTGGTTCTGCTTGCGTTCAATGACCCCGCGCAGCCCGTATCTCTGCTGCGCGAGGGCCTCATCGCGTTAGAACATGGGCAACTGACTGAGGCTCGTCACGATCTGGAACAGGCTCGCTCAGCCACGCCGGAGAATGCGCTCATTTCCAGTTCGTTGGCAGAGGTTTACTGGCGCTTGCACGAGCCCAAATTGGCACAGCAGGCCGCCCAAACCGCGGAACGGCTCGGCGCATCGGACCCAATCGTCGCTCATGCTTTGGCCATTTATTATTCCGAAGCCGGGAACATTGCGCAGGCCGCAAAACTCGAAGCGTCTTACGCGCAAAGCAGCCATGCCGATCGAAATGCACTCAGCCGCGCCGCAAGCTTCTATCTGGAAGCGAATAACCCATCTGAGGCGATCCGATTTTCACAGCAGGCCGTCGAACGCCAGGGCTCGCCGGCCAATCAGGATCTTCTAGGTCGATCGCTCGAAGCAGCTGGGAAGCTGGTGGATGCCGCCCCACATCTCGAAGCCGCCTGGCAGGCAGACCAAACCGATCCGCAGTTCGCCTTCGATTGGGCGCAATTACTTTTTCGCAAACCCGATTTTCAGGCTGGCGCGGCGGTCATCGAACCGGCTTTGAAAGCGCATCCCGGTAATTCGCAGCTTGTCCTGGCGCTCGGTGTGGCACGATACGGCGAACGGCGTTTTGATGAAGCCATCGCCTCATTCCTAGACGTCATCAATCGCGACCCCACCATTCCTCAGCCATACATCTTTCTTGCGAAGATGATCGATCAAGCAGGCCCTAGGCTTGGCGAAATTACCGCCGCCGATGAAAAGTGGGTTGCGGCGAATCGCGATAACGCTAAGGCTTACTATGTTCTTGCCGTGTCGCTACTAGCCGCTGACCCGACCAGCGCACGCGCCGCATCCCTGCTCCAAAAATCCATCGCCCTGGATGCTCACGATTGGCAGCCGCACTACGAATTAGCAGTATTGCTCGAGCGCGAGCATAAATACGTAGACGCCGAGTCGGAATTCCATCTTGCCATTCAGCTTGATCCGAACCAGCCAATGCCGCATTATCATTTGGCGCGTGTCTATGATCGTTTGGGCCAGCCGGACCGCGCCGCGGCCGAACGCGAGCTCCATCGCAAGCTGACCGCGCCCACCGGCGGGGGCATGCAGTAGATGGCTTAGCTGCCGATCGTTCCAACCATCGGGCTGCTAGCAGTCGCATACTGGCGTTTGGGCATGCGTCCCGCTAGGAACGCCGATCTCCCAGCCTCCACCGCCAATTTCATCGCATACGCCATGCGCTCGGAATCTTCGGCTTCGGCAATGGCCGTGTTCAGCAGCACGCCGTCATAGCCCAGTTCCATGGCCACGGCGGCGTCGGAAGCTGTACCCACTCCAGCATCGACAATCAGCGGAACGGCAGTGATCGCCTCGCGCAGAATCTTCAGATTCGTCACGTTCTGTATGCCCAATCCCGAGCCAATCGGCGCGGCTAGCGGCATCACCGCGGCAGCACCCGCATCGACCAGCCGCCTTGCGTTGATCAGGTCGTCTGTCGTGTACGGCAACACCACAAATCCTTCCTTCACCAACGTTCGTGTGGCCTCAAGCAGACCTTGGTTGTCCGGAAAAAGCGTCTTCTCATCTCCAATCACTTCCAGCTTGATCCAATTCGAAAGCCCAACTTCTCGCGCCAAACGCGCCGTGCGCACCGCGTCATCCGCCGTGTAGCAGGCAGCCGTATTCGGAAGAATAAATATTTTCGAGCGGTCGATGTAATCCAACTCCGACTCTTTCGACCGGTCCGTCAAATTCACTCGCCGCACCGCCAACGTCACCATCTCGGCGCCCGATGCCGCATGGCATCTCGCCATCAATTGTTTGCTGCGATATTTGCCGGTTCCGACAAACAACCGGGAGGAGAACGTTCGTCCTGCGATCGTTAACGCGTCTTGCATTCTTCCATTATCTAATCCGCATTACAATAGGTTCTTCCGCAGCTAGCCCCGATGAACCAAATACTGCGTTCCAGGTACCGAAATTACATCTTTCTGATTCCGCTGTTCGCGGCGGTCTTTTTTTACGAGGCCTCGTATATCTACGTCGGCATACAGATTGCGCGGCACGGGCAGCAAATGGCTGCTGATCCGTTTGACGTTTCTTCCCAGGGAACCGTGACGAGCGTCAGCGGCTCAGCCAAAAGAATGGGCATGCACGTTGGCGATCACATCATTTCAATCGGCGGTCAAACGGTTTCGAGCGAAAGCAAGTTCTATAACATGATTCGCTCGCATCAGCCCGGCGACCAGATGGCCGTTATGATCATGCCCAAAGACGGCACAAGGCCCCAAATGGAGATGGTGCCGCTGTCCCCCTTGCAGACCACGGCGTTGACGGCGGCCAATATGCTATTCGAAGCTCTTATCGTGTTGATGTCGTTATTCTGCGTCGCCGTCGGGGTGTACGTCGCCGCCATACGGCCTTACGATGTTCGGGCCCTCATCTTGTTCGGTCTCCTGCTCGGCGTCGCGGGGTTGGTGTCGGTCGCTAACGAGTCAGCCTTTCCACCGTCTCTTCTTGAGTTCGTCGCGATCTATCGGGTGCTCGTTCCGACGACTTGGCCCATCTGGATGTTCCTGTTCGCTCTCTACTTTCCCCATTCTTTTCGCTGGGACCGGCGCCGTCCGTGGATCAAGTATCTGCTGATCGTCCCCTTGCTCGTCAACGCCTTCCTGATGACGATTGACCAGGCCGGACGTGTTTTGAGCTTTGCAACGGTCCAGCCGCTCGACAATTTCCTCAACTCGAAAGCCACGGGCATTGTTACCCTCGCCCTCAGCGTGGTCGCCATCAGCAGCTTCTTTGCCCTGCTCGGCTTCAAATTTGGAAAGTCGTCAAAGGACTCCCGGCGCCGCTTGCGGATCCTGCTCGCTGGCGCGTTTGTCGGTCTTACGCCCCTGTTCATTTTCGTGTTGCTGCAGTTCGCTCTGCGCAACAGCATACGTTCCCTGCCGGATTGGGCCGTTGTCGTCGCGGTTCTGCTGTTCTGCATTTTTCCCTTGACTCTTGCCTACGTCATCGTGGTCGAGCGCGCTATGGACCTGAAGATGGTCATACGGCAAGGCGTTCGGTATGGCGTAGCCACCACGGGCCTTCGTGTCGCAGTATTCATTGTGATTGGGGGCGCCATCACCGCCGCGAACCTCTCTGTTCTTGGTTCGAAGCTTCCGTTACCCCATCAGATCGCCATCCTTGCAATAACCGTCGTGTTGGTCGTCGCGCTTGGCCGATTCGCTAGTAAGCGAGTGTTGAACTGGCTCGATCGAAAATTCTTTCGCGAAGCGTACAAAGCCGATCAAATCCTGGAAGAACTGAGTGACAGCGTCCGCACAATCGTTGATGAAACCGTGCTTCTCGAAACCGTCACCAGAACGATATCCCAAACGCTGCATGTGCCGAACATTGCCATACTACTCAATGGCGATGGCTGGTACCGGCCTATTCATTGCCACGGCATCGACCTGAAATCGCCCGTGGCGCTGGCCGAAAGCGGGCCCACCATCGAGTACGTAAGGAGCGCGAAAGAGCCGCCGCGGATTTATCACGACGACCATCGCAATTGGGTGCATGACGCGCCCTCGGGTGAAGTGGAAGCATTGAAGGAATTGAACTCGCAGTTGCTGCTGCCGGTCGGTTTCAAAAACAAACTACTGGGCATCCTGAGTCTGGGCCCCAAGCGCTCCGACCAACCCTATTCTCGGGGCGACGTACAGTTGCTCCGGTCTGTCGGCCTGCAAACCGGTCTCGCGCTCGAAAACAGCCGCTTAACCTCGGCGGTTGCCTCTGAAATGGCGCAGCGCGAAAAGCTAAGCCGCGAAATCGAGATTGCTCGGGAAGTGCAGGAGCGCCTTTTTCCGCAAAAGCTCGAGCCCGTCGCAGGCCTCGATTATTTCGGCGCGTGCCGCCCGGCTCTGGCAGTTGGCGGTGATTATTACGATTTTCTAAAGTTGGCAAACGGCAACTTCGGCATCGCCATTGGCGACGTGTCCGGTAAAGGCATCGCCGCCGCCCTGCTGATGGCATCGCTCCAGGCGTCGCTTCGCGGGCAGGCGATGCTGGGCCAAGCCAATCTCGCACGAGTCATGTCCAATGTGAATCAGCTGGTGTTTGATGCGACTCCCATCAACCGCTACGCCACCTTCTTCTACGGCGAATACAACGCCAAGACCGGCGTGTTCAACTACGTCAACGCCGGACATAATCCTCCCATTATCCTGCGCCACAGCATGGCAAGCGACCACGTCATACGGCTTTGCGCCGGCGGTCCTGTGATCGGATTATTTCAGAACGCCCCTTATCAGCAAGGATCGCTCGTCCTGGAACGCGGCGACATCTTCTTAGGTTTTACCGATGGCATCAGCGAGGCTATGAATCATGAAGAGGAGGAGTGGGGTGAGGAGCGAATGATTCCCGCATTCAAGTCTTGTTCCACCTTCAGTGCCGTGGATATTGTTCCCGCGATGATGAAAGAGGCCGATCACTTTGTAAACGGTGCGCCGCAACATGACGACATGACCATAGTGGTTATGAAGTTGATTGCGGTCTGACCCGCTCTGGCTCAATCTGTCAAAAAAGCGGTGGTCTTGATCCCTGAAATATCAAAAGATCTTCGGCAACGCTGATTCTTGCACGATGCCTTGTCGTCCAACAGAACCATGTAACTCTGAGACTTGGCAAATTTGGCGCGGTCGCGTTCGTCGGCCTGCCGGGGCAGCTTGTCCAGTTTTTTCCGCACCAGCCAGCGCAGATCGTACGTTTCGGCGGTCCGGCAATATGGGCAGTTTAACGATGCCGGCTTAGTCACCTGTGATTCACGATAGAAAGCGCGTTCGTCCACGCCGCTATTGTAATCGTTTGTTCAATGGGTAGAAAAGCGGAAATTCGAAACCGCAATTTCGTCGCTTCCCGGAATCAGAAAGCCTACTTTGCCCTGCGTGGCATCGCGCGACGTGCTCACTGCCCCCAGATCGTCCCATGCGCCGTCCTGCGACTTCACGCGTGCGTGGATGGCATTCGACTTCACCGAGACCTGTAC
>JBARMQ010000120.1:0-2756 GCA_049802535.1 Bryobacteraceae bacterium | reverse complement strand
GCGCAACGCAAGTGGAGGTGTCGGCGGCCGCTCCACTGATTGACGATGCCAAGAACGATGTTTCGCAAGTCATCAATTCTGAGCAAATTTCTAATCTTCCGATCAACGGGCGCCGGGTGGATTCGTTCGTTTTGTTGACGCCAGGCGTGACCAACGATGCGACTTTCGGACTGCTGACGTTTCGCGGGGTAGCCGGCAATAACTCGTTTTTACTGGACGGCAATGACAACACCGAACAGTTTTATGACGAGAACGCGGGCCGAACGCGCATTCAATCGCAGATCTCGCAGGACGCGGTGCAGGAGTTTCAGGTGGTGAGCGCGAACTTCTCCGCCGAATACGGCCGGGCGATGGGTGGAGTCGTAAATACCGTGACTAAGAGCGGATCGAACGACGTACACGGCTCGGCCTTCTACTATTTCCGTAGCACTGGATTCGATGCGCGAGATGCGTTCGCGAGTTTTAATCCCAGTGAACACCGTATACAAGGCGGCGGCACGGTCGGCGGCCCAATTATCAAGGACAAGCTCTTCTATTTTCTAAGCGCCGATCTGACACGCCGTAACTTCCCAATGGTGGATAGTCAAGTGAAGGCCGGCGTACTGAATCCCACGACGGAAACGTGGATCGGTTGCGGGCTGCCGGCAACACCTGCGCAATGTGCCGCCATCAATACACTGCTGCCGCGATTCTACGGACAGATTCCGCGCACTGATGACAACGACCTATACTTCGGTCGACTGGATTATCATATGTCGGACGTGAACACCTTCAGCGCCAGCTTTAACTTTTTGCGGTGGCTGTCGCCCAACGGAATTCAAACCGGATTGTCTTCTACCACCGGAGCGGGTATTACTGGCAATGGTGATGATTCGGTGCGAGTACGGAACGGGAAATTCACCTGGACATCCGTTCCCTCCAGCAATTTTGTTAGCGCATTTCGTTTCGGATGGGATACCGACCGTCAAGCCGACGGCTTCGATCAAGCCGAACTGGGTAGTGGGCTGGGCCTTTTAGACGTTTCGGTAGCCGGAGTGCAACTTGGACCAGCGACCTATCTGCCCCGGGTGGAACCGTCGGAACAGCGATTTGAATTCGCCGATGATGCCACCTGGACGAAGGGAACGCATACCTTTAAATTCGGCGTGGACTACGCCAATACGGAAGATTACACGTACTACATCAGCAACGCTTTCGGTTCGTACACCTACCAGACGGCCTCGCAATTCGCTGTCGATTATTCAGGGAATACAACTGGCGCGAAAAATTGGTCCGCGTATTCACAAACGTTCGGTCAACCGGTGGTCGATGCCACGATTAAAGAGCTTGGCATCTATGCCGAGGATCAATGGAAAGTCACGAATAAGCTGACCGTGACGGTGGGCGCCCGCTATGATCACTCCTATGCGCCGCAGCCACCCATCACGAATCCCGACTGGCCGGAAACCGGACACATTCACACGGGGACCTTGGATCTGGCGCCTCGAGTAGGCATCGCCTATCGTTTGAACAACAAGACGGTCTTGCGCGGCGGGTATGGCACGTTTTTCGCCCGTTTCCTTGGAAGTCTGGTGGACAACTACTGGACCACAAACGGGCTTTATCAAATTGCCGATTCCTTGAGCAGTACGAATAAGACTCAGCTTGCGGCTGGTCCCATCTTTCCGAATTCCTTGGCTGCGCCGCCGACTGGCGCCAGCGTAGCGGCATCGACCATCCAATTTGCCTCGCCCACATTGAAGACTCCATATTCGGAGCAGGCCACCATTACGGCGGAACGCCAGCTCACTAACAGCATGGTTGTAACTGCGTCGGGGATTTGGAGCCGTGGCGTGAACCTATATGGAATAACCGATTTAAATGCTCCCGCTCTTGGCCCTAACTTCACTTACACGATTGATAACACCGCGGGGGCAGCAGTAGGGAGTTACACGACGCCGGTGTATGTCGGTGCGCGTCCCAATACGAAATACGGCGGCGTTTACGAAACGACTAATGGTGTAAGCAGTTTCTACGACGGCCTTACGCTGACTTTCGAGAAACGATTCTCCCACGGATTCCAGTCGCTGGCATCCTATACCTGGTCACACGAAATTGACGACGGCCAAGGCGCGGCAACCAACGCACTCTACTTCAGTAGCGTCAGCCCTTTCACCTACAACGGCAATTACGCTTTTGAGAAGGGCAGCGGTCTGCTCGACCAACGCCACCGGTTTGTTTATTCGTTTGTCTGGAATGTACCGCAAGTCCGGAAAGATAACTTCTTTGTCAAATATGTTGTGAATCACTGGCAACTCGCCAGCATCACGACCCTCGCTTCAGGCAGACCGACAGGGAGCTTGACAGTGCGTTTGACCGATACCCCGGTCACCGGAATGCTTTCCAACAGTACGCTTGACGGCTTGGGCGGCAACACTCGCGTTCCCTTTGAACCCGTCAACAGCCTTTATACGCCCCCCACATACCGCGACGATCTGCGCCTGACAAAGATGATTCCGCTGCTGAACGAACGGGTGAAGCTAGCGCTGATGTTTGAAGTTTTCAACGTCTCGAATACCTGGTCGCCCACTGCCCTCACAACGCAGCAATATACGGAAGCGAAGGGCATCCTGACGCCAACTCCGACGGCGTTTGGCGTTGGCTCCGCCGATGGCGGATTTCCCGATGGCACGCAGGCGCGGAGGCTACAGATTTCCGGAAGAATTACGTTTTAGTGTCGCCGGATGAGGATGTAAATGGAGTGAAGACTAACCCTC
>JBARMQ010000119.1:0-2635 GCA_049802535.1 Bryobacteraceae bacterium | reverse complement strand
GCGTAATCCAGTTTCGAAGTGAAGGCCGCAAATGCAGTCGGCGGAGTAAATCGACGGAACACGCGTTTCGCTTTGCCGACGTGGTAATTCGGGAAGAGGCATCATGCCTCCTTCCAATCAAGTTTTTTGGAATCGCCGACTCCAAGAGCTGCGAGGATTTCCGCTGCCGTAGATTGGATTAAATGAAGTGAAGCCAAAAGTGTCGCGGCGTTGCCGTTGTAGAGCTTTATGTAATCCGCAGCCGCAGTGTCGGTATCGAGACCGATCGCTTGACAAACGACGAACGCGACGGCCTCGGCTTCGGTTTCCCGAATGGTCTTCGTGGTTTGGGATCTGCGGTCGCCTCTATGCAGCAATTCATGTGCGACCTCATGCGCCAGCGTTGAAAACTCGACCGCTGCCGATAGACCAGGCAAGAGTGAAATTCTTCCGCCATGAGAGGCGCCATACGCAGGCGAAATACTCTGATCGTATTCAAGCCCGATGTTGCGTGAATGAACGAAAGCTTTCAGAGCTGCCGTATTCTCCTCGGGCTCCCCTTTCACTTTGGGGAATTCGGGCAATTCTTGCCCTTCTGTTTGGGCGAGATCGAAAACGTATGCAGTGCGAAAGCCGAGTAGTCTTCGGAATGCGGGTGCCGCAATTTGCTCATCGGCTCCTGTTTCATCCAGATCCTTCGATGATCTGCACAGAACGGGTGCGAGGATCGCAATTCCCTTTTCTCCTTTGCGCACATGCCGTCCAAGTTTTAGCCATGCGCGGAAGCCAGCTACCCGGGTTGCGCTTGGTCGCTGCACTGATATGAGCAAGCTGTTGTTCCAGGAATACGTGTGAAATCGTGCCATCACACTCAGATATGCACTTAGCGCTTCACTGCTACCGGATTCTAGAGCTTTGGTTAAAGCGGCGAGAGAGTTCGCAGCCAATTGCGACGTTCGATTTTCAATGGTCATCTCGGGTTCCTTTCGGTATCGAAAATGGATTTTGGTGTTAGCGTCGGCTAACACCCCCGAGGCGTCGCTGGCGAGACTGGGGCGGCAAGTGCAAGGGTTGCTGAAGCGTTTACGCTTTTTTGGGGGAGAGGGAGGAGCATAGCGACGGAAGAGGGGGGACCACCCAAAACCCACCGGGCTGCGCCCTTGCCTCGCGCCGGGGCAACGCCCCTGGAGTCCTCGCTCGGTGAACAATGGCCGCGCTCTTAGTGCAAATCGTCTTCTAATTGCGCGCTGTCAATAGGTACCGGTCTTACGGGAGAGATGTCATGAGAGGGCAGCGTATGAAGAGTGCGGTCGATTGGGGGAAAAATGGAAGCAACGAGATGCCAAGGTTTGCCGATATCGAAACCTGGACCGGTCGGCTCGGACACACCCGCCTGAGGACGTTCAGCGACCAACAGGGCCGGTTCTGGATTGAACAAAACTCGTCAAAGAATTCTCGCTGGGCAAAGCTCGCACGGGAAGGTCACGCAGTCGCGTGGGAGTTCGACAGTCCAGGCGGCTCGTACACCGGCCGGATGTTGATCGATGGCGACGTTTACGCAACTTCAGAGGCGGTCAAGAAATTCCTGCGGGGCAACGAGGGCCACTGAGGACACTAATCAACTATTTCCAAAGGGTAATAATAAACGGCTCGGTCAGCATCTCGCCAAGTGGCAAGAAGGTAGGTACCGGGCGACACACGAGATAAGTCGATACCTACGCGTACCTCGGCCCTACTATCCGTTCCAGTCGCCACGCCCGATCCCTTGGCTAGGGCAGTACGGTCATTCCGGGATTTGAGGATCGCAATCACATAGTTTCCGGTCCCACTGAATCGAGGCAATAAAATCTGCAGCTCTGTCGCTCGCTTCGACACCGGAGGCAGATCAAGTTGGTGGCTTTCTCCACTGCCGCCGCGAAGTACTTCGGTATTCGAAAGGTCAATTGTCGCTAAGAGACTTGGTCGCGGAGCAAATGGCACACCAGCTCCTTTTCGCATGAAAAGAAGGCCTAAAACGACAGCCGCACCGGCCACCGCAGTAATCGCGGCCAGCTTGATTCTCTTTCGACGCTGCGCTTGCTTCGCTTCTCTTTGCCAGCGTGCGTCGCGGACTTCCTTGAATTCCGTAAAACAAGGAGAGCAGTGCGTAATGTGGCTCCAGATCGATTCATCTTCTAGCTTCTGGTCTCCGTAGGCCTGAATGACTGCCGAGCCAGGGCAACCTGTCCTCTCGGGATTTGGGTATGCGCTTAGAAGTAGCTGCTCGATCGGATCAGAGTCGTCATCGCGCAAGCCGTCGCTTGGCTTCCCGGTATCGATTCTCACTTGTTCCAGCCTTCAAGCTTAGCGCCCCATCTATTTGTTTGAACGACTTGCCTTTGAGTCGCGCTAGGTATATCTCTCGATCAACCCCGTTCAATCGCTGCAGCAGTTCTTGAACAAGAATCTGCTGTTCGACAGGTGGTACGGTTGACATGGTCGAAACGGCCCTGCTTTCGAGGTGATGGGTCTGCAACGGTTCCAACAGAGCAGCATCTTTTTCCGCAGCAATTTTCGCCGATCTTACGGTGCGAAAAAAAGCTGAGCTAGTGTACGCGCGTAGATCTTTTATTCGATCTGCATTGGTTCCGATATTGGAAGCGACACGGATCAGGGC
>JBARMQ010000118.1:0-48471 GCA_049802535.1 Bryobacteraceae bacterium | reverse complement strand
CACCGGATGCGGACGCAATGGAAGCGGAGCTGAAGCTCAGCCAGCTTCGTTGGACCGAAGCTGCACGACTCGCTAGCCGCGCCCTTGACACTCTGCCAACAGACGAAGTTGACAACGACAAGATCACGCTGGCGGCAGCGCGTTTGCATTTGGGCAACTCAAAAGAAGCCAAAACGCTCTGCACCGAGGTACTGGAGGCAGCGCGCCGGAACCAGGACATCGAACAAACAGCAGAAGGAAATATGGCGTTAGCTGAAGTTCTGATTGTAGAAAACGACTGGAAGGCCGCGGCGATAGCCGCGGAGTCAGCTTTTCAGGTCTTTGCGGGCGCAGATGAAACCGAGTTACAGTGGTTTGCCCTACATTACCTTTCTCAGGTGGCAGCGGGTGAGAAGGATTTGGTAAATTCCAAGAAATACGCACAACAAGCGCTAGACTTACTAAGTCAGTTTGAGCATAATTGGGAAGCTTCGCTTTTTCAGTCTTATATAGAGCGTCCGGACGTGAAGGAAGCGAGGAGGCAGTTACTGCGGGCTATCGGAGGAGAGCTCAAATGAGAGTGGAAGTTGCGCGTATTGGAATGGCGACCGCCATATTGGCGGCGTTTGTAATAAGCAACGGGTGCGAGAAAAACAAGCTCTTCGGTGCGGGGCAAGACCAGCCTTCCCCTTTCGGTCCGCGTTCACCGATCATTATTTCAGGGGGCTCCCTCACCTTGAGCCTGAGCAAGAGCTCAGGTGGAGCAGTTTGGACCTTGCAAGGCCCCGGCGTATACGTCTCTTCTAAGCCAATTAATGTGACCGGCATCAAGTTTGAAAAAACTGATCACAACTATAATGATCCGAACAAAGCTCTGAGTGCTAATTCGAAGATTACCGCCATCGATGGCAACGGAACGCTTTCCGATGTGGTGTTGACCGTCGGAACGGTGTCAAGTGGGCATGCTACGCTGACCGTAACGATAGGCAAGCTGGATTCGGGCGGCGACGGCGAGAAGTTTCTAAAGTTAGACAAATTCAAGATGAGCAAGGTGAAGGTGCATGATGGTAAATCTGATACAGATCTGACCACTGACACTTGTACCGGGAAGCGCGGATGCAAATTGAATATCGGCCCACCAAGTTGAAGCGGGCCAAGCGACTGAAGCGCCGATCGCGGATAGGGCAAGGCACTTTTCACGAGTCTCTCTCGGTGACTACGCCTGCTGGCCGCGCACAATTCAAGGCTCTCCCGATAAACTCCCACACCTTTGGGTCGCTAAACGACGCTGTCTTCTGTTGAAGAGTGTCAGGCCAGTTGCCATGATCGGCCCAAGCCTTGCCGAGACCGGCCGTAACTTCCTTGTCGGCTCCAGTGAAGCCTTCGACGAGAGCTCTCCAGCGGGCGGCCAAGGCCTGAGCCTTCTCGCTGGCCGGATCTTCATCGAGCGAAGCCTCAACATCGCGGAACAGGTCGGTCCACGCTTTGGTCGTTTGTTCCTGGAGTTCAGGAGTCCAATGCCGGCGGCGTTCCGCAATCTTTTCTTTTGCGGGGTCGCTGTAGTACTGCATCAGGAAATCTGTATTTTCTTGCATATCGATCACCTCAATAATTTTTTTCAATGCGGCGGCGGTGGGGAGCGGGCCCAACTGCATGGTCGATTCGGCTTCGCGAATCGCAACGATCGCCTGGTCAAGGGTATGCCGCTTGTCCTCGAGCGCTTTTCGCTGCGCTTGCAAGATCTCGGGTAAGCTGCGCCGATCTCGATCCAGCAAGTTGCCAATCTGCTTTAGAGGAAGTCCGAGAAATTTAAGAGCGACGATTTGTTCCAAACGCTCGAGATCGCCGAGGCTGTAGAGGCGGTACCCCGCATCGGTACGCTGCGGCCGCAGTAAGCCTAGCCGGTCGTAATGATGCAGAGCGCGAACGGTAACGCCTGCCAGCTCGGCGAATTCCTGCACCTGGAACAGCTTGTCCACCCGGAACTCCCTTCGTCCCTAGTGTCAAGCCTGACGTTACGTCAGAGTCAAGCACAAAATTAAGAAGGTTTTGAGGGAGGCGGTGCGGTCGATCCGCGCACAATCAATTTTCCTTCGACGGCAATTCGCTGGGAATTCACTGTTTTGCCTTGAAGGAGGGCCATCAACACAGCAGTCGCTTCGCGCCCCATCTCGCGGCGCGGCTGGTGGATGGTTGTGAGAGGCGGCTGAAGGTAGGGAGCGAAGAAAAGATCGTCGAATCCGACGATCGATAGATCGTCAGGAACTGATAAACCGAGTTCGGCCGCTACGCGTAATGCGGCGAGGGAGGACATGTCGTTATAGCAAAACAGGGCGGTGGGTCGAGGATTCTGCCCCAGCAGAGCCTGCACACCGGGCACCGAGCCTTCCGGACTGCTATCGCCCTCGGCCACCAGCAAAGAATCGAAGGCGATGCCGGCGGCATTGAGCGCCGACTGATAGCCCGACAGCCGTTCGGCGTTTGAGTGCGATCCAAAGCGATCTCCCAGATAGGCGATTCTGGTGTGACCGAGATCAAGGAGATGTTGAACCGCTTGGCGTGCCGCGCGTTCGTTGTCGACCGACACAGAGTAGACCGGCCCTCCGTCGTGTTGATTATTTATTAGAACGATCGGAACGCGCATTTCTGTCATGAGGGACAAGTAGAGATCGCCGACGCGGGAGGATGCGACCAGAATGCCGTCGACACGCCGTTCCTGTAAAGCACGGACCACGCCAATTTCGCGCTCGGGGTCCCGATGGGAGCTGGCAAGTATCACGGAGTAACCGGCGGCTGCCGCCGATTCTTCAATTCCCGTCACGACTTCGCCGTGGAAGGGATCCGCAATGGTGGTAACGACCACACCAATCGTGCGGGTCTCGCGAGTGACCAGGCTGCGCGCAACAGCGCTCGGGCGATAGCCCATCGAATAGGCCTTCGCTTTAATTTCAGAAACAGTTTCGGCACGGACCAGCGGGCTGTCGCGTAAAGCTCTTGAAACAGTGGAGTGGGAAATTCCCAGAGAACGAGCGATGTCTTTGATCGATACGGGTCCGGACCTTAAAGGGGCATCTTCCTCCGCGTGTAGAGCGGCCCTTTGGGCGCGACGACTCTTGGTCTGCCGCTTTTTGGGCATGTAATAGCCTATCAGCCCGGAAGGCGCGTGGGTGGCGTTACAGCGCGGGCGGGAACCACTGCTGAAGATGTGGAATCTATATGGCCATTATGCGATTGATCGGCCTCTTCTTGGGCAGTTCGTTATTTCTGGGGGGTAGCCAATCACCGATGGACGAAGGCATCAGAGAGTATCACTCCAGTCACTTTAAGGAGGCCGTCGAAAACTTCAAGAAGAGCGTGGCATTCAATCCGGCCGATGTGCAAGCCTATTTAGCATTAGCCAACGCGTATACCGCTCTGTGGGTACCCGGTTTGAACGACGCGGCAAATGTGGACTACTTGAACCTGGGAAAAGCGGAGTTTCAAACCGTGCTGCAACTAGACCAAGCCAACGTGGTTGCCTTAGAAGGCCTGGGCCGATTGGCTTATAACGAAGCGATTGCCGGCGAGAAATCGAAACTGGACGAGGCGGCAAAGTGGTATCAGAAGCTCGTATCTGTGGAACCGAATTCCGGGGATGCGCACTATATCATCGGTGTGATTGCTTGGTGGAAATCGTACGCTGCCATCCAGACAGCGCGCGCCGGGCTGCACCTTTTGAGGAACCCGCGCAAAACGGGCCCGGAGTCAAGCATGCCACCCGAAGCACTAGCGGGTTCCTTCCTGTCTGGCGGCATGCAGCCGTGCCCTTTGCGCTTCCGGCGGACTTTCGTCAGCCACTTCCTGACGCGGCAGTTCGCGAGCGCCTAAATCAGGAATACGGGTTGACCATTGCGAATGGAATTGAAAATCTTCGGAAAGCATTGGCGATCAAGCCGAATAACGAAGATGCGATGAGTTATATGAGCCTGCTTCTTAGGGCCAAGGCTTCATTAGATGCATCGCCCGACGATTCGGCCCGCGATTTAGCTGAGGCCGAACGTCGGACTGGGCTTTCACTTGAGACGCGACGGCAGAAACACGGCGCTCCACCGGTAGGGGCCGTTCCGAATACAGTGATCGCACTACCCCCCCGCACCTCCGTCGAACACAACGAAACCACCCCTCCGAGAAGTCGGCGCCAGGATCGCGGAGGCTAACCTGCAGTCCATACCAGATCCCGTCTATCCGGCGCTAGCGCGGTCAGCTCACGTTCAGGGACAGGTGGCGTTTCGCGTCACGATCGGCGAGGATGGCCGGGTGAAACAATTGATCCTCGAACATGGGCATCCGCTGTTGGTGAATGCAGCGAAGGAGGCCATTCTGCAGCATATATATCATCCTTTTCTGGAGGATGGACGGCCAGTGGACGTGAGCTCAGAAGTAACAGCCGCCTTCGTCTTACCGTAGTCGCGCCTGTCTCGCCGGCGGCTTCCACTAGCTTACCTAGAGGCCCTTTTTACCTAAAAAGACGACCAGATCGACAACTCGATTGGAGTAGCCCCACTCGTTGTCGTACCACGACACGACCTTGGCCAGATTGCCGCCCAACACCTTTGTGAGGTCGGAATCAACGATGGAGCTATTGGGATTGTGCAGCATGTCGGTTGAGACCACGGGGTCTTCCGTATAGGCCAGAATGCCTTTCAAAGGACCTTCGGCGGCGGTCTTTAACGCTCCATTGACTTCCTCCGTGGTTGTATCCTTCTTCAGGACGGCGACGAAATCAACGACCGAGACGTCTGGCGTCGGCACGCGCATGGCATAACCGTCAAGCTTTCCCTTGAGTTGAGGGACGACTAAACCGATTGCTTTGGCGGCGCCGGTCGAGGTGGGAATCATGTTCAGCGCGGCGGCACGGGCACGGCGCAGGTCTTTGTGTGGGAAGTCGAGGACATTCTGATCGTTGGTATAACTGTGGATCGTCGTCATCGAACCCTTCTCGATGCCGAATGTGTCGTTAAGCACTTTTACAAGGGGCGCCAGGCAGTTCGTTGTGCAGGACGCGTTCGACACGATCTTGTGCTTAGCGGGATCGTACATGTCATCGTTTACGCCGAGTACGATCGTGACGTCTTCACCCTTCGCCGGAGCGGAGATGATCACCTTCTTGACCGACCCGCGCAAGTGTTTGCCAGCATCGGCAGCATCCGTAAACCGACCGGTGGATTCGACAACGACCTGGACGCCGAGGCTCGACCAATCGATCTCGGCTGGATCTCTAATCGCGAAGATTTTGATCTTATTGCCGGCGACTTCGATGCTATCGCCTTCCGCCTTCACATCTTCATGCAGTTGCCCAAGAATGGAATCGTACTTCAGCAAGTGGGCGAGCGTCTTGGTGTCCGTCAGGTCATTGGCCGCTACAAATTCGACGTCCGGATTGTGCAGTCCAGCGCGGACGACATTCCGCCCGATACGGCCGAAGCCGTTAATACCTACTTTGATTGGCATAGATACTTCTTATTTTAGCTTTGGAGCCCAAATGAGGCTCGAATGCGAGCCTTTTAAGGATGCAGCGCAAGACGGGCACGGGATCGAGTGTGCCACCGAAGAACTACCGGGTTCCTCGCTTACGTGGTGGCACGCAGCCGTGCCCCTTTTCGCTTCATCCGCTGAGAGAGCGTTTGGCGGCTTAGAGCGGCGAGGGTAAGGGGGGAGCGGTGGTCCCACCAATATTCGCGTAAGATTGCTCGACTTTGACCACTTTGCCCTCGTTGAACTCGACAAAAGTAACTTTGCCGGGAGGTTCACCGTAGATCCAGTCTTCAACTTCGTCGCCGTCGGCGTTGGTTTCGCGCTCTTTATTGTGGGGCTTGCCCATGGCAAGAAGCACTTGGTCACGATCCATACCTTTGATGGCGCGATTCTCCTTGATTGCCTTCTGGACGGGCGCTGGCAAGTTGCTGACGTACTGCTCGGCGGCGGAATGCTTCTCAAAATCCAGTATCGGAGTGAGCATCTGACGAATATCGGCGGACTTCAAAGAGGGGACATCGCCCGGGAAGACGAGAACGATATTAGAGCCGTTAGTTTGCCGGTTTTGATTGGTGTTGACCGGATTCATGCTGCCATTCATGCCAATCTGCACGTGATCCTTCCAACTGCCCCCGTGCATGCCACCATTAATCTCAAGTACGATGCGTTTGGCTTCTATGGTGACTTTGGTGATCTGGATTTGATCGCCAAGCTTGGCGGCGGGCCCGTTTTCTTGTAGTTGCCGGTCCCAGGCAGCACGATCGTAGGTGCCGTCGCTCTTAAAGACGAGTGGTTTCTTGGCGCGCGGCAGCAGAATCTTCGAAGTCGCGAGTTCGGCGCTTAAGCCGCGTTCGATTTCCAGGCGTTCGTCTATGCTGATTTTGCCTGCCTGCAGCGATGCCGCAGAGGCTATCAGAATGGCCGTTATGGCCATACCGCTCCTCAGTCGTTGAGCACTGTCGCGATGGCGGCAGTTTGGGGAACTATCGGCATTCTGTGCAGAACAAAGAACAACGCGATCACAAAAATGGTGGTCAACAGACCCCCTTCCGGGCCATAGTCTCCACCGCTCCAAAGGGCGGCCAAATCCCATCGGTAGTAATACCTCGTTATGTCAATTGTAAGCCCGCTAAGATTGACGCCAAACAGGGGGAGCACGGCATTCCATCCGTAGTGGAGACCAATGGGCAGCCAAAGATCGTGACTCCGGAGGAAGGCGTAGCCAATGAGAATACCCCACAAAGCAGTGTTCAGGACGGAGAGGTCGGTCGCATTGGGATTGAAGGAATGGGCTAAGCCGAAGAGGACACCAACCGGGAGCACCGTCGCAAACGGACCGAGTTTGCGTATGAGCAACTGAAAAGCGTAGCCGCGGAAAACCATCTCCTCACCAGCCGCACCGAAGAGCAGCGTGATGAGGTAAAAAAGAAGACTGGACCATGCGAAAGAGGAGTGCGGGCGAGGGACGATGTGAGCAGTTCCGGCGAGAAGAGGTGCGCTCAACAGAAGCGCGGCTGCGCCTGCGCCAGCCAAAATTCCCAACGCGAAGTTGCGGCTGGTACCGGGGCCGGAGCCCAGCCCAATATCGCTGAGGGGGCGCCGATCAAAGATGCGCATCACTAGCAGATTTGCGAAGAGGCCGGTCAGGAAAATGCCAATGGTGGCCCCGATCACGCCGCCGAACAATCCGCCAAGCAGGAGTTGTAGCACCGAAGCGCCTGCCAGTACGAAGCCGACAAAGAAGACCAGGCGGAGCACAACTCCCAGGCGCGTTTCCGGGGCGGGCGGCGGAGCGATGGCGGTGGTTTGGGTATCCATGGAAGAACGCGCGAAGATAAATCAGACGATACTTCAATGGTACGGCGCAGAAGCAAAGGATAAATCAGTTATGTTGCTGCTTTGTGACAAACTCAAAAGGCTCAGCTTCGTAACTGAATGACCGATGAGACAGTTATATGAATGAGCGTCGTGTAGAAACACGGCTCCTCTGTGCGGAGCTGGTGGAAATTAATTGGAAAGACAAATCAGCCAGGCAACGCCGCCGCGTCGTCAATCTGGAGGATATCTCGCTGTCGGGCGCTTGTCTCCAGTCCGAGATGCCCATATTGCGGGGAACTGCTGTGACGATTCGTTACGGCGACGGAGAATTGGTGGGATCGGTGCGCTATTGTCTTTATCGCGATTTAGGATATTTTCTTGGCATCGAGTTTGCCCCGGATTGCCGATGGTCGACCAAGCACTTTCGCCCTCGGCATTTGCTGGATCCAAAGCGGCTGGTGGACCGCGCCGCCAGGCGTACCAAACCGGCGAGCGTTCGCGAAGCGAGCTAAGCGGACGCGGGGACGAGCCCGCTAGACATAAACGCGCGAATGGCTAAGAACAAGGCTGCAACGCTTTCTTCCGCTGGATACAGAGCGCGAGGCGTCTACGCGGACCTGGCTACGCCGCGGCGCGCACACTCGACGGAAGCCGACGCCGCAGCGTTTCTCGACTATCTCGATTCGGTGTCACGAGCGGGAGCGAGTGGCGAACATGTTGACGGGTTGGTGCTGTTCGGCTCTACCGGAGAGTTCATTCATTTCGACATAGCTGAGAGGATGCGAGCGGCTGGATTAGCGATTCGCCGCAGCCGTGTTCCCGTACTGATTGGCGTTTCTCATTCAACCTTGGAAGGCGCTCTCGAACTCGCCGAACAAGCGGTTGCGATCGATGCGACCGGTGTCTTGCTGATGCCGCCTTACTTCTATCCTTATCCGGAAGATCAAGTGGCAAATTTCTTTGAGCGTTTCGCGCAGCAATGCGAACCGACCCAAATCTATCTGCATAACTCGCCGCTGTCGGCGAACCGCATGAATTCAGAATTGGTTCGGCGGCTTCTTGATACTGGTTTGTTCGCCGGAGTATTGAGCGAGCAACGCATTGAGCCGAATCTTTGCTCGTCTCAGCAGGTGTCTTTGCTTGGCGGCGATGAAGCGTTAGCTGAAAACGGAGAGCTCCGCTCCGGAATTGTTTCTGCGATCGCCTCGGCCGTTCCGGAACTGCCGGTATCGTTATATCGCGCGCTATCGCAAGGAAAGATCGACCGCGCAAGACGCCTTCAGGCCGCGCTTGGTGAATTACGTGCACGGCTTGCCGGCTTCCCTACCGTACTAGCGCTGAAGCAGGCCGCAATTGCGCGAGGGTGGATGAAGCCTCTATTTGCCGTTCCGCCCGATTCGGCGATGGAAGCTGGTTTGAGCGACTTTCAGGCGTGGTTTGTTGCATGGCTGCCGGATGTGCTCTCGGCATGTGCGACAAAAGAATAACGTGACCTCCCACATTGAAAATCCAGAGCCAGGCGAGTTGCGCACCATGACTCCGGATGAGTTCCGTGCAGCCGCTTACGAGCACGCCGATTGGATCGCCAATTACTTTGCAACTGTGCGAAGCTATCCAGTGGCATCAAAGGCGCAGCCTGGGGACTTAATTGCCGCGCTTCCGCCGGAAGCTCCGGAGGCAGGTGAGCCCGTCGAACAGATTCTTAAGGATTTCGAATCGACCATATTCCCTTCCCTGACACTGTGGAATCATCCACGATTTTTCCCTTGGTTCTCGGTCTCGTCAACTCCGCCGTCTGTTCTGGCCGATTTTATGATCTCGGCGATGAACGTCAACGCCATGATCTGGAAATCGTCGCCTGGCGCGACGGAGCTGGAGCAAGTGACGCTGGGTTGGTTGCGCCAATGGATCGGACTGGGCCAGGAGTGGTTCGGCATCATATACGACACCGCATCCGTCGGAGTGATGCAGGCGATCGGAGCTGCGCGAGAGTGGATCGATCCCGAAATTCGTACGCGGGGCATGCAGGGCGGCCTAACCGTGTACGTCTCGGAACAAACGCACAACTCGTCAGAGAAGGGTGCCATCACGCTCGGCTTTGGTCAGGAGAACGTGCGGCGTATTGGAGTCGATGCGGAGTTCCGAATGCGGGCCGATCTGCTGGAAAATGCAATCAAGGATGACTTGGCAGCGGGTAAGCGCCCGTGTTGTATTGTTGCGTCCATTGGCGCCACTCCCACATCGTCGATCGACCCCGTCGCCGCTATCGCAGACATCGCAGAGCGATATCACGTTTGGTTGCACGTGGATGCTGCTTACGCCGGCGCGGCCGCGGTGGTCCCTGAAATGCGGCACTTGTTTGAGGGCATGGAGCGGGCCGACTCGCTGATCCTCAATCCGCATAAATGGCTGTATGTCTCGATTGATTGCTGCGTGCTGTACACACGGCGTCCGGAAATTTTTCGTCGCGCCTCGTCGCTGAGTGCCGATTATCTCCGCACCAAGGAAGATGAGAGCGTGGTCAATTATAACGACTACGGAGTTCAGCTCGGCCGCCGATTCCGCGCATTGAAGCTATGGTATGTCTTCCGCTATTACGGGAGGAACGGAATTATCGCCATGCTGCGGCGGAGTCTCGCTTTGGCGCAAATATTGAAGGCCCTCATCGAGGCGGATGAAGATTTTGAGGTATCGGCTCCTGTGCCGTTCTCGTTGGTCTGCTTCCGCCACCGCAACGGAGGAGACGCCTTCAATACGCGGCTCCTGGACGAGATCAACGTCTCAGGCAAGGCATTTCTATCTCAAACGAGATTGAACGGAAGGTTCGTGCTGCGCTTTGCGATCGGCAATTTTCAGACAACCGAGCAAGACATCCGCGAAAGCTGGCAGCTGATTCGGGCGACGGCGTTTCGGCTGGAAGAAGCGCTCGCAGCAGTTCCGAGCGGAGGATAAGTGCCGTCAGGCAGGCTGGCAACGACCCTTTGCGGCATCACGCTGCGCAATCCGGTCATCGCCGCATCCGGCACCTTCGGCTACGGGATTGAATTCGCAAGTATCCTCGACCTAAATCAGATCGGCGCTATTGTCACGAAGGGGTTATCGCGTGACCCGATCGCAGGTAATCCAGCGCCTCGTCTATGGCATAGCGAAGGCGGGATGATCAATTCGGTCGGACTGCAGAATGTTGGCGTCGCGGCCTTTATCCGGGACAAGCTTTCCCGGTTGCGCGGATATGACGTGCCGGTGATTGCCAATGTGTTTGGATACTGCGGTGAAGACTACTTAGAGGTGATACGGGCATTGGAGGATGCCGCTGGAATCGCTGCGTACGAACTAAACGTTTCGTGTCCAAACACGAAGCATGGGGGCATGTTTTTCTCAGCTGATCCAAACATTTTGAGCGAACTGGTTGGTCAGGTGCGCGGCATTGCGCGGCGACCGCTCATCGTGAAGCTCTCGCCCAATGTGGCGCGTATTGAACCGTTGGCAAGGGCTGCGGAAGAGGCAGGCGCGGATGCGATCTCGCTGGTAAACACGTTTGTGTCGCTCGCTGTCGAGGCGAAGACTGGGCGCCCCCGCATCGGAGCGGGGTACGGAGGTTTATCGGGACCGGCTATTAAGCCCATCGCGCTACGGCTTGTGCACGAAGCGGTAGGAGCGGTCCGAATTCCTGTGATCGGTTTGGGCGGCATCGGATCCGGCGAGGATGCAGCCGAGTTTCTGTGTGCCGGGGCGCAAGCCGTCCAGGTGGGTACGGCCAGTTTCTGGGATCTACGCTCTCCGGTACGCATTGCGCTTGAGTTGGATAAGTTTCTGCGCAGGCAGAATATAGCCTCTGTCCAAGACCTGATTGGAACGGTGAAGCTGAGCAGATAGAATGTTCACGATGAAAGAAATCATCGCAACGCCGGACGCGCCTAAGGCGATTGGTCCGTATTCTCAGGCTGTGCGCCTCCATGGAATGGTTTTCTTCAGCGGGCAGATCCCCCTGCATCCGGTTACAGGCGAATTGGTACATGGCACCATCCAGATGCAGACGGAGCGCGTCCTGGAGAATCTGAAAGCGGTAGTCCAAGCTGCCGGTCTGACCATGCAGCACGTCGTGAAGACCACGGTCTTCCTCAAAAACCTGACCGATTTCGCGGCAATGAACGAGACCTATGCGAAATATTTCGGCACGAATCCTCCCGCGCGATCGACGGTTGAGGTGGCGCGGCTACCTCGGGACGTTCATATTGAAGTGGACGCCATCGCCATGGAAAGCGGCCCAACCGGTAGTTAGATCTGAAATTTGGTCCGGACCCGGGACTTCAGGGAGGTGTTACCCTGGGCGAAGAGCCAGAGGTACTTCCGGCGGTCTTGCAACCAAAATCCGGTGGGAGCAGACCAAACAATTCGCATACCACGTACGTCTTTCCAATAGTTTGAAGGTAATGGTTTCCAAGAAGATTTTTTCGATTCTCCTGACTTCTGCGGCGCTGTCATTTGCCCAACAGGCGCCCCAACAACCAGCGCCGCCGCCACCGCCCGCGTCAGACCCGAGTTTTTTCAATCAGGCGCCTCCTGGTGTAGAGGACGGGCTTCGCGCCCGGTTGAAAATTTTCTACGATTGCTATTTAACAGGCAAGTTCCGGCCGGCTTATGAATTAGTTGCCGAAGAGGACAAGGACGACTACTTCAATCGAGCCAAGACTCCGTACCATTCCTACAGAATCACCACGATACAGTTCTCAGACAACTACACGGTTGCCAAGGTGGTGCTGGTGATTAACCGCGATTTTCATTTTCAGGGCCGCATTATGGCCGTTGATGTACCAATATCCGAGCACTGGAAGATCGAGAACGGCCAGTGGGTGTGGTATCTCCCGAATAAAGGGATCAGGTCCACCCCATTTGGCGGTATTGCGGTGCCCGATCCTTCATTAAATGCGGCGAGCGGAACTCCGGCTGCTGGAAAGCCACTTTCCGGCATGTTAAGTGACCCGGAAAGCCAGGCTGCAGCATTCGACAGCCTTGCGTGGCCCGACAAGCCGGTGCTGTCGCTCGGGCCAAGCGATCAGTTTCAGGATCACGCCGTACTGACCAACCATTCGGCGAACGCATTGGCGTTCCATTTGGAATTTAAGCCGCTGACAGGTCTCAAAGTGGAACCCGCAACGGGAGTGATCGAGGCTGGCCACTCCATGACACTTCGGGCTAGATACGACTCTCCCGATCACGGCTTGCCGGCCGATCGATCACCGCGGCCCATCAAGGTGGTTTACGAAGGCCGCGGCACAGTTCAGGTCGGCCTCGTATGGGAGGCGGACGCGGTCGCCAAGACAACTGGCGCGAAGAACTGACGGTAGAGAGTAGCTCGCTGAGATTTTTCTGATGTTCTTGGATTCCGCCGCAAGGCAGGATTGGTTATCGGGATGCAGATGGGTGTGCGTGTATGCACATCACGAACACAGAAATCTCCCGGATCGGCGTGACTCCGCCGACGACCTCCACATCCGCCTCTAACACGGCGGCATCGTCCAGCTTTTCTCTGAGTGACTTTGAGAATGAGCTGGCAAGCCTAGTCAACGGCGCTCTTCAAGCAGCGGGAGTTAGCCCATCCGAGGCTACTTTCTCGTTTAACCCTACTTCGGCATCTTCCACCACGGCAGCGACCGCGTCGACAGGTACCAACGGATCGTCGGACGCGTCTTCTGGTGCTTCAACGTCCGCCGCTTCGACATCTTCTTCCAGCGCGACAACTGGCGCCACTTCGAGCCAAACGAATGTCGCGACAGAAAATAGTCAGTCAGCCACTGCCGCGCATTGGATCGATATGCCGATGATCGGATCGGTGAATGTCAACGCTCCGGCACCGACCACTCCAACAATGCCGACTCCAACTACCGTCACGGCGACGGGCCAAACCGTGGACATGACAGACAGCACCACTCCTGTTGTTGGCACGGATGGTCTCGTCTACGACCCGAAGACTGGCACATTCGGCGGCATGGGGGCAGCCGCAATTACTGACAATCAGACTCTGGTGAATCCAATAACAGGCAAGACGGTCAGCACGGATTTGGTCCTGGATGGGTATGAGAAGATCTACGGCAGCGACACCACCAGTTTGCAAGGTGCGCTACTGCAGAATTGGGGGCCTTCGGGAGTCCAGGCCTACCTGCAGGCTAATCCGAGCGTAGCTCCCGCAACCACCCAGCAGATGAGTCAGCAAAGCCAAAGCAATTTTGAATTGTACGGCCCGTGGACTTCTTTCACAGATCCGAGTTCGGGCGCGTTGAGCTACTTCGACGCGAACGGAGTCCAGTATGCGAACGGAACTGGACCAGCCAGCGAGATGTTTACGGCGGTTGGAACACCGAACACAACGGCCTGGGACAGCGCCACAGCTCTTTAGCAAAGGCCTCTTGGCCGAATAAGGCCCCACCGTCGGCGACCTTTAGACGACACGTGCCACCGGAGATCCGAGTATGGATCTCGGTGGCCCTTTTTGTTGGAGGCGGATACTACTTACAGTTGCTATAGGCAAATTGCCGCAGAACGCAAAAAGGGGAGGGCTGAAGCCCTCCCCTTTTTTGGTTGTTACTAAGCGTTATTGGTTGAGCGCTTCGCCGTGAACACTGTTCGGCGCAAGGATGCCAACCGGGAGGCTGGAACCGCCGGCGCGACCCAAGAACATGCGGTCGAGGACGAGGGCGATGTAGCCTTCAGCCTGAGCACCATCAGTGATGAACGAGAATCCATGGCAATATTGGAAGCCAGTGATCGCGATCATGTAACCTGAGAAGCCCTTAGTCGCTGAGCCCGGCATGGTGGAATCGACGGTCTCCGCCGCGCCAACACCATATTCTGCCAGGTCACCGACAATCATCAGGAACTCATCACCCGATACAACCTTGTTTGCCGAGGTTTGAACGATGGGCGTTCCAACCGTGCCAACCGAAGAAGCTGCATCCGGGTAGAAGTAGAGGCTGACATAGCCTTGTTGCGGAGTCTCTCCGTAGGGATCGGAAGAGGTGTTGGCAATCGCTATACCGGTCGTGTAGCCGCCCTGATCCGTGAGATACGGGAACAGGAGGTCGCACTGGCAACCGGTCAAGTAGTAGGCCGGGATGGGAGCCGAGGTTCCGGGCGTGAAGCGGGGATAGGTGAAGTCCCCGGTTGTGAATGCCCCAATCTCGGGTTTGTCGCCAGCCGCAGTCGACGAGATCGGGGCCAAGGACGCGGTAGCCGTGATGGGCATCGGCGGATTTAGGTAAGTGGGTACACCAGCGACATAGCCTACGCCGCCAGGGATGTGCAGGGTCTCAATTGCACCAGGATCAGACCAGAGGACCTCATATACCGCGATATATGTGGTTGATCCTGTCGGAAGGGTGATTGCTGGTTGTCCATTGATCCCGCCGGCACCCGAAGCCGGTACCGAAGCACCCAGCGCCACAGTCGTGGTTGGCGGGATCGCGGCAAACGCATCAGAACCGTCTGCCGCAGTGCTCACAAGCACGGCTGCACCAGAAGGAAGGGCGGAATTATAAGACGCGCCCGAATTGAAAATATAGCTCGGGACATCCAAAGTGTTGCCGCCGTATAGGTAAGCGATTGTTGGCAGATATACCGTCGTTCCGGCGGGCAAATTAATGTAATTTACCAGGATGCGGGTACCCTGCGTTGCCAGACCAACGGTGGTGGCATCGGTGCCCGTGAAGTTGATCCCTGTGGTCAAAGCGGGATTGTAATAGCCGGATTCCGTAAAGTAGGAACCGCCCCAGTCGTCTTGCGCTGTTGGCGTCGTTGCAGTAGCAAGGCCTGCAGAAACGGTATAGTAATTGTTGTCGCGGCGTTTGAATGCAGCGGCTTCGCCCTCAATGACATCAATGGCAAACCCGCCATTCGGATTACACACTGGAGAAGTGGTCTCAACTGCTGGACCTGAGAAGATACCGTTGGCGGGAAGAGCAATCGCCAAACCGGAAATCAAGAGGTAGCCCAACTGCGTTGTGCCGGTGATACCGACTGAAGCAGTCACAGCGTAATTCTGATCGAGACTGGAAGTGGTGGTAGAGACATAAGTAGCAAGATTGGTGGCGTCGATTTCGATATTGGTGATACGGATGGAGATCTGCGCGTTAGTGCCTGGAGCGTCGATCGGTACACCGTCAAAGTGGGTGACACCGTCGGTTGTCAGATAAGCCTGGAAAATGTTGTAGTTGCCGACTGCGCCATAGCTGGTTCCAGTACCGCCGCCACCGGCGCCAGTACCCGTGTTCATGCAAACGCCGGTATTGCTGGCCGGGCAGGGGGAAGGAGCCGGGCTAGTAGGAGCAGCAGGGATGAGGATGTTATCCGGAGCTCCGCCACCAGTGAAGTGAGTCGGACTTTGTGCGCCACCGGGGGGGGTCGGATCGTTGATCGCCAACAGCGATTCAACATACGGATAGCCGCCGTTGACGGCGGGCAGGTTCACACCGAGTTCCTTGGTGGTTACACCATTCGGCTGCGAAGTCTGGATCGTGAAGTTCGCCTGGGGAACCGCTTGTCCGGCGACTGTGGGCGTTCCGCCGGTGCAGGTCAAGATGATGTCGCCGACCCTTTCCGTCTTGCCCTGGACGCGGACTACGGTCGGCACCGCGATCGCGTTGCAGGCGATAACAGTTGGCGACGGCTGAGTTGTTACTTGAGCGTTGGCGAGCGTCCCGCTTGTTAGAACGGTAACGCCAGCCAGCGCCAGAAATAAGTTGCGATTTGCTGTCATTTCCTTCTCCTTGTGAAGTGTGAAGTGATGCGAATTGATGGAAGTTCTTTTAATCCGAGCTTCGTCGTTGCGATGCTCTGCATTGTTTTAGTGCTACTTGTGCTCACGGGATCCAGACCGCTGGATGTACCCTTATGGTTGAACCCTTGACGCAGTCAGCATTGACAGTATCATTGTTTGTCAAAACAAGTCAAGCTATATTACTCATAGGAAAAGCCTGGATGCCTTTTTGGTACCTTTCAGATTAGCTTCAGTACCGATCAAACGTTTTCCCTTTTCAGGCCAACGGCTCGGTTTTCTATCGAAACGGTGAAGATTGAGGTCGAACGGCGCCTCCACCGTTGTAACTTCAGAGCCACCCCGCTTTCTTAATACAGTAATTGATGGCTTACTATTGATCCCGATCATTTCGGATGGTTCGCTGCAAAACTTTCATTTTGTCCCGCAACTCGTCGGTCGCCTCCGCCACCGAATTGGTGTCGTAGAGCACGTGGGGCGTTAAGAAGACAATTAACTCTGTGCGGGCTTTGCTATATGACTTTTGACTAAACAGCCAGCTCAAACCCGGGATGCGGTCTAAGAACGGGATGCCCGAGGTGCTCTCGGTAACGCTCTCCTGAATCGCGCCGCCCAGCGCGATGGTGTCGCCATCTTGTATCGTTACCTGGGTCGAGACGTTCCGTTTCTCAAAGGAGGGAGTCAGGCTTCCGGCACTCCCCGCGGTCGGCGAGCTCACATCCTGATTGATGACCATAGTCACGACTCCGGCGGGTGTGACACGGGCGAGAACGTTCAGTTGGATACCTGTGTCGACGTTCTGGATGGTTTCCGCGTACGGATTGGTCCCCCCGACTTGCACCCCACTCTGAACCGCTTGTGAGGAGATGGTCGGAAGAGATGTTCCTACATTAATAGAAGCCGGAATACTGTCGGTGGCAATGATGCTGGGCGAGGAGATGGTTTTTGCCTTCGATAGAGTTTCGGCAAATTGGACGAATCCGAGCAGTTGGCGGCTTTGCCCCACATAAGTACCGACCGAGAAGTTAACGGCGCCGTTTACGAAGCTACCGAGCAGCTGATTGGCGGACGACTGGCTTCCCGGCGTACCGGAAGTACCGGCTGAGGTCGTCGCTGCCCCTCGCTGTTGTAAATAGGCTTCCACGCCGACGCTCAATGCGCCGCTCAGATCGACTTCATAAATTTTGGCATCGATTAGGACTTGGCGGGGCGGAACGTCGATTTGACGCAAAAGCTTGAGGATGCTTTTGTAGTCGGACGCGGTGGCTTGGATCAACAAGGTGTTGTCCATTGGGTTTGGGATGATATGGGGCAAGTTAGGATTTGACTGCTGCGACTCTGCCCCCAGATATGTACCCGTCGTACCGATTCCGGAGTTCCCGGCGACGCCCATTGGGGATGTCGCGCCGGCGGAAGGAAGCGTAGCGCCCGCTGATGCCAAGCCAGCTCCGGAAGAGATTCCCGCGCCCGAGTACGCCGCATATCCGCCTCCATTAAACCCGCCGAGCCCGGAGGTGTTGAAACCGGTACCCGCGCCATAAGGATTGTAGCCGCCCAATCCTGACGTTCCTCCTAAGCCACCTGTCGCCCCGTACCCGCCCGACGCACCGAAGGCGCCGCCGTAGCCCATCCCGGCTCCTGAAGCGCCAAAGCCGGAATTGCCGTAACCGCCATAGGCGCCACCCATCATTCCTCCGCCCATCATGCCGAACGGATTCTGACCGGTATACAGTGCGTAGATGACCATCGCTAACAGTTGCGCTTGGCCATACTTGACCCGGTAGACAAAATTCTCTCTTTCGCCTTTTATGATCTCGGCGGGGATGTCGAGTTTACGGACCCACTCGCCAACCAGGTCGAAAGCGCCGGGATTGGGCGCCACCGCCAGGAGGACGTTGATGCGGTCGATGGGAACAAATTTAATGGGCGAACTCTTCTCGCCCGGGTTCATCGAAATGGATTTGAAGATATTTTCGAGCGACTTCGCCAAGTCCGAAGGCTTGCTGTTCTTGATGTCGAAGGAATGCACGCGCTGATTGGCGAGAGTATTGTCGTCGAACAAGGCAACCAATTCCATCGTCCGCTTCATATTCCGGCGGCTATCGAGCAGCATCATCAGGTTTGCCGGCGCATACGTAATGATTTGCGCGCCTTCACCCTGAAAGTTGCTAATCACCTTGGCTAGTTCATCGGCAGTGGTGTATTTGAGGAAGACCAGATTCAACATGGGGCTATCTTCCTCATCGATTTCCCCGGTATCCAGTCGTTCGGGCTTCAGGGGCTGATGCGAAATGTCATTCAATGGAACGATGCGATAGACATCGCCGGCCTGTACCATGCCATAGCCGTTAATGCGTAAGATCAAATCCAGCAGCTTGCGAGCATCGATGCTTTTCGTGTCTCCGTAGGTGTTCAGCGTCACCGATCCCCCAAACCCCTTAGGCAAAATGTAATTGATCTTGAGCTGCCGGGCCAACGTATCGACGACCTCGGTGAGCGATGCATTCTGGAGGGTGAAGCCGCCGAACTGAATAGTGCCGCTGATGGCTGGGGCCGCCGGACCGTTTGAGGCTGCAGGCGCTTGTCCGGGCGGTAAAGTCGGGGGCGGAGCGGGTGCGGGCTGCGGCTGGTTCAGGTGCGGATTGAATTCATGCACCCCCTGCTGTTGGCCAGTCAACGTGCCCTCTGCTCCATCGAGAAGCAGAAGACATGTCATAGCGGCACAAAGCCATGGTCGCCGGGATTTAAAGTCGGTCATCGTGTCAATTCAGCGTTCTACTTTTTGGGGGAGGCGGATGTAGCGGCAGGAGTCGCAGTTGTGGATGCTGGGTTAGGTTCGGCGGCCGGAGTGGCATTTGCCAGCGCGGCCTTTTCCCGGTCGTTCAGGTCAGATTTCTTCTTAATCCAAACGTTCGGACCCATGGGCGTCTGGAACTCGAATCGCACGCTATCGCCGAGATCCTTCACCTTCCAATTGGGAACATTCTGGTCGTGCGCAGCCGACTGGCCGCTTACCGACCCATGGTTCGCCGCCTTAAAAGGTAGCGTTGAGTATTTCAAGCTATCATCGCGATTCTTGTCCGCTGTGATCGAATCGCCGTTCTGGTTGTGTGCCGTAGCGGATCCGCCATCCATCGGCGTTCTAGGACGCGCCGGTTGAGCAGAGTCGCCGGAGGTCTTGGCGTCCTTCTTTGGGGCTTGATCCTTATTTGAGCTCTGAGCGGTCGACCGGTCTTGATTGCTCTTAGCATCTTGGGGGTTACTTTGGCCCAGCAGCGGCATTGCGATACACGCGGTGCCGATAGCAAAGGCCATCCATATTTTGGGGAGTCTCATAGCTAATTACCCTCTTCCTTCCCATGCCTTCGCACGAGCAGTTCATTTAGCCCAGTGGCAAGTGGAACCCATCGGAGTTCTTATGACAACCTTCCTAAATCCATCTGGAGAAATCGTTCCGGCGGGCGAATTGTCGCCGGCCTCGCAAGCTCGCGACGTCGCATCGGGATCGACCTTTGGCGGCGCTTTCGCCATGGCTACCTGCGCTGGAGCGGCTTGGGCTTCAGGCGTGGCGACCTGATTCTGCGCCAATTCTTCCAGGCTCCGTTTGATTTCCTTCCGGTTCCAATCGAATGTCACGCTCTTTGAGTCAAACCCGACCAGCGTAAAATCCCCCACCCGAGCGCCCGCCTCATAACCACGCTGCGGTTGGTTCCCAATTCCCAGAAAAATCGTGGGGTGGTCGCCGACCATAAAAACCCCATAGAGCGCGGGCAGAGGGGGCATGGGAGGCTCGGGCGGCGGAGCCGTCGGCTTGACGATTACATTCGGGTTGCGGTCGCGGGAAAATACAAATTTCTGGACGGTATTATCCACGTATGCTTGCGCGCCCACCGGCGGCGGGGTCTTGGTAGCGAATATCAAAACGGTCGGAGGCTGCACTTTCGCATTCAGGAATCGAGCTTCCTCCGCTTGCGCCTCCACGTTGCGGTGGTGGATGAACCAGATCGATCCGGCAATCAACAACGTCAGCAAGACATTCGAAAGCAGCAGCGTCCGTTTCATAGTGCTTCGCTGGCCTTTTTCTTAGGCAATAGGCGCTTTGGAATCAGTCCGCCTACGGTCAGCCGGACTTGCATTTCCTTGCGTTCCTCGTTAATCCCGAAAATATGCAAATCTTCCGACCCAATTGCTTCCGGCTGGGCCGAGAGGTCAGAGAGAAAGTTAACGAGCTGCTCAATGCGGCATGCCACGTTGACGGTGACAGTGACCTCGCCATAATTGCCATAAGGCTTGGGCTGGGCCAGCTCGGTGGTCCGCAGCTCAAGAGGAGGCGCCTGCGCTGCCGCGAGCTTATGCACGACGGCCAGCAAACGCTCCTGCGCTAACTTTTCGTCAGTCGCTTCGATCAGCATCTTTTCCCGGGTCGCGAGATCCGTACCAGCTTGTTTGTATTGGCGCTCTCGAGAGGGCAGAGCTGCGGCGAGGATCCGCAAGTGACTCAACTCCTTTTCTTGGAGCGCGACGGCGTCGCCAGTCGTCCGGCCGGCGCCGCTAAACACGTTCAGAATCATCCAAAGCAGCAACAGGGCGCCGGCGGCAGCACCGAGTAGGATAAGCGCCCGTCTGTCACGATCACTGAGAGTCATGGCGTTCCCTGCCGATCAGCCCTTACGTGAAAAGCTTCGCCATCCTTGGTGCGCCCGATGGTCTGCATGAAACTGGAATTGTGGAAATAGGGCGATGCGTCAAGCGCGCGCAAGAGACCAACCGCAGAAGGCGCCTCACCAGCCAATTGCGCATTCGATCGCGTTAGATCGAGGCTACTCAAAAACCCTGGCGGCGCGAGAATTCTGCTTACCTGATCAAGGACGTCAAGATCGGCCTTCGAACGCAGGCGAAAAGAATCAATTTCTTGTGTCTCGGCCGCCGCTTTCCGGGTTCTTCCCTCTAGAAGGCGAGCCTGCTGCGCTGCTGGCTCAAGTTGCTTGATCTGCGCCTGCAGTTTTTCTGAATAATTCATCTGTTCCCAACGGCCCTCCAGCGCCAATGCGACGAGACAGCCAACCAACACAGCGGCCAGCACCACCGTCGGCACGAAGAGAAGCCTGGAGCTGGTGTCCCGCAATTCTTTGGGCAGCAGATTCACCCGCAACGCGAGCATAGGAACGGCGGCGCATAATGCCGCCGCATAGCAACGCGAACTCTGATATTCGGACCCGTCTAATTCGCCGGTCGACCCATCGACGGTGGGCAGCAGAGCACGCAGGGGCGTGAACGCTAGCGATGGATCGAGACGCAATTCTGCACGCGTCAGAATTTCCATGCGCGATACCGGTCCATTTTCGAAAGCGGAAAACACCGCTCGCGATCGGCTTTCGCCGTAGACTTCCATGCCTCCGGCGGCACTTTCGATGGCGGCAAATTCGGGCTCGGCGGGAGCTTTGATAAAGCGCACAGCGGAATAGAGGGCTGCCGCAGTCACTGTGAAGCAAGCGACCGAGATACCCGCCTCTGCAAACAGCGCGGACAAGTGATCGACTGTCTCGCGCCGTGTGATCGCAACTAAGACATCGGTCGGCTTAGCAAGCCGGGTCCAGGAATAAGCGGCCTCGTCTTCAGCATAGGGGTGGAGCGATTCAGTTTGATAGCGCACGGCCGAGTCCATCTCGCTCGACTTGATTGGCGGCAGAGACAAAACACGCACCGTCGCCGATTCGCGCGGCAACAGCACATACGCGGCGAGATGATGCAGCTCAAGGCGTTTGAGGAATGCAGTATATTCGTAGCCCCATTCGGCAGCCGGGCGCGTCGCATAGTTGGCGATGCGCAACTCGCCGCGAATGATGACGCGTTCGAAGCGAATGCGTACGGCGGTGACAAGCACGTCGGCGCCATCGAACTCAATGCCGACGCCACTGCCAATGCGTATCCAGTTTCGAAGTGGATCAATCATGAAAAAGGCGCTCTTGCGGTCCCCTCTCGCTGGCGGCTCAGCGGCCGCGTTAGCAGGCGCACGCTAGAAAACATCACTTTGCGCATTGTCGTACCAGCGAAGCACCGTCACCGGCGGATCATTTCGAGTTTTACCTGTTTTAATCAGAACCGCAACACTCCGTTTCAGATCGCTGAGTTGTTGGGTGCCGGGTTTATAAAGCCGAGCCGTTGCTCGCAGTGTCGTAGCTCTATCGCCTCCGATGCGCAATCGTCCCAGCACGTCGGGAGAAAGCCATGCGCTTACCTGGTCGAGCGAAAGGATCGGACGCCGGGCTCGCGCAGCCACAATCTCGTTGATCGTGGGGGACGGCACACCTTCAGCGGCCAAGACGGCCGGTTGGACCGAATTAATGTCAAAACCACCCGCATCTGCCCCGATAGTGGAGAGGCAATCACGCAGACCTACCTGCCGGATGGCGTTGCCATCGCCATCGCGCCGGTAACTTCCATAAAACAGATCTGTCGTCATCCCCCTGACCAACAGCAACTCCTCTAGCTCACGAATAGACGCATGTGGCGCCACAAAAGACGACGGCTGAGAGGAATAGAATCCGTCGAACGGACTCGGCCCGAGGCTTGAGGAGCCCTGGCGCCAATCGACAATTGCCGCCGTGACGGCGCGGGCGCGAACTTCTCCTGCGCCCAAAACTAACAAGAGGCGGTAAAGGAGGTCCGGATCGGCCCGGTTCACGTTGATTTTTGAACTCTCGGGGATCAACTCTACGACCGCCATGCCGCTCGGAAAGGTAAACGACAGCCGGGGCGTGGGTGGCTCATAAAACATGGGAGAACCGTCAGGCCGATGATATTGCGGTCCCCATTGGATCCAAAGCAGTGCGCGATCGATCGACCCACGAGCCAAATAGTAGGCTCTGAGGCCTTCCGAATCGTTTTCGGCGCGTTCTGTTTCTGTCCGAACGGTCGCGGCAAGCGCAAACGCAATGGCTGTCATCGCGGCGGCTAGCCACAATACCGCAATCAAGGCGCTTCCGGATTGGCGGAGACGGCGTGAAGTCATTCGGTGTACGCCTTTTGAACGTCCGGATCGACTAACAGCGGAATCGTTAGCGAAGAAGGCTGCAATGCAGCGGGATTTTCCACCAATGGAACCAATGTGATTCGAATCGCGGAAGGCCATTGATTGGCGCCTGTCCAATGGTCAACCCAGCGTTCTAGTTCTGGCGGCTGACGCACCTCCCGGTAGGAAAGGCGGCAAACCGCCAGCTTATCGGCGAGGACAAATGACTGAGGGCCGATCGGTACCGGAGGGAAGAGTGCGAATTGAAGACCATCCGGGCCCGTGTTGATGCCCGAACACGGGGAATGCAGCGGGGCGGGGCCGGTCCACGGCAGTTCGTTAACAATCAAGCGGACGCCAGCATCGTCGTCGCCCGGAATCACCTGATATTCCAAAAGTTTGGGGGCGCCGCGCCCCGCTTCGGCCAGCGAATAGGTAGATACCAACCGCATCGTCGCGGGCAGACCTTCAAACAGTGGCAACGCTTGGACCCCGCTTTCGGCATTTGCCCGGCAGGGAGTGGCAACCGGCATAAGGTTAGAAATCTGTTCGCGCAGAATGCGTTCGATGCCCAAAACGCGGCGATTTGCACTGATCCGGTCTTGCGCGCGGCTCGAACCATTCAGCGAAATGCGAAGAGCAAAAGCCATTCCCGTCGACAGGAGGGCAACTAATGTGACGGCGATGAGTAACTCGAGCAGAGTGACTCCGGCTTGCGAAGAACCGCGCGGCCGAGTACGCGTCAAAATCCAGCCCTCGTGCCTAGCCTGTTCGCATCTTCTTGCGATAGAACTGCCTGCCGAAAACCTTCGAGGGTGAAACTCCGGCGGCGATCTCCCGTATTCCACCAGATCTCGAGTTCGATACGCTGCAGCACTTTGTCTCCTACCTGGGCGCCCGGCGCGTATTCAAACGGACGCGCAAGGGCCCGCCAGCCTCCGTCTTCTGGATTGCCGGAGCCGGGATCGTAGGGACCGGTAATCTGTCGATCATTGGGAAGCACCGTTGAAGCCAGTAGCTCATCCATCTTGTGCTGCGCAAAAAGTGTCGCGCGATCATAGCCGGTCAATCGGGCAGTGTTGCGCAAGGAAACGTGCAGGTTCGAAAGTAGACCGCCAACAGCGATGGCCATAATGACGGTCGCAACCATCACTTCGAGAAGAGTGAAGCCTCTTTCGCGGGTTTTGACCGCCTTCACTGTGGCGCCTCCACCATAGCCGAGGCAACGGCTTGTTCTCGTGCAACGCCGGTGATCGGGTCGACGGACACCAGGCGATGAAATCCGCGCTGATTGACTAGATCGATAACGATGCTGGGTACGGAACCGTCGGGGTAGATGAAGTAATCGCGATCAACAGGTTCGCCGGCATCATCGCGTGCCTGCTCGGGATCGGGAAGCACTTGCGCGATCCTTATCCCATCGGGAAGTGTCACATTGCGCGAAACACGGCTGTGAACGGCTTGTGTTAGGATGCTTCGCCGGGCGGGAGACACGATTATCTGCACGGGATCCTGATTGCGGTCCGCGCGAGTCAGTGCGGAGTTCAGAGCCGCAACCACGTCTTCCGACGCAGAGCGCAATCGCAAGGATTCGAGACCATTGCCGATCGCCGGAAACGTAATTCCAATCAGTAGCGCCATGAGGGCGACGACAATCATCATTTCGAGCAGCGTCACGCCCGCCTCGGCGGCACGCTGAGCGGGGCCGCGAATGCCAATATGGGCCGCTGTCCGGAAAGCGATCACTTATCTTTCCAGCTCACGATGTCCTGGTTGTTCCCGTCGCCTCCCGGCTGGCCATCCGCGCCATAGGAGGTCAGATCGGGCTCGTCGCCATGGTCTCCCGGGAACTTATAAAGATAGGAATGACCCCAGGGGTCCTGTGGCACATCCTTTTGTAAGTACGGTCCTTGCCACTGGCCGACGTTATCGGGTTGGACACGGAGAGCTTGCAATCCTTGTTCAGTGGTCGGGAATGTGCCGGTATCGAGTTTATAGAGCGCCAAAGCGTTTGAAAGTTCGTTGATCTCCGTTCGCGCCGCTGTTACTTTGGCGGAGTCGGCGCGCGCTAGAAGACGGGGACCCACGATGGCGATGAATAGCGCCATGATGGTGACTACCACCAGCATTTCAATTAACGTCACACCCGCTTCGGCGCCCCGCGCTAAACGGGAACTTTTAGAAATCGATTCTTCCATCTCGGTCACGCTCGTCATTCTCCTTCCTCCATTGTTTGCTGGCGCGCATCCGCGCCCTTGCGCTGCTCAACCAGCCACGTCGTTAATGCTGGTGATTGCAATTAGCATACTTAAAATCATCGCTCCGACGACGATACCCATGGTCAAGATAATCAGCGGTTCAAATAAGGTGGTGAACCGCTTAATGGCGGCGCGTGTTTCGGCTTCATATATGTCGGCCATCCGCAAAAACATCGTATCGAGATGTCCGGTTTCTTCGCCTACGGCCAGCAAATGTCCGGCGAGCGGCGGGAATTCACCGCAGCGGGTCAACGGCGCAGCAATCCCTTCGCCGCGTTTAATTCCTTGCGCCACTGATTCAAGAGCATTGGCCATCCGCAGGTTATTCAAAATGGCGCGAGAAATGGATAGGCTTTGCACCAACGGCACACTGTTGCCAACCAGCGTACCCATGGCCCGCGCGAAGCGCGATGTCTCGGCCTTTCGAAGCGCGTCGCCTAAAAGCGGCAACCGAAGCCGCGTCTTGTCCCACCACAATCGTCCCGAGGCAGTCCTTATATAGATCTGGTGCGCTGCGATGGTGATAACAACCACGCTAATCCCAATCCACCCATAAGCTTTCACAAATGCGCTGACTTGCAGCATCATCAGCGTGGGTGTGGGGATTTTCAAATGGGAGCCTTCAAAGACAGAAGCGAACCGAGGCACGACGAAGTTCAGCAGGATCAGCACCGACCCCAATCCCACCAGCGTGAGCAATCCCGGGTAGACCATGGACGAGACAATATAGCTGCGCAGATCGTCCCGGGTGCGCTCAAACTCAGCCAGGCGTTCAAATATGGATGCTAGCGTGCCGCTCGCTTCGCCGGCCCTAACCATATTTATGAAGAGATCGGAGAAATACTCGGGGTGCGTAGCGAGACTGTCGGCGAGCGACTTGCCGCCTTTGAGAACGCGGAGAATATCGAGCGAAATGCTACGAAAACGTTCGCTCTCACTCAGTTCCGAGGTGATGGACAATGCGCGGTCAAGCGGGATGCCGGCGGTGAGCAGCGTCGCCAGTTCCTGAGTGAAATACAGGATGTCCTTGCGTCGATTTCCGCCAATAACCGGCAGCTTCAAATCGAGTGACCGAGGCTTGCCGGAGCCCACGTACAGCGGTACCAGCCCTTGCCGTTTTAGCTCCTGGGCCACGCGCTTCTCGCTCTCGGCGCTTACAATGCCCGTGCGCACTTTGCCGTCTGAGGCGACGGCGCGGAAATGGTAGCTAGTCTGCGCCGCCATCAGAACTCTTGCGTCACGCGCATAACCTCGTCAGCAGTGGTCACGCCTTGCCTTACCTTCATCCAGCCGTCTTCGCGCAAAGTATGCATTCCATGGCGACGGGCGGCTGCGTTCAAGCGCGAAGCATCGGCATTCGCCATGATCAATTGGCGAAGTTCGTCGTTGAGTTCCATCAATTCGAAAATGCCTACCCGGCCGGTGAAGCCGCTCCCAAAACAGCGTTCGCAGCCTTTGCCGCGAAAGGTTTGGATTTGCTCGCCCTCTGGCGTAAAGCGCATCTCAGCCGGGGCTTTGCAATGGAGGCAGATCAAGCGCACGAGCCGTTGGGCGAGAACCGAGACCAGCGAACTAGTCATCAGATAATTTTCGACGCCCATGTCGGAGAGCCGTGTAATGGCGCTGGGTGCATCGTTGGTGTGAAGGGTGGAATAGACGAAGTGGCCAGTCAAGGCTGCGCGGATGGCGATATCAGCGGTTTCCCTGTCACGTATTTCGCCCACCATGATGACGTCCGGATCCTGACGAACAATGTGCCGGATGCCGGAGGCAAAGGTCAGGCCAATCTGCGGATTGACGTGGATCTGGTTGATTCCGTCCATCTGATATTCAACCGGATCTTCAATGGTGATGATCTTCTTGTCGGATTGATTAATGCGCTTCAAGGCGGAGTAGAGCGTGGTCGATTTGCCGCTACCCGTTGGTCCCGTCACAAGGAAGATGCCGTGTGGAAGCGAGGTGTAATACTCCATGCGGGAGAGCATGTGGTCGTCGAAGCCGAGCCGCCGCAAATCGTAAAAATCCCCGGCTGACCGGTCCAGCAGGCGCATAACGACGCTTTCGCCAAAGAGAGTGGGCAGCGTAGAAACGCGCAAATCGACTTCGCGGCCAATGGTCTTAACCTTGATACGGCCGTCCTGCGGCAGCCGGCGCTCGGCGATGTTCAATTTCGCCATCAATTTGATCCGGGAGATGATGGCGGCTTTCAATTCGCGCGGCGGCGGTTCCTGGTTGTACAGAACGCCGTCGATGCGGAACCGGATGCGAAATTCTTTCTCAAACGGCTCGATGTGAATGTCGCTCGCGCGCTTCTCAACCGCCTGCGCGATGGCTGCGTTCACCAGGCGGATGACGGGTGCTTCGCTTGCCATGTCGCGAAGCTGCTCCAGGTCTTCGGAAGGGCCGCCCATATCGGTTTCCACGTCGTTCTCGGAGGGCTTGGCTGCTTCGTAAAATCGATCGATGGCGTCGAGCACGTCCTGCTCGCCGGCCAGCACTGGGTTGACGGTAAGACCCGTCACGCTGCGCACGGCCGCGACCGTCTCAAAATCGAGAGGGTCGGCCATGGCGAGCGTCATCGTGTGATCTTCGAGCGCATACGGCACACAGCGGAACTGGCGCAAGAAACGCGGCGCTAATCTCTCGGTGCTTTCAGAGACCGGCGGCGGCCCGTCGCACTGCACCAACGGCAACTCTAACTGCTCTGAAAGAGCCGATAAAACGTCGCGTAGGGACACATAGCCCAGGTCGACTAAAATCTTGCCTAGTTTGTCCGCCCGTTCCTGTTGGAGTTCCAAAGCACGGTCCACGTCGTCCGCTGACACGTGGCCGCGCGCAACCAGAATCTCGCCCAAGCGCATCTACTCGGTTTCCTTCATCTCGATCGCATGGTCGGCCAAGGCAGGGTTTGCTTTTGCCTCCAAAAGGTCCTTCTTGACACCTTGAACAATGATTTGGGTGGGAATGTCGGCCGTGTCTTCCCAGACGTAGTGAAAAATGGTCACGGCAAGGCCTACGCGGCCACTCGCTGGTTCGGTGGGAAACATGGCGGCTGCATCCACCAGCTCCGACTTTAGAAATTGCCGGAATTTGGGCAATCGTTCGAGCACAGTGTGCTTATGGGCCGCGATCTGTTGCTTGGTAATGACTTCGCCGAACGGTAGTGAAAGTGAGACAGGTCCCGGCGCAATATTCAGATCTGCCGTCAAAAGAATCCCGTAATGGTCGACGGAATAGGCCTGCGGACGCAAGTAGAACATATAGCGGCCATCGCCCCACAAGGTAATTGCTCTAGCGGAAAATTGTCTTTCTAAGGCAAACGTCTGTGCGCGGTCGATCAGATTATCGGCCACGGCAGCGGCCGACACCAGACCCAACAGAAAAAAGCCAGCGGCAGGCGCGGCGATCATAGTGCGGAGGCGCATATACTTTTACTGGTTCAGCACGGGCAGTTTCTCGTTGGCCGCGAACACGGCTTGGTTGAGCTTTTGGTCGACAGTCTCGTACTCTGTCTCGACCGCCTGAACCAGCCGTTGGCGGTCCACTTGCGATTGACGTCGGAAATCAGCGAGCATCGCAAGCGTTCGTTCATCATTGCGTCGTTCGATACGAGCAGACACAAGTGCCACTTCAGTTTTCACTCGAGAGTTCACCGCGTCGTCGATGCGTTTATCAATTTGGGTAGCAGTCAACGCGGCAACAGCTTGCGCAGCGGCTGCCGGTTGCGGCCGCGCGATAAAGCGAGGTGCATCGAGAATGAGGACAAGTGCCAGCAAAGCGCTCGCGAACGCCCAACCCGGAGCCAAACGCCAGCGCCTCCACCAAGGCTCGAATACTTTGTCAGAGACAAATCGGACATGAACCGGAATCTCCTCGTGCGGCAGCATGCCCAATGCGGTGGTTGTTGCCGACAACCGCTCCGCCTCCAATTGGCACGCGCTACAGGAGGTCAAGTGTGCTCTGATCGCTTCCCGTTCGCCCCGGCTTACCTCTCCTAGTTCATACGCCTTCAGATCAGGACATTCCATAATTCAGCCATCTCCCACGGTTCTTTTTCGTGTGAATTCGCCAGCTTCGAGCGGAGCTAAAACGTTCTTAAGGAGATCGATGGCTGTATACAGCCGGGACTTAATCGTCGAGACCGGTACGTCCAGCACCTCCGCGATCTCCTCGAATTTGAACCCTTCGTAGATCTTGAGCGTGACTACCTCGCGCTGCTCACTCGAAAGCCGATTGAGCGCGCTCTGGACGGCTACGGCGGTTTCCGACGGATAGAGTCGACCCGACAGGTCGCCTCCCGCGAAGTCTGTGATCATTTCGCTCTCCCGTCGCGGCTTACGCAGCAGCGAAAAAGCCTCGTTGTGGGCGATGCGGAACAGCCAAGAAGAAAACTTTCCGTCGTCCTCAAGTTTGCGGATACCTTGATAAGCCTTCAGGAAAACATCCTGTGTCAGATCCAGGGCATCTTCGCGATTTCCCACTAATTTCACCAGATAATTGAAGACACGTTTTTCCCACCGGGAAACGAGGACGTTATAGGCGTCAAGGCTGCCCTTTCGGGCACGCGAAATGAGGTCGCGGTCCTCAACCTCCCGGAAGATCAACTCTCCACTCCTAGTGCAAAGACGCGAGCGTAGTTAGAAAAGTCTGAAACCAGAATTCTAAGAATAGCGCGAGGAAAGGGGAAGTGAGGTCACGCTGCTCGGGGGCTAACTTACGCTGTATCGGCTAGCGCAGCTAAGAATCAGATGAACATTTCTTCGTCAGAAGTGACGTGATCTACCGTTGGGCGCCGGCCCTTTGCCAAGTATCCGATGGCCGCCCGGAGGCCCTCTACCAAGCCATAGATCTCACGAACGGGCGCAATTACGCCTGACTGTACGATGGCGACTGTTTTCTGAGTTCGACTCATAACGTCGTCCAGGACCATTTCCGAACGTTCCAGTTGGACACGGGCTCGAGCGCCGACGTCACTGAGCAGTTCATCAATTTTGATGAACTGCCCCTTCGTAACGTCGAGAATGGAATTCGTTCTGGTCCCGATTTCGCCCAGTTCTTTGCGCACTTCCAGGAGGGTTTGCTTAGAGGTCGCCAATATGGACTGCACCTCGGGAAGAACAGCCATCACTTTATCCTGCATCTTCTTCGACACGACAGCCAAGATGATCAGCGTGATCATCTGAATGAGCATCGCCAGCGCAGAAATGCCGACGAAGATTGTCAAAAGGGTGTTCTGGTCCATGGATTCAGCGCCTCGGTAACGGAGGACCGGGGCTAACTCCAGAATGGCAGATCGCTAAGCGTTGTCGCTACTAGTAACGCTCTTAATGTCTGAAACGGCGTCACGGTATGCTTGTTTGCCTGCTTCGACTGCGGCATTTAGATTATCGCGATGGCGGCTGACCTGCGTCTTGCCGCGATCGACGAGATCGGAAGCAGCGCTTTTGCCTTTGTCGACCAGATCGGAAGCCGCGCCCTTGACGTCTTCGGTCCGTTGGCGGAGGTATTCTTTCCCGTCGTCGGCGCGCGCCCGGACATAGTCAGTACCTTCCCCCGCTTTGTCCTTTAAGTACTGGCGTGTTTCCTCGCCAGACTTGGGAGCGAACAGTAATCCGGCCCCTACTCCGATTCCCAAACCTAACAGAAAAAATCCGAAATTGCTGCCATTGCTGCTTTCTTCCATATTTTACTCTCCTTTTTCGCCGTAGACTGAAGTGTACTCGACCCGGGCGTAGCGAATGCCTACACCGTGTAGAGATGGTTCAGCCAGCAAACGTTTCGCATGCGCTCTAAGGTCAAGAAATACGACGCCGACGGGCTCTGGAGCTACGCGTTGCGCGCTTTGGGGCAACGCGCCCACTCGGCGCACGAGTTGCGGCAAAAGCTGGCACAGAAAGCCGAAAGTCCGCAAGTACTACAGGAAGTCCTCACTAAGCTTCGCGACTATGGCTTCGCCGACGATGCCGCGTTTTCGGAAACGTTTGCCTCATCTCGACTAAACAACAGAGGATTCGGAAAACAACGGGTGCTACGCGACCTACAGGCGAAACGCGTACCGGCTGCCATAGCGGGCCAAGCGGTGGAGAAAACGTTTGCGGGAACTGACGAGACTGAGCTGGCCAATGAGTTTCTGGCCCGGCGGTATTGCGGCAAGGACATGACCGTTTTCCTGAGAGAAGAAAAGAATCTAGCGAGCGCTTTCCGCCGTCTGCGCACGGCGGGCTTTAGTGCACGTATCGCTTTAGCAGTTTTGAAAACGCGTGCGGCGCGCTCAGAGGATTGGGAGCCGCCGGACGAAGAGCCAGAAAGTTAAGATCCGAGGCTCTCGCAGTGCGATCTTTGCCAGGAATCATGAAGACTTTCAGAGTGGATCTTGGGTGAGAACGGACATTCCAGCCGTGTTGACTATGCCCTTGGAGGCGAGGATCTGAAGGATCTGAGACGGGTATGAAGTGCAGTGCTCAAGCGCCTTCGATGAGCCTTGCAGGCATCGGACGACGTGGTCAACGCCGAAACGAAGCCCATGGCGAGCCGCCAACGCAATTATCATCGAATGAATGATTCCGAAGAACGCCGCCATGAGCATGTATTCTCTGGTAAACGGACCCAGCGGCGGGGTGGTCTCCAGGCTGCCGGAATTCCGGTTCAGGCCAAAAGGGAAAAGTGTCCGATACGCGTAATAGACAAGGTAGTGTTCCAGCATGTACTCGTGGGTGGCCATGAATGGCGAGTATAGTTGCTTGCACGCGTGGGCATAACGATCGCCACATTCGTGGACATTAACTCCGGGCCTTAAGCGAAGGCCTTCCACAAACTCTCGATACTGGTCCATATAGCGCTGGGGAACGAAATCAAGTTTGATCCGCGCCGTCATTAACTCAAGCACGAGGCTAAGTTGATCGGCAGCGTTTGCAGAACATTCCCTGAGATGTTGATGATAGAAACCGGCGCTGATTCCGACGGCGAATCCTTCCAGGGTCTGGGGGATAAAAGCGTGCTGGCCATTTGCCGATGGCTCGTCGAGCTTCGCGCAGATATGTCCGACCAGTATGAGACGCTTCGCAACAGGAAATGCGCGGTTCTGCAATACGGTAAGAACAGCCGATCGAATCTCCCAGAAATGGGCATCGGGGCTCTGTAATCTCACCGGAAGATCCTGCCCTTCCCGCGAATCCGGAGTGATCTGGTCGAAAGCGGCTGGCAAGGGATCGGTAAGGCAAAGGCGGGCCGCCTCCGGACAGGATAGGTCCAACGATCGCTCGATTACCCCCGCGACGTTGTTACGAATACGCGGGAAAGTGGCGCAAGTTCTGCTGAGATAGTCGTGGCCTAATTCAGATTGAATGGAGCACAGGTTTTCCGAAAGAAAAGGACATGTCGATTTTTCAAGGTTGATCCGTGCATAGCCGTTCTCATTAGCCCCACTCGGTTGAATCTGTACCCACTGATCAAAGCGAGGACGGAGCGTGGAGTGGGAACAGGTTTGATATTTATCGAACGTTTTCCGGTCGATTGAGACCTGCCAGCCGCTGCAACAGGTGTCTTCACACGCCGCTCCGATGCATTTGAACTGGCCGTAATTGCGAGATTGCTGAAACAGACTGGCTTCTGGCACAAGGTGCGCTGCGACAACGCGCGTACACAAGTAGTCCGGACCGATGCCAATAAATCTCGGGCTAACCGCCTAATGCGAACAAGTCTAGTAAGTTGTTGAAAGATGGTAGCGCTAAGGGGAATCGAACCCCTATTTAAGCCTTGAGAGGGCTCTGTCCTAACCGTTAGACGATAGCGCCATCCAGGTAAATAACGACCTTAGTATAACGGATGCCCGGGGCGCCAAGGCGTTAAAGGGCTTCCGGCATTGGCAGCCCGGATTTGGCGAGAGCCTTTTCGATCAGCGTGATCGCGTCGGCGTCTTTTAAGTTTTTCGCCACCGATGTTTCGAGCAAAATCATGCTGCGAGCCCGTTCCAGCATCTTCTTTTCCCGGAAAGACAAGGGTTTAGTGAGCTGGATACAGAGCAGGGCTTTAAAAACTTCAGCAACTTCTAAAAGGCTACCGCCCTTCATTTTGTCCGAATTCTCTTTAAAGCGATCTTTCCAATCGTGTGCGCAACATGGTTTGCCAGCGGAAAGATAGGTTAGAACTCGATTAATTTCACTGCACTTTGTGACTTTTCGAAGGCCAACGTCGCCAACGTGAGAAAACGGGACCATTACGGTCAGACTATTGGGCAATAAGCGGAGCAAATAATACCGCTCCTGCAAAGAGCCAAAGGTACGCAGGCTAATGTTTTCGATCGTGCCTACGCCGTGGTTGGGGTAGACCACCTTCTCGCCGACCTGGAAGGTCATTCATGGACCTCTTTCCTAAGAGATTGTTGGAACCGGACGATTAAAGCTGCATTCGAATCTTAGACCCACATTAAGATTTCGTCAAGAAAAAAAAGCAGACCCACACCACCCGGAGTGGTGTATGTTCGAAAATGCTCTAATCCGTTCATTTAATTGGCGCATACTCAACTGTGCCACTTTGGAACGGTGTGTGAAAAACCTTCGGCAACAATGCATTACAGAATCTCCGTCGACCACTTCTCCAGAATGGATTTCACTTTTTGGCAGAACTGATCGGCGAGTGCGCCATCAATTAGCCTGTGATCGAAGGTAAGGGCCAAGTGAGCCTGGGAACGAATCGCGATAGCGTCGCCTTCGACGACGGTTGGGATTTTCTCCACCGCACCCACCCCGAGGATCGCGACTTGCGGCTGGTTAATGACGGGCGTAGCGAATATGCTGCCGAAGCTGCCGAAATTGGTGATAGAGAAGGTACCGCCAGCCACTTCATCTGGTTTCAACTGGCGAGAACGGGCTCTGGTCGCCAAATCGACGATGGCGCGTTGGAGGCCAGTCACATTCTTTTCGTCAGCGTTGCGAATCACTGGAACAATGAGGCCATTATCCAAGGCAACAGCGATTCCTATGTTGATATCGCGATAGTAGACGATATTCTTGCCATCAATGGAGGCGTTGAAAATCGGGAAGGCGCGTAGAGCTTCGGCGGTTGCCGCAGCCACGAAAGGCAAAAATGTCAGCGAAAAGCCGTTGCGAGCCTGAAACTCGGTCTTGCTCCGGTCCCGCAGTTTGGCAACTTTTGTCATATCGCAGCGGTGGACGGTGGTGACGTGCGCCGACGTGCGCTTGCTCATGACCATGTGCTCTGCGATCTTCAGGCGCATATTGCTCATGGGCTCCGTGCGTACTTTGGCGGATTCGGCCAGAGGAAGGGGAGCCGGCGGCGCTTGTGAAGAAGCTTGGGGTGAAGTGGCTGGAGGTGCTGCGGCTGGGGGCGGAGCTGTCCTTGGGGCCGGCGGGGCGGCCGGAGCACTGTAGGTGCGGGCGGCCTGTGACGACATGTATGCCTCTACGTCGAGCTTGGTGATTCGTCCACCGGCGCCTGTGCCCTTGACCTGCGAAAGGTCAATATTATATTCGCGCGCCATCTTCCGAACCAGGGGCGATAGTGGTCCCTGGTCCTCCGCGTTTTCTGGAGGAGCCGGCGCCGCCGACTGAGGCGGTTCAATAGGATACGGCCCAGCGGATTCGGCTTGGGGATCGGGTGGTGGCGCGGGCTTCGTCTCCTGCTTGGGAGGTTCCGGGCGACTCTCTTGCTGTTTGGGCGGCTCTTGTTTCTGAGGTTCTGCCGGGGGCGCCTGAGCGGGAGCGGCCGCAGGGCCAGCGCCGTTCGACTCACCGATACGCCCGACTACCGCGTTGATTGCAACGGTGGTGCCTTCTTGAACCAGCACTTCAGAGAGAGTGCCGGAAACGGGCGCGGGAATTTCCGTATCGACTTTATCCGTGGAAATTTCAAAGAGCGGCTCATCGCGCTCAACCTTGTCGCCAGGCTTTTTAAGCCAACGTGTCAACGTTCCTTCGACAATGCTTTCACCCATCTGGGGCATTACGACGTCAGTCATGTGATCTCCTGCAATTCCTGTCCGGCCGCCGCCAACTGATATCCAAAAGCATTTGCGAACGAGGCGGCGACAGCTTGTTGGACCTCTTCGCGGCTAGCCTGGCAGCCCAGGCTGCGCAGGGAGCACACCGGTTTGCTTAAGCCACAAGGCACGATGTAGTGGAAATAGCTGAGATCGGTTTCGATATTGAGAGCAAATCCATGTGACGTGATCCAGCGGCTAATGTGAATTCCAATCGCGGCGATTTTTGCGCCTTTCACCCACACGCCTTCATGTTTTGGCGTTGCATCGCGTCCGGCTTCGATCCCCAACACTGCCAGCGCGTCGATCAGGGTTTGTTCCACGCCCCGAAAATAGGCGCGTACATCGCGTTTCCATTCTCGCAAATCGATGATGGGATAACCGACCAACTGCCCGGGACCGTGATAGGTTGCATCTCCGCCCCGGTCGGTCTCGTGAAACCCAATGCCTGAGCGGCTTAGAATTTCATCGCTCGCAAGAATATGGTCGTGCTTACCATTCCGGCCCATCGTGACGACGTGAGGATGCTCAACGAAGAGCAAGACGTCGCGTCCTTCACCGGATTGTCGTCGCTCAACATATTGATGCTGGATTCTTAGCGCCTCAGCGTAGCCGAGCCGCCCCAGGTCGATAACATCACAAACTCTCATGCAAAATTGGCAGACTTACACGTCCGATGGAACTAAACGTTGATCGCTAGCCCTTCGACGTTATTGAACGCCTCTCCCATCGCTTCGTAAATCGTGGGATGGGCGTGAATAGTCGCCATCATACTTTCAACTGTCGCTTCCGCTTCCATCGCAGTCACCGCTTCTGCAACCACCTCGAAAGCCTGCGGACCAATGATGTGGACGCCGAGTATCTCGCCGAAAGTTTCTTCGGCGATCACTTTCACAAAACCATCGTGCGAATCGAGAATTGTCGCTTTGCTATTGCCGACAAACGGAAACTTTCCGACCTTCACCTTGAAACCTTGTGCTCGCGCTTGGGCTTCGGTTAAACCTACGCTTCCGATACCGGGCTCCGTGTAAGTGGCGCCGGGAATTCGGTTGCGATTGATGGGCCGAGCCGGCTTTCCGGCGATATGCGCAACGGCGACCATACCTTCGGCTGTTGCAACATGCGCCAATTGAGGCGTTCCCGCAACGATGTCGCCAATAGCATACAGGCCTGGCTCGGCGGTGCGCTGATACGAATCCACGACGACGAAGCCGCGGTCCATCTTCGCGGCGGTGTTCTCTAAGCCGACATTGGCGGTGTTGGGCTTGCGTCCCACGGCAATTAAGAGCTTCTCAAACTCCATCTCTTCCGCTTTGCCGTTTGAAAGCTTGACGGTGAGGCTGATGCTGTTTGGGTTTCGACGAATATTCGATGCCGTCGCGCCGGTCTCCGTGCGAATGCCAGTCTTCTTGAAATACCGCTCCAATTCCTTGGACACTTCTTCGTCTTCCACTGGGACCAGGCGCGGAAGCATTTCGAGTACGGTGACTTTCGAGCCGAACCGATTGAAGATGGACGCGAATTCAACACCGACGGCGCCGGCCCCGATGATGCCCAGGGTCTTAGGAATGGATTGAAGCTCTAAAATCTCAATGTTGGTTAGGATCAAATTAGCATCAGATTCAAGCCCCGGCAGCATTCGCGCTTCCGATCCCGTCGCTAAAATGATGTTCTTCGCCTCGACTGTCTGCACACCCTGATCATTGCGGACTTCAATTTTTCCGCCGCCCAATAAGCGCGCTTCGCCCTTGATTACATCGATTTTGTTCTTCCGCATTAGGAAATCGATGCCTTTGGAGTGCTTGCTAACGATTTTGTTCTTCCGGTCTAAAACCTTCGGAAAATTCAATTGTGGATCTTTGCATTCGATCCCTTGGGCTTCGGGATGTTTGAAATGGTCCCAAACATCGGCAGTGTGAAGGAGAGCTTTCGTAGGAATACAGCCGACTAGTAAACAGGTTCCGCCCAGTCTTGGTTGCTTTTCAATGAGCGCAGTTTTCAGACCATACTGACCCGCGCGAACGGCTGCGGAATAACCACCAGGTCCGCTGCCAATTACAACGGCATCGTAATTCATTTTTCGCCTTCAGTGTAGCATCGGAACGTTAGTTTTCCGGCCCTTTGGCGCATACGACCCACGACCGAACCGGGCTCCCTTGGGAGCTAATTCACACGGGCAAAAGCTGTGCAGTTATACGACGGACAAGGTCTCGCGGCAAACCGGGTAAGTTGACTCGAACGGCGGTAACGCCAGCTTGCGCATCCACGTATCATTAGGGTATGCGGTTGTTGCACGCCCTTACGGCGATCAGTCTCTTCCCCGGCATCCTCCTGGGGCAAGCACGCGACACGCAACCAGCAAAGCAACCGCCTGCCCCTCCCGGCATATTGGGGTCGGTGACAGTGAAGGGCAATCGGCTCTACTCCTCACCCGAAATCATCAAGGCCACTGGCTTGGTGGTTGGCCAGAAGGTCGATGCGGCAATTTTCGAAGAGGCTCGTAGCCGTCTCCTCAGCACGGAATTGTTCAATAACGTCACCGATGATTTCTCCTACAAAGGGAAACCCACCACATATGACTTGACGATTGAGGTGACGGAGAACGCTCAGGTCTACCCAGTGCACTTTGAACGGCTGGATGTACCGCAGGACGCACTACTTCAATATCTTCGCGAGCATGTGGTGCTGTACTCAGATCGTATCCCGGGAACACAGGGAGTTTTGAAGCGCTATACCTCGGCAATTCAGGAGTTTGTCCAGAAGAGCCATCCGGCTATTCGAGTCAAGGCGCAGGTGATGCCCGCCACTGCTGAGGATCTGACGGTGCTGTTTATTCCTGACGAAGCGCTTCCGACGATCTCGCGCGTCATCGTGGAAGGCAATTCTGGCATTGACACGGGAACGCTTTTGCGAGCAATTAACGATGTCGCGGTCGGCGTGCCGATGACCCAAGTGCGCGTCGATCAAATCCTGGAAGGCACTGTGAAACGAGTCTATGCCACCAAGGGTTACATGGATGTCACCTTTCCGAAAATCGAAACAGAAAAGGCGAAGAACAATTTAGGCGTAGTTCTCAAAATCCAGGTTAATGAAGGGCCGGTGTTCCAGGTTGGCGCCATTCACTTCCACGGCAGCGGCCTCGATCAGGATGAAATCCGCACCACGATACCTATTAAGCCCGGCGCGACTTTCAACCAAGATTTAGTGGATGGATATCGCCGGGACTTAGCTCATCGCATGCAGCGGCGCGGTTATTTAGATGTCAAAGTTGACCCTCAGACGCAGCTAGACGAAAGCAGGCATCTGGTCGACGTTACCTATAACGTTGCGCCAGGTCCGGTTTATAATTTCGGCACGTTAGATATCCGTGGACTTGACTTGGTCAGCGCGCCGCAAATACAAAAATTATGGGGCGAGAAGGCTGGCGCGCCCTTCAATCCAGATTATCCCGACTTCTTCGTGAAGCGAATAAAGGAACAGCAGCTATTTGACAACTTGAGCGATATCACGTCGGACTATTCTGCCGATCCGAATAGCCACTTAGTCACAGTTCACATCAATTTCAAAGGTGGCAAACCGAAGGACGCCAAGAAAGAAAAGAAGGATCAGCAACCGGAAAATGCTCCGTGGTCACCATTTCCACCGCCTTAGCTCGACAGATGAGCCAGAATGCTGGCTGCGTCTAGCCCACACTCTTGGCGATGAAATTTCTGCGATCCGTATAAGCCGGAAACATAACCTTTGGCGCAGTGATGTGTGAATCGGGGAATCGCGACGCCATGCGAAGCCAGATAGTGGACGATCATTCGGCCAAGGCTGCCTTGCTCCACATGCTCCTCAACCACGACGAGATGCCGCGAACGCTTCAAATCGTCAAGAAATTCAGCAGGGACGTTCATCAGCGGTATTTCACTTACCAGCCACAGCGAGGGGCGATCCGTTTCGGTTCGGTTCATCGAGGCAGCGACCAAGCCGCCTGCCAGCGGCCCTGTGACGAGGACCGTTGCTGCAGTTCCAGGTAAGAGGTGACGCCATGCTGAATAACTGGGAGGAGTGAAATAATTCGGCTGCTCCGATAATCCGAGCCGCAGATATGCTGGATGCGGAAAATCGATCAAATGATTTACGATGGCGGCGACATCCGCGTCGAAGGCTGGGATAAATGCTCTTATGTTCGGAAGAGTCAGCAGAGCGCCGTAATCCTCCAATGCATGATGTGTACTTCCCATGACGCCATACGCATAGCCGCCTCCGTTCCCCACGAGCATGACCGGCAGGTCGGGCAGGCAAATGTCATTGCGGATCTGTTCAAATGGCCGGGCATACAGGAACGGCGCAATGCTGTACGCCCAGGGTCGAAGTCCCGTCTTTGCTAGGCCTGCCGCCACGGAGATCATATTTTGTTCAGCTACGCCCACATTTAGAAAGCGGGACCCGGCCGCATCGCGCAACGGTTCTAGGACCTTGAAGCCGAGATCGCCTGTCATGAAAACAAACTTGGGGTGTCCGCAATTATTCACCAGACTGCGGCAGAAAACATCTCGCATCGCGTTAGATCTCGCTCAATGCCTGGTGGAATTGTGCTTCGCTCATCGGAAGATAGTGCCATTCCATGCGATTTTCCATAAACGATACACCGTGACCCTTCACAGTCCGGGCAACCACAGCGGCCGGACCATTTCGCGAAGCCTCATCGACCGCTTGTTCGATCGCGTCTGTGTCATGCCCATCGATCTCATAGGCCGTCACGCCAAACGTGCGAAATTTATCAGCCAATGGAGCAAGATCGGCAACATCGCGTGTACGGCCGAACCCTTGCAGGCCGTTTTGATCGACGATGATGGTCAAGCGTTCCAGTTTGTGGTGCGCGGCAAAAATCAGCGACTCCCAACTCGAGCCTTCGTTCCACTCTCCATCGGAAGTCAGGCAAAAAACACGACCCGGCAAGCCGAGCATAGCTTTTCCAAGCGCGACCCCGGCGGACTGACCGAGTCCATGACCCAGACTGCCGGTGGCAAAGACGATTTCCGGCATGCCGATAACAGGAGGATGACCACTCAAGCGGGTACCATCTGCATGGAAGGTGCGCAAGTCTTCGTCTGTTAAAACTCCTTTGGACCATAGAACAGCGTAAAGCGCACCCACCGCGTGCCCTTTAGACAGGGCAAATACATCGCCTTCGACCATGACGCGATGGTAAAGGGAAAGCATGATTTCGAGGCACGAGAGATTTCCTCCGATGTGGCCGATTCCGCTTTCGTAATGCATGCGGAGAAGACGCGCTTTCGTCTTCTTGACCAGCAGAGGCATCGATATGCCAGCCAATGCGTTCCCAATAGTCTCCGCCGATTGCACATCAAAATCATCCCACGCAAGACCGGCGAAATCGTCGAAAGCTGCCGCGCGTTGCACTTGGCTACAATCGGTCCGGATATCGTGGGTAACCCGGCCGCGGCGGACGCCGCAACTGTAGAACAAAAAATCCGGCGCTTGCAGGGTCCGATTTTGATCTTGGGGGCCAGCGGATTTATTGGCGCGAACCTCATGAAGCTCTTGATTAAGCAGCGCGAGGACGTCTATGGGACCACGACGCGAACTCCGGCATGGCGCTTAGAAGACTTGCCGGGCGGCAACATTCGAGTTGTGGATCTGCTTGTCGATTCGAATATGGACGAGCTTCTCAGTTCCATTAAACCCAGGACAATCTTCGACTGCGTGGCATACGGCGCCTATTCGTTTGAGACTGACAGCCAACTGATTTACCAGACAAATTTCAACATGGCGTCACGGTTGTTACACCGGTTAGCGACTGCAAAAATTGCGGCCTATATCCACGCGGGCAGTTCCTCTGAATATGGTGACAACGCGGCTGGCCCTAAAGAAGACGGGTTTACTGCTCCCAACAGCCACTATGCTGTCTCGAAAGCGGCTACCGCCAATCTGCTCTATTACTACGGAAAGAAGCACGGGTTACCTTGTGCCAATTTGCGCCTGTATTCCGTATTTGGCCCACTTGAAGATTCGTCCCGGCTGATTCCGGCTGTCATCCGCTCAGGAATTGAGCGTGAATATCCAGATCTGGCCAATCCCGAAACATCTCGCGACTTTCTTTATGTGGACGACTGCTGCGAGGCCTTCGTCGATACAGCTCTCGAGTTAATGCCCGAATTGTATGGCGAGTCTTTCAATGCCGGGACCGGCATAAAGACCACGCTGAGGGAGGTAGCCAGGACGGCAGCAGACTTGTTTCAGATCGATCGTGAGCCGATCTTCTCTATGCCAGGCAGAGCTTGGGATTTAACGAACTGGTATGCCGATATTCGGAAGATTGAAAACACCATTGGCTGGCATCCGCGCATCAGCTTCTCTGATGGCCTTCGGAAGACGGCCGATTGGTATGTCCGCATTGAGGACAAAGAACGGTATGCGCAATCTTCGAAAAAGTTTGGCCTTGATACCAAACACAGCGTGTCGGCCATCGCGGCGTGCTACAAGGATGGCCAAGCCATTCCGATCTTGTATGAACGCTTAAAGAAGACGTTCATTGGTCTCAATATCGACTACGAGATCATTTTCGTAAACGATTGCAGTCCGGACAACAGTGAGGAAGTGATTCGAGAGCTGAGCCGCAACGATCGGCGCGTCGGAGGTATTTCTCATTCGCGAAACTTTGGTTCGCAGGCGGCGTTTCGAAGCGGCATGGAAATCGCTTCAAAGAATTCCTGCGTGCTGCTCGATGGAGATTTGCAAGATCCACCCGAACTAATCGCAGAGTTCGTCGCCAAATGGCGCGAAGGGTTCGACGTTGTCTATGGAAGGCGGGTGAAGCGCGAGGCATCGCTGTCCATGCGCTTTGCATACAAGGCGTTCTATCGCGTCTTTGACGCTTTCTCCTATGTGCGAATTCCTCACGATGCTGGTGACTTCTCGCTCATGGACATTCGCGTTGTCAAATCGATGCTCACGTTTCCGGAGCGTGACCTGTTCTTGCGTGGCGTCAGAGCCTACACAGGTTTTAAACAGACGGGAGTGAATTACGTGCGGCCGGAACGTATGTTCGGAGTTACGACCAATAGCTTTTGGAAAAACGTAGGGTGGGCGAAGAAAGGCATCCTTTCTTACAGCTACGTTCCGCTTACCATCATGAGCTTCTGCGGCGTCATCTTGTTCTTATTCTCGGGACTTTTGATGTTGCTGCAGTTGTTGACGCGTCTACTGTTTCCGGCGTCATCGCCCCGCGGCGCGACCACAATCATATTGGCGATCATTTTCTTCGGCGCTTGCAATTTATTGGCAATTAGCATCGCGGGCGAGTATCTGGCCAAAGTATTCGAGGAAGTAAAGCGCAGGCCGCATTTTATTCGGCGCAGCATAATTCGCGATGGAGAGGTACGGCCAGCTTCGCTGCCAGCCGAAGGAGATCGCGGATGATCGACGAACCATGAGGACATTGACGGCCTTAAAATAGAACCGGAGGAAGTCAAGTGAAGGATTCCGCCGGCGCCATCGCGATGCTTGAAAATTTCGAAGGCAACTACTCCCATATGTACGTAGATACGAAGGGCTATGTCACGGTCGGCGTCGGATTTATGATCCCTAGCGCCGCCGCGGCGGTTAGCTATGCGTTCTATCTTTCAAATCCGCGGGCGGCCCATTTAGCACATGCGACACGTCCGCATCTGCATGCCGCGAAGCGCACTCATCCGCCTTCCACGCCTCCCACAAACCCGTCTGGGGACAAAGCGAACGCAGACGAAGTGAAGGCCGAATGGACCCAGATGCACGGTAGGCCCAGTAGTCATCTAGCCGGTTGGTATGCGCAATACGCCAACATGTACATGATCCAATCCGACATTGACCGAATGCTTCAAGGAAAGATCGACGGTTTCGAGGCTCAGCTTTCATCGTTGTTTGGGACTTGGAGCGATTTCCCATCGGCAGCCCAACTCGCCCTGCTGGACATGATTTACAACCTGGGATCGCTTGGAGGATACCCGAAGCTATGCGACTCCGTGCGATACCACGAATGGACGAGATGTGCCGCCGAGTGTCATCGGATGGGGCCAAGCGATGCCCGGAATAACGCGACTCGCGACCGTTTTCTGGCGGCTGCGACGGAGCAGCAACCGCTTCCCCGCCCTGGCGCGCACCATCATCAACACCATCCGGCACATCACTAGGGCAATGAGTAAGAGCGGAATTGTCATGTCGATCCATAAAGTGCCATACGTATTTGGCCTAGCGGTCTTGTTGGTTACCCTCTCGATCGCGAAGGAGCCTTCGGATCCATACCGCGTGCGTTGGTCGCCGGCTCTCAAGCTGAAGAGTATTAGCGATATCGACGCTCGGCTGCATCGATCTTTTGGCGACGTTTTTGAAGGTACGGTGCATGGCCAGCCCGTCACGATTAGGAATTGTGGCGATTATCTGGCAAACGCAAGGGAAGGATTTGCTGTAACAGGTGGTGAATTGGCCGCCAAAGTTCTTCGGGCCGATGCGGTAGATTGTGTGGCGCTCGAGGCGTTACGGAGCGCGCGCCCCGCGGCGACATCGTATCTGCGCGAATTTCAGCTAAATTCGGCAGCGCTGGCGAAGCTTTCCCCCATACTCGCGCCGGCGGTATCAAACGAAAAGATTGCTGAGGCCCGACACGCGGCAGAGGAGGGCGAATCGTGGCGGCAGTTCGTTCCCGCCGCGCATGCCAAGCCTCTTCTGAAGCCCGGCGTACTCGATGTTACTCAGCCAGATTGGGATGCCACCATTACTGAATATGGCCGTGGTGATTTCAATGGTGACGGAGTAGACGATCTCTTGGTTCGAGCCGATTATGCCGCCACCAAGGGTACCTATCGTAACGCAAGACTGTTCCTACTTTCGCGGAAGAGCGAAGCGGGAATTTTGGAAGTGATCAAGGAATACACGATTCCTTAGTTGGCCGGCTTGTTCACGGCCGCTGTCTGTACTTCCTCGACAGCATTCAATGCGGCCTTCACCTGTGGGTCACGATGGAGGGCAATTTCGTCCCCGCTCGCTACACCATGGGCTTGCGTCACGATTTCCTCTTTTAACCTGCTTGTGATCCAAGCGCGTTCAGCCGTCCACTCCGACAGGCTGGGTTGGATGTTGCGCGATGCCAAGAAAACCTCAAACTCGTCGATGATCTCAGGAGTGACTTCAAAGGAGGACGGCACAGCTGGGTGCGACTGCAAATATTGTGTCGCGAAGTTGGTCACGGAGGCGCTGTTGTCAATCACTTCTTCCAGCCGGTCGGGCGAATAAGGCTGAACAGTCACGTCAGGTTGAATCCCACCGCCGCCCAGGACCGTACGTCCGTGGTCGGTGAGAAATCGCGGGCGATCACGCACTGCTTGGAATGTGTCGGAAAGCGCTGAGTTCTGCAACGGATGTTGAATGGAACGGCCACTGGGGGTGTAATAAAACGCAGTCGTAATGGCTAAGCCCGCGCCGTTGGAAAGCGGAAGTACGCTTTGCACCAAGCCCTTACCATAACTGGGCTCGCCTACGATGGTTGCGCGATCGTGGTCCTGCAAAGCGCCGGCTAAGATTTCAGAGGCGCTGGCAGTTTTGCTATTTACAATGACGGCCATCCTGAACTGATAAGGTTTGGCATATTTTGGAACGTTCTCTGCCTCGCCCTCGCCAAAGCGGCCCTTCACAGTGAGAATTTTTTGGCCGGGCTCTAGAAACAGCGCCGCCGCATCCAGCGCAGCTTTCACGATGCCACCAGGATTGTTGCGCAAATCGAGAACAAGCCCCTTAAGTGAGTTGCCGCCAAGTTTCTCGATGGCGGCTTGTAGTTGTCCAGCAGTTTGAAGATCCCAACTTGCGACGCGAATATATCCGTAACCGGGCGCGAGCAGGAATGACCGATCGACGCTGGGGGCATCGACCAGTTCGGGGGTCAAGATAAAAGACAGCAGGCGCGCAGAGCCTTGGCGACGGATGTAAGCCGTTACGCGCTGTTGGCGTGCTTCGGTCAACAGCTGTACGATCTGTTCGGGCTCGAGCCGCCCGATGGCAATATTGTTGATCGCGACGAGTTCATCCCCCGGTTGGATGCCCGCTTTGTTTGAAGGCGTCCCCGGCAAGGTTTGCAGAAAAATTACTTGACCGGGCAACACAGACACGACGCTGCCAAAACCCTTCTGCTCTGAAACTTCCATTTGCTTCAGTTGCTGAAACTGCGCGGGATCGAAGAACTGGGTATGAGGGTCCAGTTGGCGCAACATCGAAGGAATAGCTCCCTCATAGATCATCTTGTCGAGCGGTACGGGCTCCGCACCTTGCTCCTGGACGAGCGCAAGCGTATCCACAAACTGCTTCACCAAGTGGTCCATGCCCTCAGCGGGGGCGGTGGGGAGATCGGGATTAACGGGACTGGGCGGCTTTGATGGCGGAAGTGTGCCGGGCGGTTTCGCGACGTTGTGCACGCTGCTTTGGGCGCACAAAACTCCAGCCAAACATACAACTGCTACTGAAATTCTAAATTGCCTCATTCGTATGGCTTTTCAAATCGAATAGCGAAGTTCACGACGCACTTCGGCCCGCCGAATGGCGAGATCGATCAACCGATCGAGCAGGGCGGGATACGGCAGTCCGGAGTATTCCCACATTTTGGGGAACATACTAATCGACGTAAAGCCAGGGATGGTGTTAATCTCATTTACAAAAAACTTTTCGGTGGCCGATTCCATCAGGAAATCGACGCGGCCCATGCCCTCACACCCGACTGCTTCGAAACATGCCACAGCCAGCGCTTGCATTTCACGAGTTTGGCTCTCGGTGAGTTTTGCCGGCAATTCAATGCGGGCCTGATCGAGCAGATATTTGTCTTCGTAGGTATAGAACTCCTGGGAGGGAACGATTTCACAAGGGACGGAGGCAACTGGCTCGTCTCCGCCCAGTACGGCGCATTCGAATTCACGCCCGTTGATGCCGCGTTCGACGATGATTTTGCGGTCAAATTTGAGCGCTGTTTCGAGCGCTCGCTCGAGTTCCGAACGACTTTTGGCCTTACTAATGCCGACGGATGAACCCAGGTTGGCGGGCTTGACGAAGACTGGAAAATCAAAGCTTACCGGCAGGGATTTGGTGTCAAATTCGCCCCTCAAGAGGGTAAGGTAGTCAACGACGGGAAGACCGGCCTCCTTGCAAAGGCGCTTCATGACGGCTTTGTCCATCGATACGGCGGAGGCTAGGACGCCCGCGCCTACATACGGCAAGTCAGCCAATTCCAGCAGGCCCTGAATCGTTCCATCTTCTCCAAAGGTTCCATGAAGCATGGGGAACACAACATCAATCCCAGGATTGCCGCCGGGTTCCGGCACAAGCGGTGCGGGATGCCAGCGTCCATCTTTATCGATGAATAGGTCGCGTACAACATAACGTTTCGGATTAAGCGCAAGCTTTACGGAGTTGGCAGAACGCAAGGAAATTTCATGCTCACCGGAGCGGCCGCCAAAAATGAGGCCGACACTGATTCGTTCGGGTATGTCGTTCAAGGTTCCATTGTCTCTCGACAGAAAACCGCCAGCACCAACCTGTAGGGCTGGTGTGGCGGTGTTCTGAGGAACCTTCTGATTGGGGGTGAGACCTACTTGCGGGACGAAATCCGGTCGAGTTCGTGAACAAAACCTTCGGCCTCGGGAGGCGTGTGGAAATGTTCGGTCAGCAATTGGGAATTCGTCACATCGTGGCCGTAAAGGTCCTTATTCGCATCGGTATCTTGGTGAATCGTCGACCCATCCAGCGACAGGCCGCCGTAGATTCCGCTCTGGCGCGAGTACGTCAAGATTTCAGCATGCATTTCGGCATCCGTCTCGGCAGACGAATCGCGGCCAATGGGACCAGCAGCGGCTGATGCTTCGCCACCGACGACAAATCGATCGCTGACCAGATGCTTCATGCCATCCCTGTTCATCACAAGCATGACGACATTGGTATCGGCGGCGCCAATTAACAGGCCAAACTTTCCGCCTTCGACTTTAACGGAGCCCGGCGCGGACCAGCCCACTCCACTCGGTCGCCGGCAGCTAAAGAAGCCTCTGCCGTATTTGGCGCCGATAATAAATCCACCCTGTTTAAGGTTCGGGATGACAACCACGCAGGTAGCCTTGTCAAACAAATCCTGTGGAATGCCTTTGTCATTGGCCCGCAGAGCATCTTTCAAATCGTCGGTTGCCGCTGCCAGCCGTCCAGCGGTACCTTTTTGAGCGAACATCGGCACGGCCGCTAACATGACCGCGACTGCCCCTACAAATAACTTCATAAATTCTCTTCTCCTTCTCGTTTTCAGTTGAGACTGGTTGTCAGTCGAAACTGGTTTCTATATGTAACGACCGTCTTTCCCGTTGAGTGAGACGTAGTTTTCTTGCAGGATGCGTCATTAAGATTTTTCCATAAGTTAATAAACTGGGGCGCGATGGACGCGAACGTAATGAAAATCGCTGTTAGAAGCTACGCGATGCCAGCGAGTTCGCAGTTTCTTTGGCCAAGCGTACGCAGTCTGGAATTCCGACTCCCTCATACGCATTGGATATTACATAAAGCCCCGGAAGACCTTGTAAGTGCTGGCATATTCGACGATAGCGTTCCGCGTGCCCGACCACATATTGCGGCATGGATTTCGGCCAACGGTGAATGGCATACGTGACCGGCTGAGCTTCAATTTTCAACAAACGCTTGAAATCTTCTCGTACTAATCTCAGTAAGTCGCTATCTGGAGCATTCATGAGCGTTTCGGCTTGGTTCCCAACGACAAAACCTCTAAGTGCGGCGAGGCCTTCGCCGACACGTGAAGGGAATTTCGTATGGATGTAGGTAGCTGCGGCAAGGGTCTTTCGTTCTGACGGAGGCGTAAGAAACCCGAAGCCGCTGACGAGATGGTTCAATTCGGCACGCTGGAAGATCAACGTCAGAAGAATAGCCGATGAATATGGAATGGATGAAACTTCCCGGCCCAGCTCGGGGGCGACGGTGCCCACAATGCTGCCTGAGACGTAAGCTGGGCAGGCAAGCACAACGTCGCGAGCCGAAATCCAGTCGCCTCCAACTCGCACGCGCCAGGAGGAATCTTCGCGTTCAATTGATAGAGCCTCTCCAC
>JBARMQ010000117.1:0-42557 GCA_049802535.1 Bryobacteraceae bacterium | reverse complement strand
CTTCATTGCGAGTAACGAATGGCACTCTGGCGTCCGCCGCAGAAAATACGATTGCATTGCGCGAAGCTCCGCCGATCGCTTCACAACCGAAGTGCCGCTCGATGGCACGCAGGTTTGTCCGGGGCTGCGCGTATTCGACTCGAAGCGGCGTCAACTGTTGTTTCCCGGTGCCGTGCCGGGCAATGGTGAGCATCCAGGCGAGGCAACAATCGGTCAGCACCACCGGCTCCGCATCGACAGCGAGCAACCACCGGAACCCGACACTAAACTCAGTTCCATTCAGCTCGTAAAGGATTTCCTCGGGCGCTGTCAATTTCTTGAATCGGGCCATGTGCTTTACCGCGGCAACAAAATCCTCAGTTGAAAGCGCGGCAATGCCCATCGGATGAAAATGCTCTATTCTGGTCTCGACGCCCAGTCTCAGTCCAATCTGCGGGTCGGAACTCAAGCTTTCGATCGCGCTCCAGAGCGCGAAGAGTTCCTCTGTTGAAACGAGGCAGTGCTTCTGCTCAAAAAGATCCTGAGGGAGACCAGCCCGGCGGAGCACTGCGGGGATCGAAATCCCGAACTCGGTAAGCTTTAGCCCCAGACGACCGCGAACGCGAAAGTGTTTAAGCATTGGAGATCGCTCCCATCGCACTTTGAGGGTACTCCGTGGCGGCACTTTGCGGCATGCACGGTGCGCCAATATTCATGCAAATCACGCCACGGCATCGCCAGATTGGGCAATCTCACGGAGGGGCGAAAGAATGGCATTATTCACTGGAAGATTGGCGCGTCCCGCAGAGCGCGGCGCCGCAGGTATCGCTATCGTTTAAGGAACGCGCCCAAAACGGGCACAGGATCGAGCGTGCAGCGGGTTCTTCTCCTCCGGCGTCGAAGCGCCCAAAGAGCAGATATGGCCCGAGCGCTGAATGCTTCGTTGAGATAACTGACAAGCGAGGAAGGAATAATGCAAAAGCGTACGTTAGGACAGGATTTGGAAGTCTCTGCTCTTGGCCTCGGCTGCATGAGCATGAGTTCAGGGTATGGCCCGGCGGCGAACAAGGGCGAGATGATCCAGTTGATTCGTGCCGCTTACGATCATGGGGTAACCCATTTCGATACGGCTGAAGCCTATGGCCCGTTCGCCAACGAGGAGTTGGTGGGAGAAGCGCTTAAGCCGATTCGCGACAAGGTGGTGATTGCCACAAAATTCGGCTTCGACATCGATCTTGAGACTGGCAAGCGCGGTGGTGGAACCAATAGTCGGCCCGAGCATATCAGGCGTGTGGCCGATGCTTGCCTGAAGCGTTTGCGAACCGATCGCATCGATCTCTTCTATCAGCACCGTGTCGATCCTGATGTTCCGATTGAGGACGTTGCAGCGGCGGTCAAGGAATTAATTGCCGAGGGCAAAGTCAAATACTTCGGTCTGTCAGAGGCTGGTGGTCAGACGATCCGCCGGGCGCACGTCGTCCAACCCGTCACCGCGGTGCAAAGCGAGTACTCACTGTTTTGGCGTGGTCCAGAGGCCGAGCTTTTGCCGACTCTAGAGGAGCTTGGTATTGGCTTCGTGCCGTTCAGCCCGCTCGGCGCCGGGTTCCTCACCGGAAGCATCGACGAGAACACGAAGTTCGATCCTACTGACTTCCGAAACGTCGTGCCGCGCTTCTCACCCGAGGCGCGGAAGGCCAACATGGCCCTTGTCGACCTAGTCAAGACTGTCGCAGAGCGAAAAGGCGCGACACCGGCGCAGGTCGCACTCGCTTGGCTGCTTAAGCAGAAGCCGTGGATCGTACCGATCCCAGGTACTACCAAGCAATATCGGCTGGAGGAAAACCTCGGCGCGGTGAACGTCGAGCTGAACGAAAGCGACCTCAAGCAGATCGGCGAAGTTGCTTCCAGTCTGAAGCTCGAAGGAGCACGGCTTCCTGAAGCTGCTTTGAAAATGACCGGCCTCTGAGTAGGGCCGAGCACGAGGCGCACAGCGTCTCGATCACCGCGCCGGGTACAACGCAGTCCATGCAGGAACGCGCGAAAATATGAGTCTTGATAAGATCTCATATTAGATATAGTCTAATGTGTTTATGGACGCCGAGGCGATTAAACGGTCCCTGGACGGCAGCGGTTTGCGGCGCACTCCCCAGCGTTACGCTGTCATGGCATTCCTGATGGAAACAATGCGCATCCCACGGCCCCGGAGATTTTCGAAGCTGTGAATCGTGTGGATCCGCGCTCTTCACGTGCCACAACTTATAACAATCTGCGGGATTTGGTGCAGGCGGGTTTGGTGCGTGAAGTGGCCGTGGAGGGTCGGGCCGCGCGATTCGATGCGAACGGCATCCGGCACCATCATTTCATCTGCGACCGCTGCGGCAAAGCGGCAAAGTGGAGGACCTGGAATGGTACGACGTGCCCACGCCCACCCCGGCCTCCCTTGGTAAGCGGATTGTTCGCGAATGCGAAATCATTTTGCGGGGGCTCTGCACCAAGTGCGCCCGGCGGCACGGTCCCGGTTAACCGTCCAAGGCGTCCAAATGCCCGACGAACGGCGCGCGTCTGCGGCCCGTGGCCGGCGTCGGTTGCCCCATGGGAGCGCCACAGATTAGTTCGTCACCAGATTTATTTCATGCATTCACTAGAAAGAGGAACGTAAAGAGGAGGATATGGAGAATACACTCACTACCCCAGCAGGGTCGCCGACTGTCACTGAAGAACCGCGGCCAGAATTGTCAACCGGAGCCAAATGCCCTTTCCTAGGAGGCGCTTTCAAGAGCACAGTGGGCGCCAGGTCGAACGGGGATTCGATCACGCAACGGAAAAGCGCGCCATCGCCGTTCTCGAATCTGCGCGCGAAAGCTCCGGTTGGCAGACGCGGTCAGGATTCGCGAATGGAAGCGGGCCCACCAAGCAAGGACGGGGCGTATCACTGATGATGCGCGGTGGCGCCTACTGGGCCTGCGTAGCGCAAGTCACGGTGGATGCGAATACGGGCGTCATCAAGGTCGATAAGGTGACGATGGTGGTCGATCCCGGCATCGTTATCAACCCGCTCCAACTGAAACGTCAAGTCGAAGGGGGAACCGTGATGGGCATCAGCATGACTCTTCATGAAGAACTCCTCTTCAATGACTCCACAATCACTTCATCCGATTGGCTGAGCTACCCGATCTCCACCATGGCCGAACTCCCCGAGATCAAGGTAGTCCTCCACCATCACCCTGAAGTCGGCTCTTATAGCCAAGGTTCCGAAGCGGCCAACGCTTTGGCCGCCCCGGCCATCGCTGCTGCCTTCTTCGACGCGACCGGCAAGATCGGCCGCCGCCTCCCCTTAAAGCCCGCTTACGTCAAAGACCTTCTAAAGGCCTAAAACTAGCCGTTCGAATACATCCCGGATCCAGCGTTCGGCTTCGCCGGAATCCCCACGGACGAAACGTTTTGCTGTTAAACGCGGAAAATATCAAACAGATTGCGCGCGACTGCGGATTTGAATTGGCCGGCATAGCCGCGGCCGAACCTTCAGGAGATTTCGAACGGTTCCATCGGTGGCGCGGGTTGGGTATGGCCGGCGAAATGTCGTATTTGACCGATCATCGCGGAGACAAGCGGGGCGATCCCCGCTCACTTCTGCATTCGGCGAAGAGCATCCTCTGCGTGGGCAAGTTGTACCAGACTGAATATCCTCTCTCAACAGAGCTCGATGAACGTGGCCATGCATGGATTTCGCGCTATGCGTGGGGCGCCGATTATCACGACGTGTTGAGGCGGGGCTTGGAAGATGTGATTGCGTGCATCGCGACCCAATACGGTAAGCCGTTTGAGTGGAAGATTTGCGTGGATACGGCTCCGCTGCTCGAACGGTCATACGCGCGCGCGGCCGGTTTGGGCTGGATCGGCAAGAATACTTGTCTGATCAATGAGGGACAGGGCTCATGGTTCTTCTTGGGGGAATTGCTGCTCTCTCTTCCATTAGGGCCAGATGCGCCGCCGCCCGATCGCTGCGGTTCGTGCAGCCGCTGCATCGATGCGTGTCCGACGCAGGCGATTGTGCCTGATGGCAAAGGCGGATTTCGTCTTGACGGGCGGCTCTGCATTTCTTACCTGACGATTGAAAAGCGCGGAGATGTGCCGGGCGATTTGCAGGGGCCGATGGGCGCGCATGTATTTGGGTGCGACATTTGCCAGGATGTCTGTCCATGGAACCGGCGCGCGCCGCGCACGGACGAGGCATCGTTTCAGCCGGTGAACCGCGCGCCCTTGCTAGAGGACCTGGCAGGACTCACGGAGCCGCAATTTCGGGAGCGGTTTAAGCACTCTCCGATATGGCGCGCGAAGTACTCGGGCTTCTTACGAAACGTGGCGATTGCGCTGGGCAATTCGGACAGCGATCAAGCGACGGCACAGCTGGAGCGGTTGGCGAATCACACAGATGAGACGGTTGCGAAGGCCGCGCGGTCAGCGCTCTCCCGCCGGCAAGCGACTACTTATTGACTATTCCTCAATGGTTCGGGTCCGAATCGCAGTACTGATTTTTTGAACGAAGTCGTCGACGGATGTTACTCCCTGATCGCCATGCTTACGATTTCTGACGGAGACCTGGCCTGCTTGCGCTTCGCGGTCGCCGATCACCAGCATATAGGGAATCTTTTGCAATTGGGCTTCCCGGATTTTGAAATTGACCTTTTCGCTACGATCGTCTAGTTCCACGCGAACTCCGGCATTGAGCAAAGTCTGTTTCACTTGACGGGCATAGTCGTTCTGCCGGTCGGTAATCGGCAAGACGGTAGCTTGAACGGGTGCGAGCCAAACGGGGAACGCGCCGGCGTAGTGCTCGATGAGGATGCCAAAGAATCGTTCGAGCGATCCATAGAGGGCACGGTGAACCATCAATGGTTGATGCGATTTACCATCTTCGGCGATGTATTCGAGGCCGAACCGGCGGGGCAAAGTGAAATCGAACTGCACCGTCGATAGCTGCCACAGACGTCCAATGGCATCGACCAGCTTGACGTCAATCTTGGGGCCGTAGAAGGCGGCTTCGTCGGGCGAAATTTTGACCGTCAGATTGAGGCGCTCGGTGGCGCGATGCAGAGCCTTCTCGCCGAGCTCCCATTGCTGGGTCGTGCCGTCATATTTGCCGCTGGCGCCGCCGTCCCAGGTGGATAGTTCCGCTTCGTATTGTGAAAATCCAAAAGTATTGAGAGTATCGATGGCGAATTGAAGGCAATTGACCACTTCGTCTTCAATCTGTTCAGGAGTGCAGAAAATGTGCGCATCGTCCTGGGTAAAGCCGCGGACACGCAACAAGCCATGCATGACGCCCGAACGTTCGTAGCGATAAACCGTACCTAACTCGCCTAGGCGCACAGGCAGATCACGATAGCTATGGAGGCGGTCGCGATAGATGAGGATATGAAACGGGCAGTTCATCGGCTTGAGCTGGTATTCGGCGTCGTCCAGCTCCATGCGTTTGAACATGTTTTCCGAATAGAAGTTGTAGTGGCCGGAGGTCTTCCACAAATCGCTGCGCGCGATGTGTGGAGTGTAGACCAGGGAGTAACCGCGCTGAACGTATTGGTCCCGCATCCAGTCTTCGAGCAGTCTGCGAATAATGCCGCCTTTAGGATGGAAGAAAATCAGGCCAGGGCCCGCAAGTTCCTGGATGCTGAAGAGATCGAGTTCCTGGCCCAGCTTGCGATGGTCGCGCTTCTTGGCTTCTTCGAGGCGGTTGATGTACTCGTCGAGCTCCTTCTTGGTGAAGAAAGCGGTGCCATAGATGCGCTGGAGCTGAGGGTTCTTCTCGTCACCTTTCCAATAAGCGCCGGCGATGGAAAGCAGCTTGAACGCTTTTAGTTTGCCGGTAGACGGGACGTGCGGACCGCGGCAGAAATCAATGAAATCAGGGCCCAGGGTGTATTCCGAAAAGACCTCGTCGGCCTTTTCACTGATGAGTTCCCGCTTCATCCAATCGCCGGCGTATTTGTCGAGACCGTCTTGCTTGGCAGTTAGCTTTCGCTCGAAGGGCAGATTCTTCGCCTGCAGCTCGAGCATGCGGGCTTCAATACGTTCGAGATCCTCGGGCGTAAATTTGGTGTCACGTTGAAAGTCGTAGTAAAAGCCGGTGGGCGTGGGGGGGCCGATGCCCAACTGAGTCTCGGGAAAGAGTTCAAGGACGGCGGCGGCGAGCAGGTGAGCGGTGGAGTGCCGGTAGACCTGCAATGCTTCGGGATTTTTGGTTGTGAGAATCTGCAGGTCGGCGTCGGATTCGATCGGACGAGTTAGATCGAACAGGTCACCATTCACGCGAGCGACAATTGCATCGGCCGCAAGCCGAGGACTGATGGAGTTTGCAATATCGAGCGGCCGGGTACCGGCAGGCACCGTCTGACGACTTCCGTCAGGCAGTGTGATGTTAAAACTACTCATGTCTTAGGGTGTAAGTTTCGAGGGTACCAAACTGGTGAATTGAGGAGGGTGAGGTTTCGGATGCGGTTGAGGAGTTCCTTAAGCTCTAAATGTTGATTCTCAGACCGACTTGCCACCAGATCTCGATCTGCAGATAGAAGCCCAGGTTGCGGTGTTAATCTATCGCAGGCGTCGAAAGAAGAAGCATCAATGAGCCAAAGCAAGCTTCCAACGGGATGGAACGATGAAAAAGTTCAGCGAGTCCTCGAGCATTACGAAGGGCAGACTGAAGATGAGGCGTTGGCAGAGGACGAGGCTGGAATCGAATCCTCCGAGACGGTCGTGAGTGTACCTCATGATCTACTTCCGGAAGTCCGTGAGTTGATAGCGAAGCGCCAGCGCCGCTAACCAAAAGATCTGCCACGCCGCTCATTGAGGCGGCGCTTTCTCCGGATGTTTGCCCAGCAATCGGAAGTTCACGTCGATGACCACCTGAGTCGCTACTGGGCGCCCGTCTTTGGTTCCGGGCTTGAACCTCCATTTTTGAACGGCTTCTATCGCCTTCTCGTCCAATCCTAATCCCAAGGAACGAATGACCTTCGGGTTTTTAGGATTACCGTCTTCGTCCACAACCACCGAAACTGAGACCGTTCCCGATAGACCTGCCTTGCGAGCCTGGTCTGAGTAATTGGGTTCGGCTTTGGTAATCACGCTGGGCGGCGTTATGCCGGAGGCCGCGGCGGCCGACTGCCTTCTCGCGGTCATAAAGGCGGCGAAGGGCATCTCGGTTTCGATGTCGAGGTAGCCCTTAAAATCATTGATCGGAATGGCCAGACTCGTGTCAGCGCTGTTGACTTCCTTCCTCTGCGCAAGCGATACATGCAGCCACTGAAGAGGGTCTGCGATCGCGATCACCCGGCCTTGTTCGTCCATAATCGGTGCACCCGAGCTATTGATGCCGATCGGGAGAGACACCTGCACGAGGCGGCGATCCCGTACTTGAAGGAATCCGGTGACATGGGCTTGCTGAAAGTCACCCGGCTTCACGATGACGTATACAGTCTGTCCGACCTTGATGCCGTTTGAGTCGGCGAGCACCAGTGCGGGTAGCGATACGCCCTTAATTCGGATCAAAGTCAAATCCCTTTCGGGATCGTATTCAATCACGCCGGGATCCTCGAATTTGATTCCGTTTGACAGTCGAACGGCGAGCCCGGTGCATGCTTGCAGCGAATGCTGAGTAGCCGCAATTTTGCCATTCCCGCTGACGATAGTCCCAAAGGCGGTTGTCTGTATGGCGCGGTCGTCGTCAAGGCAATCGACCGCTACGACGGCGGGCGCGGTTTTCTCCAGTACCTCGGCCGGACTCAGCGGGTTGCCATCGTGTTCGTCCGCGCAGAGGGCACGATTCGCGAACGTACCCAACGTGAGCAAGCCGAACACCATGCAACAAGTCACGATGCACCCCCGGGCCAACCAGCCAGTGCGGACTCGGAATTTTGTCATATCAGTCGGCATACTTCAGAGTGATAGTGTACTCCTATTACGCCTCGAGATTACAGGTAGCCGAATCGGTTGCCACGGCGCTTGCGAAACGAGGAGTCGATAGGGGAAAGGGCCGAAGCTTACGTCAAGCAGATGGCAGATAAAACAACAGGTCAAGAGAAGGCGGCTTGATGCCCTGCATGCGCAAGAGCATAGCGATCTGGGCAGTGTGGCGCATCTCGTGAATCATGATGTGCCAGAGCAAGCCATCCACAGTGAACCGGTCGGATGGCGAGTCGTGTACAATCACGATCCGTCTTAACTCGTCGTCCGTGAGCGAAGGGAGATACGTCAGAGTGCTCTGCTCGACGGACCTCCAATAATCCAGCAGCATCCCAAGTGCGAATCCCGCGTAGGCGCCGCGGCCGTCGATGTACTTTAAACCGTCAGTAGTATTCAACACCGGCTGGTCGTGGAGGATGTCCTCGTGAATCCAAAAGTCCTCCACGCTTGCAACGTGAAACACGAGATCTTTGATGCAATGAAACCGCGAGCCATCGAGCAGGGGGCGGGACAAAATCTCGTCTGGCACGGTCTGCAGCGCGTGCCCCAAATCCCGTCGGGCGCGGACAAGATAGGCGTAGGTTTCAGCAATGTTCATTCGTTGCGAGTTTAAACGCTTTGCCATGTTAGCGCGGATGGCTTGTTCAAGAGCTGGCGCGTGGTCCGCCGGATCAGGAACCGTTACATCTGCTTTGGACCCAGTGGATTACGTGGAAATTACCAATTGGAATTTGGGTGATACGTCGACAAAGAGTGAATTGGCTTACCATTGTGGTAAGGCGCGCTTGTGACAGAAGACGAGTAGATTTTATCTCGCTTAGAATGAGCGGTTTAGGGTGGTTTTAGGACGGAGGGTCGAGGGTTGCTCTTGCGAAACTTGGCCTAAATGCCCGAAGTTTTGCCCTTGGAGCCGCCAGAAGTGCCACCCGCTCTGAAGCATGGCTGCCGGTCGAGCCAGTTGCTGCTGCGGCACGAAGATCCACAGGAGTGGATGAGGATGTTAGAGCGGTACGTGGAAGAGTATCAGCCGCAGTCGGCGTTCGTGGAAGATTTAGTTTTGGAAGCGGCGCAGGCGCATTGGTTCTTCAAGCGCACGCAGACCAACTTTCACCAGACGCAGATGCAACTGCCGCAGGATCCGACGACGTGGACGGCGGAGAATCATCATCAGATCGCGCTGTTTTTGCGGTACCAGACGACAGCGGAACGCAGTCATCAGCGGGCGCTGGCGAAGCTGCAGAGTTATCAGCGGATGCAATGGCAGCACGAGCAGCGGCGGCCGCGAAAGCAGGAGCCGGCGCGGGAGCAAGGGGCACAGGCCATGCGCCAGCAAGGCGCTTTGCCTGCAACGCCAGCGGCGGCGGTGAAGGAAGCGGCGAAGCCGGTGGCCGTGAAGCCGGTATTCGTTGAGCAGTGGGTCGAGATCCGCAATGTGAAGAACCAGGTTGTGGCGGACTTTACGCCGAGCAACGACGAATTGGCAGCGGAGATCGAGCAGAAGAAGGTGAGGCCCACTTTGCTGTATCGGCGGCTGAATTTTCCGGATGGGGTGCCGAGTAAGTATCAATGGACACGGCCGCGATCGGGGATGGCGACGCGGGGCGGGATGGCAGCGCAGCGCATGACGATCGAGACGTGGGAGAAATTGCGGGAGATCGAGCGCGAGAGCGGGTTGCCGGAGCGCACGGGGCTGGTGACGCTGAGGGACTGGCGGGATGGGTGAGGGGGCGATGAGAACGTCCCATTCTTGCCGAGAGTGAGGAGCTTCGAGCGGGGCCATCAACGGATAAGTGAGGCATGGTTGTTTCGACGGCCGTAGCCGCGGTGATACGTACGGTTCAGCAGGGCAGCCAACGACACGGAACAGACCAATGGCTGGCCAGATGCGCGTTTGCCAGGAGTAATTTTCGAGATTGAGACCTTAGCGATTTGCGCAGAGCCCGAAGTGGGTTTGATGAGCCGCGGGATCGGCCTCCCGTCTACCGAATTTTAGAAGGGCAGAGGCCGGCATGGCTGCGACATCGTTAGGGCGGTCTATTTAACGGCTGAATGGTTTTCGTGGGGGGATGAGGGGCGGTCTCAGCGGTTGCTTCGGGGCGGGTTTTTTTTCTGACTCTGGCGTGGGTGCCATTGTTTTAGGCGTGGCTGTTAGTGGTGCTGACGCTTTGGTCTGGGGGTTTGCCGGCGGGAGGGGCTTAGCGATAGGTAAGGCCCCCAGCCCCTTTGGCTTATTCTTTCGCTCGTCGGTTTGTGCCTGAAGTGGTCCAATAAACTCGTTGTCCTTTTCCAGCGCTACGATCCGAGCCAAGGCGGCATCTGCGGCGGTCAGGCAGGTGGCCGCAATCGTGGGAAACTGTCGCGCGTTTTGGTCGAAAAGGGCGCATTCAACCCGCACCAACAGCCCGAGATTCGGGATGACATTGTGAAACAGGGTGATCTCGTGCTTGAGAATGTCGCGGCTTTCTTCATAATGCTTTCGGGCAAACGCAACATGCGCCTCGGTGTGGCGCAGTAGAGACCTGTCTGAAGGGGTGCGAGCCTTCGCTCTTAGATCGTTCAAGGCTTTCTCTGCCGAGTCGACATCTCCTGTGTCGACAAAGGCGGAAGCCAAAGAGTTCGCCGGGCTGAACAGGTCGTTGTCGAGTTCGATCGCTCGTTGAAAGTGCGGAATCGCCAAATCCGGTCTGTGTTGCTTCGTTCTGATCACGCCAAGCCGGTTATGCATGAAGGCATTGAGCGGATCACGAGCCGCCGCGAGGAACGCAGACTCATACGCGGGCTCCAGTTCTCCCAAATCCTCCAATATCCGGGACTCCAGATCGAGCACGAAGGGATTCTCGGACTCCTGCTGCTTGGCACGAGACAGTAGTTTCAACGCCTCAGCGCTTCGGTCCAGACGCTGCAGACACTCCGCGGCATCCCGGAGAGAAGCGACGTGTTCTCGGCGAGAGATAACGCGCGTAAAGAATTCGAGAGCCTGAGGAAACTGGCGGCGCCTCAAATGTAACCAGCCCGTTGCGTGAATTATGCCAATGTCGTCCGGTCGCTCCTCCGACATCCTTTTCAGGATTGCCGATGCCTCCTCCCAGTTCTCTTGCCGGATTCGAATCCTCGCGCGGTAGAGCCGCATCCGCCAGTTCGAAGGATTGTGATCTAACAAGTGTTGAATGTACTGGTCGGCGAGGTCGTAGCTTCGGCGATTGTAAAGGGTGATGGCCGTCGCCTCAAGCTCCCCGGAAAGGTCGTCTCGAAGGGCATTGGCCTTTTGGATATCACCGGCCAAGGCGTAAGAACGGTACGCCACCAACAGTAATTCGGCGTACTCCGCGCTCGTCTTATCCATCTTCTCGAAATGCACTTTCAGGACCTCAGCCAATTGCATAGCAAATCCGCGGTAATCGGTCCTGTGAAGTCGATGCCAGAAGAATTCTCGGAAAAGGGGGTGCGTCTCGATGCTGAGTTCTGCAGTGATCAGGCCCGCGCTCGCACACTGCGCAACGGCTTGCTGGAACTCATCATCGCTGAATCCGGTCGCGACAATTACGGACGCTGGAAGCGCTACGCCAGCGAGTGCGAGCATCTCCATAAGCTTTTCAGCGGCCGGTGAGAGCTGAATATCCTGGAGCAGCACTCTTGCGAGATCCCGGCGAAGGGAGATGAGTTCCTGAGGGTATTTTTCGAGAAAATCGACACTATGGGATCCCAAGAGTCCGGCGACTAATCGCGCCGCGACCGGGTGCCCATAGAGCTTGGGTGCGATGCGCTTTGCGTCCTTTGGGTCAAGGTCTCGGTCGTAGATTAAGTAATGCCAGTTCCTGATCAGCGTGGCCACGTGTTCCTCTTGAAGACCTTGGAGATTAAAGATCGTCAGCCCATTCAGATCTGACGCTGCTAGATTCGGGCGCCGCGTTGAAGTCAGAAAGAGTGGTCGCTTCTCAAACGGGCGGAGCCCGCGCGCCATCGCCAATAGAAAAGGCAGTGGCCCAACCGGTTCCCCGTCCTCACCGAGCCAGTGTTGGATGTTTGACAGGACGAGAAGTCTACCGCTCTGGGCGAGTAGTTCAATTGACAGCCGAATGTCCGACTCCAGATCAGCCTGGCTTAAGCCCACGGCCAAAGCCTCATGCCTGACAAGCGCACACAGTTCAAGTGCAAGTTCAACGAAGCCCGTGCCTTGGCCGAGATCAATTCGAATCGTTTCCACGCCCTCGAAGATTCTCTTAAGTGCCTCATGGATCAGAGACGTCTTCCCAACGCCCGTGAATCCGAACACCCATGCTGTATGGATACTCGGGTCGTCTACGGCGGACTCCAGACGTGCGACCTCATCATGCCGATTCACGAAGCGCGCCCGTGCTGATCGAATCGGCTCGCGCAACAGCGGTGTCAACTTTTGAACGATATGGTCCGCGGGAGTCGCTGAACCGATCACTGAAAACGATTGATATACGTTGAGGTGGAGCGGTAAAGGGGTTGCATCCAAAAGGACCACTCTCAACCGGATGGCCTTGCTGCGTAGGGCTTGAATAAACACCATGTTTACTTCGAGGCGAACCCATTCGCTCTGTGCAGCCGACGCGCTCCAGAAGAGCACGAAGTCTGTCGCCGACTCTATACCCTCCGTGATCTTTTCCAGAAACATGTCACCCCACTCGATTTCCGCCCTATCCAACCATGTCGAGTCGGGCTCCAGTCGCTCGTGGACTGCTACCACGATGCCCTTGTCGATAGAGGAGTGGCTCAGGAATGCGCGCATGGTGACTATTGTATTTTCGCCGTGACCGAGTAGGCATTGGTACCGATAAGTCTTAGGGCTGTATCGGGAACGCTCCGGCGAGGAAAGATTGAGGTATGCGACGGATTTGAGCGCCGGGGCGTTTTCGATACAGCGACTTGAAGGAAGCCGTTTCGGAATCTGCGAGCTATGGGTTTTGAATTCCGCTGAGAAGGATTAAACACGCCTGGAGGGTGGGACGGATAGGGTTCGGTGCATAGAATCTGGGGTGATGCAGCGAACTTCGGTGGCGTTCTGATAAAGGGCCGGCGGTTTGAGCACACGTGTAGCGGTGGCTCTTCGGCATGACTTCGCTTCGTAATGAGAAAGATCGCGTCATGAGTGTAGGGCGACCGGAACTGGCGGAGAGCGGGAGCGAATCGCAATGGCGGTGAGCCGTTCGATGAGAGCCATCGGGCCGCCGCACTGTGGGCAACTCCACAGCGGCTGAGGAGATGAACCGGCCTTTCCTTCGGCCGGCGCTTCGCTGCACACTCTGCCGGACTCCGCTAGCAGTTTCAGGCAGAGCGGGAGCGATACGCCCCGGCGGCGATGCGCCATCAGCCCGAAGTGACGGATGCGGACGAATCCCGGCGGGAGCACATGCAGAAGGAACCGGCGAAGGAACTCGTTGACGGGCAGAGTCAATGAGGCGCTTTTTGTTTTTGTGAGCCGAATCGCGCCAGCGGAACGTGACCATGCCGTCGGCGAGCGCTACCAGTCGATGGTTTGAGATCGCCACACGGTGGGTGTACTGGCCGAGATAGCGAAGCGCGTGTTGTGCGCCGCCAAAGGGACGTTTTGAGTAAACCACCCAGTCGGAGCGGAACAGGGGACGAAGCCACGCTGCGAAAGTTTTCGGGCTCTGAAGCGCGGCGAAGCTTCCGTGGAAGCCGAGCTTGTCCTGCGCATGCAGAGCGTTGAGGCCATCCACGAATTTGCCCCGGAATACTTTTCTGAGTACCCTGACGGGCAGGAAGAACTTCTGCTGCGAGTGGACCCATCCCGAGTGGTCCGGAGCCAGGCCGCCGGCGGGAACCACAATGAACGTGCGGATGATGCTGGAGTCTTTGATTCCATGTGTGGAGGATGCTGAAGAATCCGATCTCCGCGCCGAGGTGCTTCGGATCGCGGGCGACTTCAAGCAGCGTCTCCGCGCTGGCCCGGAATAACAGGCCATAGATCTCGCGTTTGTTCTGTAGCGCGAGCGGTGAAAGTTGCCGAGGCAGCGTGAAGACGAGGTGGACGTAGGGGGTGGGCAGTAGTTCTTTGCCCCGGGCTTCGAGCCAGCGGTCGCGGGCGTTAGCCTGGCACTTCGGACAGTGCCGGTTTCTGCATGAGTTGTATGAGACGGCCTCATATCCGCACTTTGAACACGCATCCACATGGCCGCCGAGCGCGGCGGTACGGCAGCGCAGGATGGCGTTCAGCACTTTGAGATGTAGCCAGGTAAACCACTTTCGGCTGTTTTCGAAAAAGCTCTCCCCAGCTGCGCGGACGATGTCGGCCACCTCACGGGCGGCCGTGGCATCTACTCGGTACCGTCGCCGGTAGCGCGTTTCCGGGCAAGCGGCAGAGAGTCGAGCGGGCTCGCGGTAGCGTTCAGGCGCTTCTCCGAAAGGTGAAGATAAATCGTGGTCTCTTCCAGATCGCGGTGTCCGAGCAGAATCTGGATAGTCCGCAGGTCCGCGCCGTCTTCGAGCAGGTGAGTGGCGAAGCAGTGCCGCAGGGTATGAGGATGGACCTCTTTTTGGATACCGGCAAGCTCTGCCGCTTCTCTGCATGCAGACCAGATCACCTTGGGGGAAATCGGATGATCGGCGGTGTGCCAGCGGTTGCCGGGAAACAGCCATACGGCGGGTTTCCGGCGCAGGCGGCGATAGTGTTCCCGCAGAGCTTCGAGCAGGTTCGGACTCAGCATAACGTCGCGATCCCTGCGGCCTTTGCCGCCCAGCACGTGAATTACGTTGCGCCCGCTATCTATATCTGTGATCTTCAGCCGCGCCAGTTCTGCGCGCCTAAGACCTGTGGCATAGAGGGCCATGAGCAAAGTGCGCTGGAAAGGCGTGGGCGCGGCTTCAATGAGATTGTTGACTTCTTCACGGCTGAGGATGGAAGGAAGATGGATCACCTTTTTTGGGTAGGGCGTCAGATCGGCGCTCCATGATTGCTTCAGCGTCCTGATATAGAAGAACCGGATTCCGCCAAGGTGCTGGATGACGGTATTGGGCTGGAGCTTTCTCTCGCGGAACAGATACGCCTGATATTGGCGGATGTGATCCGGCCCGAGCTGGTCGGGAGGGCGGTTGAAGTAGCGCGCATATTCGTCGACGGCCCGGAGATAAGCACGCGTTGTACTGGCGGCGTAGTTTCGACGCTCGAGTTCTTCGAGCATCAGCTTCTTCAGATGGGTCACAGAGACCTCCTTGTCACTGCAACCTATCGCGATTCAGAAACCACCGCCGACAACAGTCAATGCCGCGGAATGTGCACGCGTAAGCGTCTGCCGCTTAGGCTTCGTTCAAGTCCGGTTGTGACCCGCTCCCACCCCAGGACCGAAATTGTAAGCTACTAGGAAGGGAGAGCACATGCCATCGGAACGCTTGAATCGCATTACCATAGACGACGCTCAATGTGGCGGTCGCCCTTGCATTCGAGGCATGCGTATCCGCGTTACGGACGTTCTCGAACTTCTCGGTGCCGGCGCCACCTTCGGTGAGGTTCTGGAAGACTATCCGTACCTTGATCATGAAGATATCCTGGCGGCGCTTCAATACGCAGCAGTCCAGACCGATCACCCGATATTGCGATTGGCGTGAACCTACTCATCGATAACCAGTTGCCGCCCGCGCTGGCACGTTTCATCGAAAGCGAACTCCGGTGCTCGGCGATTCATGTTGCGGATGTCGGGCTGCGGGATGCCTCGGATGCAGAAGTCTGGCAGTATGCGTCGACGACCGGTTCGATTCTCGTGTCAAAGGACGAAGATTTCGCAACTATGGTTCTTCGCGCACCCACAGCCAAACTGATCTGGGTCAGAGTCGGCAACTGGTGACCGATAAACCTCGGGACATCTCTCGGTCTAACCCGCGAAGCGTTGGTGTGGCCGCTCCAGAGTGGATCATGTGGCGGAATCGCATTCGTCCATTGCGCCCGAGCCGTTTTCAGCGAGCTTTGAGGCGGCTAGAGGCTAGATGTGTGATCTCGCTTTTTGAGTAGGGAGATTAAAGCTACTCGTCGTTAATTCTGGTCGCCTTCGTTGGTTTCGCCGATGGCCGTCTGTGCGAGCGCGGCTCGAGAGAGACGAGGCCGACGTTGGTGTATCGCCGGTTGAATTGAGAAAGTCGCCCCGATGGCGTGCCGAGCAAATATCAATGGACAATGCCGCGCACGGGGATGGCGACCCGCGGCGGGATTGGTGGGATGGATGAGGGCTGAGACCGCCGCTCCGTGACCGTCGCGGTTCTGCAGCTTGGCTGCCTATTCTGTTGGCATTGCGAGGAACTCGCGTACCTCGACTGATGCGCGGCAGGCGGCGACGGCTTTCCGTCCCCACGCCACGGCCTCATCCATGTTGGCTGCGTTGAGTATCCAAAAGCCGCCAATGTGTTCCTTGGTCTCAAGGTATGGTCCATCTGTGATGACCACCTTCCCGCCGGGCCGCTTACGCAGTGATTTCGCGTGGGACGCCGATTGCAGGCCGCCGGCGAAGAACCTAGCACCGGCAGCCTCCATCTCTTGATTGAGCACATCGATATCGCGGCCCATTGCTTCGCCCTCTGCGGACGAGTCATAGTTGTCGGGGTGGTGAATAGCAACCAGATATTGCGGCATGTCGCTTTATAAATTGGTCGTCAGCCGGGCTAATTGCCCGCCTTCACTATAACGACGAACGGGGAGACCGGCATTCGACAAATTGTCCGGAAAAAGTTTACCTGCAGCCGATGTAGCGTTTTGCCCCCGCTCTCTGCCCAAAGTCGGTGACGGTCGGCGGCCACTAGCGTTGGACACAAGCTCTCGCGCGTCGCGTCGTCCCGTGATGGAAGTGCTGGCCCTTCATCTTGAAGCGCTCTGAGAGGATGGTCGGAGATATGCCGGACGGAACACCAGACCAACGCCTGCTCGAGGCTCTCTTGGACTCCTGGAATCGGAGCAACACAATTCTCCTCAACCTGCTCCACGTGCTTCCCGAGGGTGGGCTGGAGGCTCGGGTGATGGAGGGTAGTCCGTCCATCGCCGAGCTGTTCACACACATCCATTTCGTGCGACTGGTATTGGTCTGGGAGGACGCCCCCGAGTTCACCAAGAAGCTGCCCGAGGAAGAGTGGGTGGCCGAGCGCGACTCCGGCCGCATCGCACAGATGCTGAACGAGAGCGCCGAGGCGGTGCGGGACGCGGTAAAGAGCAGGGTGGCAGCAGGCCGTGACCTGAACGTTCACTACGACCATCCGATCCTACTGCTGCAGCACATGATCTGGCACGAGGGCTACCATCACGGTCAGATAAAACTCGCCCTCAAGATAGCTGGTTGCCCAATTCGCGATAACGAAGCCGGGCCGCTCACTTGGGGCGTGTGGATGCGGAAGAAGTGAACGGACGTGGGTTATATGACCGAAGATGTGCCACGCTTGGTGCGACAAAATAAGTCGTGAGGTTTTCGCGGCGTGGGGTTCTACGGCTGTTGGCGGCTTCGGCCACTGGTGCATTTGCCCAAGAACCGGAACCGCGGCAGGGAATGGCATCGCGGCATGTGAAGCCGATGCCGCGCGGTAAGCAGTCGGGCTTGCCATTTAACGCGCAATTCGCCGATGTTGCCGAACGAGCTGGCCTCAAGAACGTCACCGTTTGCGGCCACGTGAATCGGGTGGATTACGTCATCGAGGCGATGGGATGCGGTGCGGCGTTTCTGGACTACGATAACGACGGTTGGCTGGATGCGCTGGTGCTGACGGGATCGCGATTCGGCGATCCTCCGCCGAACGCGTCGAATCGTCTGTATAAAAACAATCGCGAGGGAACGTTCACCGATGTGACGGAACAGGCCGGTTTATTTCACACCGGCTATTCGTTTGGGGTAACGGTGGGCGACTTTAATAACGATGGGTTTGAGGACATTTTCATTACCGGCTGGCCGCAGAACATGCTGTACCGGAATAACGGGAACGGCACGTTCACCAACGTGACCAAAGAGGCGGGATTGTTGAGCGCCGAGTCGCGTTTTGGGACCGGGTGCACATTTGTGGATTATGACCGTGATGGGAAGTTGGATCTGTTCGTTTCGAATTATGTAGGATTCAGTGAGAAATCGAGCCCCCGCGAGAGCGAAACATTCGTCGGACCGCGCGGCTTGCCCTATGGCCGGCATTCGCTGTATCGGAATAATGGCGATGGCACATTCTCGGACGTCACAGAAGCTTCGGGCATTGCAAAAGTGCCGGGCGGCTATGGCTTGACCGCGGTGGCCGCCGATTTTGACGATGACGGGTGGCCCGACATTTATGTGGCGTGCGACTCGACACCAAGCCTGTTGTTTCAAAACCAGCACGACGGATCGTTTGTAGAACAAGGGATGGAACGAGGCGTGGCGCTGAGCGAGGACGGGATGGAACAGGCGGGCATGGGAGTTGCCGTTGGAGATATCCGGCTGAACGGCAATCTGGATATCGTCAAGACGCATTACGCCTTCGACCGGGCCGGCGTGTATATGAATAACGGACACGGCGATTTCCGCGACGACGCATTGCGGTGCGGGCTGGGCGTGGAGACGCGGTTCATCAGCTGGGGCGCGGGAATTACGGATCTGGACAACGATAGCAATCCCGACATTTTTTGGGTGACTGGCGGTGTGTATCCGGAACTCAGGGACAAACCGGACGAACCATATACGGGGCCGCGCATCATCTTCCGGAATCTTGGCAACGGCCGGTTTGAAGAGTTGATGGGCGCAGCCGGGCCGGGAGTGGATGCGCCGCATTGCAGCCGCGGCTGTGCTTTCGGCGATTTCGATAACGATGGAGACGTGGACGTTCTGATCGTGAACCACAACGAGCCGCCTTCTCTGCTACGCAATGACGTGAAAGGAGGCGACCACTGGATCAAGGTACATCTGAAGGGCGTGCGGTCGAATCGTAGTGCGATCGGCAGCCGCGTGACGATTCATTATGGCGGCAAAATGCAGGCGCAGGCGGTTTTGGGTCAATCCTCTTATCTTTCCGTCAACGACAGGCGGCTGCACTTCGGACTGGGCAGCGTTGACACGGTCGACATCGAAGTTCGCTGGCCTTCCGGCGAAACCGAGAAGATTTCCAATGTGGCAGCCAATCGATTGGTGGAAATAACGGAAGGTTCCGGAGTTACGAAGGCGCAAAAGTTTAGTTAGCCGATGAAGCGGACGATCCTCCATCTGTTTTTCGCGGCAATCCTGCTGGGCCAGACAAACAGCGCGGTGGAGCAAGCGTGGAAGCTGGCCGCGAGCGGGAAGCGCGACGAGTCTATCGCTCTGCTCGAAAAACGGCTGGCCACCGATCCTCGTGATGCGGACGCAAGGCTGTTATTGGGCAGCCTGTTGACGGAAGCGGGTCATGGGCCGGAGGCGATCGCGCAACTGACCGAAGCAGTCAAGCTGCGGCCACATTCTGCCGAGGCGCAAAATGCGTTAGGCGAGACATACAACCGCTTTGGCGAAGTGAAGGCGGCGCGTGGCGCATTCGAAAGGGCCGTAGCGATTCAGCCGGGCTACGGAGTCGCGCAAATGAATCTCGGCGAGGTCTTGTTGAATGCGGGCGAGGCGGGTCCCGCAGGGGAACATCTGAATCGCGCAGTGAAACTGCTGCCGCGCGGCGACGATGCGGCGTATGCCCACTATCTGCTGGCGAAGTGTTACACGGCCCAAAATGAGGCGCCGATGGCGGCGGAGCATTTGCGGCAAGCTGTCGAGATGCGGCCGGCATTTCCCGAAGCATGGTCCGATTTGGGGGAAGCGCGCAAGACGCTACTAGACGACGCGGCGGCGCTCGAAGCCTTCACGCGCGCGGTCCAGCTTGCTCCAAACGATCCGGTTGCTCAATACCGGTTAGGGGCCGAATACCTGGATATGGACAAACCGCACCTTGCAGTGGACCATCTGGCGACTGCGTACCGGTTGGGCCCTGAAGATCAATCGACGCTGAACGCATTACAACGAGCACTGAGACAAGACGGCCGAGGGAAAGAAGCGGACGAGATCAAGCAAAAACTCGCTGAACTTTTGTTGGCGAAGGATAAGGCCAATCAAGACGCGCAGGCAGCGGTGAACCTGAACAATGACGGCGCGCGGCTACAGAGCGCGGGCGACTTGCCTGCGGCGGCCACTAAGTATCAGGCGGCGATAGAACTAGCACCGAAGAACGTACCTATGCGGGTCAACTACGCGGTTGCGCTCCTTCGCCTTGGCAAATGGACGGAAGGGCTCAACCAACTTCATGCAGCGCTTCTGATGGACCCATCCAATGCAAAAATTCAGGAAGCTTTGAAGGAGGCGGTGGCGCAGGCCCCGGCGGGAACGGTTCCAGACTGGAATCGGAGATGAGACAAGGGTTGCATCCCATCTCCGAATTGTGATGAGTTTTTTTAGAAGAAGATCCGTAGACCTAATTCCATTTGCCGTCCCGTTACGTTTGCGGGAGTAGCGTCCTGTGCGCCGTAAGTGCCGCCGGGTGCGCCCTGGAACAAGGCCGTTCCGTAGTTAGGATCGTTGGGGTTCAGATTTGGATCTCCGCGGTTCAAGCGGTTAAGTGCGTTGTAGGCCGAGATCTTCAATTGGCTGTGGACCCGCTCGGTGATATTGAATTCCTTGACGAGGCTGGCGTCAACATTCCAGAAAGACGGTCCCGTCAAGCAAGAGAACTGCACGTTGTAGGGAACGATCGCTTCCGAGTTGGCAGCGAGCGGCACGGCCGCTGTATTGAAATACTGCTGCGGCGTCGGATTGCTGAGGCAAACATTACTTCCAACCGTCACTGGGGAGTTGATGGGAGAGGCGCCGCTGTTCAGATTATTGAACCGTGGATAGTCGCCGGAGGTAAACGTAGAGAAGGCGGTCAATTGCCATCCGCCGATGAGGGCGTCGGTCAATCGATTGGCGCTACCCAGGAACATACGCCCTTTTCCGAACGGCAGTTGATAGGTAAAGGCGACATTGAAGTGCTGCCGGGGCTGGTCTCCCTCCTGATAACTGAGGACGTTGTTGTACTCATCTTCCGCGTTGTCAAAGTTCTGTAATTTCTCGCGGATATAGACGTAAGAGACAAGGAAATTGAAGCCGTGGTTGAAGCGCTTCTGGACTTTGAACTCGGCTGAGTTATAACGTTCGGAAGCGCCGAGAACGCCGATTTCAAAGAGCGGCCCATACTGCGGATAAGGCACCAGCAATTGCTGCAGTTGCACAGTCGGCTGATTGTAGAGGTTGCCAGGGAGCAGCGCCGGATTGTTCAAGTAGTGATAGAAGGGATTAGCAACGCTTTGTTGAAGAACGGCGCTGCCTTGTTGCGCGGCCAACTGAGGGTCGACGGCGTTTAATTCCTTGTTGTATTGCTCATTACCGAAGTTGGTGAAGTAGGTAGCAGACGCTACGATCTGGCCAGGAAACTCATGGTCAACGGTGAAATTCAGGCGGTCGTTGTAGGGTTGGCGCGAGTTGGGGTCGTACCACAGGACGCCGGCTGTGCTGCCACGAGCGGTGGCGGCGCCGCCCGATTTGCCCAGAATGGGAATTAGGGGATTGACGTTCGCCGGGAAAGGATCAGAAAAGGTCTGCTGCGGTATTCCGTTCTGCAATCCAAGTGTGTTCTGATTGGCTGACTGCCCGTAGAAAGGCGGCTCCAGAATGTTGATGTCCTCAAAGCCTGCCAGCGGGGCATGGGCAAAATCGAACGCAATGGGCTGAACGTAGCGGGCGTAGCCGAACCGAAGAGCGGTCTTTTCATTCAACCGGTAGGCGAGACCGAAACGGGGCGCCAACGCCAGCTTTTGCGCATTCCATTGGCCGGGATGGCCGCTGCTGGTGAAGTTCCACGCGCCATCGTATTTGTAGAAGCTGTTGCTCCCCACCAGGGCGAGCGCTTGAGCGGGCATCTGTGGAGGATTGGCCTGGAACTCCGGTATCGGCGTGCTGAGGTTCAATCCTTGCGACAACAAATGCTTGGGATCGCTGATGGCGGTTTCGTATTCATCGCGAAGTCCCAAGGTGATGGTGAGCTTCGGCGTGATTTTCCAATCATCCTGAACAAAGAGGCCGATCCAAGAGGAGTACGGGGTGGGCGCGGGGCCGCCATAGACTGAGGAACTGCCGTCTAAAGCACCGAGCAAGAAGGTGGCAAATCCGTCGCCCTGTGTGACCGGAGGATTGTTGAATGTGGACGCGGTAAGCGAAGCGGGAAAGCTAAATTGGTCGGCGCTGTTTACGTAGGTGATGCCGCCTTCACGACGCCATTGAAATCCTGTCTTCAAGTAGTGCGAGCCATGTTGATGTGCAATGGTGGCGCTGACGGATTCCGCCGAGGGCTGCTGATACCAATAGAACCCGGGACCACCCACGGAGGTGCCGCCAATATTAAGAGAGGGCTCAAAAACGGGCAGGTTGTTGGTGGCCGTTTGGTAGGGGGCATACCAGTCGCTGGTGGGCCACACTTTGGAATATCCGTTGGCGCCGAGGTTCGGAGCGGTGTAGGAATCGCTGAAGTTGTGCCAATCACCGTTTATGTCGACGACCGTACTGGCGCTTGCGGTCCAAATTAAATCGGCTGCAGCCTGGTTGCCGCCGCGAATGGAGCCAGTGGGCTGCACCAGGAACGATTTGTTGGGTGTCGGATTTCCGCCGGTATTGTTGGTGTTGTAGCGGGCGTAATGGCCTGAGAGCCGCCATTTGTCGTTGATGGTGTAGTCAACGCGATCGAGGAAGTTGTAATAGCTGAACAGGTTCGGAAGCCCGGCGGTGTAGTTGTTTTCGCCCGTGAGGTTCGTGCCTGGATTGTTCGGCGCCCAGAAGTCGTTCATCAGCGCCAAGGCTGCCGGGTCAAAGCGAGTGGACGGAATCTTGTTTCCGGAGAAGGGAGTGCGGCTAATCGCGCCCGTGGTGGGATTCACAACAGTGGTGTATGGGTCGTAAATTACTCGCAGGCTTCCGTCGGCGTTGAGAGATTGCGAAAAATCTCCTGTCTTTTCGAGCGCTGTCGGAACGGTGGTGTCGAAAGTGCCCGGGGAGTTCACTTTCCAATCTTCAATGGAGAAGAAGTTGAACAGTTTATTGCGAATGATCTTGTTGCCAAACGTACCGCCGTACATGTTTTGGCGAATGGAATTGATGTTGTCAGTGGTGCGATCTTGCACAGCGCTCAGCCAGGGATAGCGTCCCAAGTAGAATGCCATTCCGTGCCAATCGTTGGTGCCCGACTTGGTGGTGACGTCGATCGCGCCGCCGATGCTATGGCCCGTCTCAGCCTCAACGCTGTTGATCGAGACGATACTTTCCTGGACGTCGTCGGTATTGGGCACATATGCGACCTTTTGTCCGATGCCCAGCGGAATGCCGTCGAGTTCCAGCTCATTCTTTAAGTTGGTGCCGCCGCCCAGGTCGACGCTATTCGCAGACCAGGAGTTGTAAGGCTGAACTTCACCACGCGTATTGACAGCTTGTGGCTCGATGAGAGTCAGCTTAAAAGGGTTGCGATCGAGCCGCGGCGTATCGTTCGCCATTTTCGTATCAATGGTCAAATCGTCGTTGGACGAGTTGAACTGCACGGCCTCAGCGGCTTCATTGACGGTGATGGATTGTTCGAGCGCCCCAGGATTCAGGACAGCGTTGACGGTGACATCGCCGCCGGATTGAACATCGACGTTTTGTTGTTCAAATTTGGGAAAGCCGACTGCTTCGACTCTTACCGTGTATGTTCCGGCATTTACCAAATCAAAAAGATATAAGCCGGTCCCGCTGGTTTTGCGAACGGTTGAAATTCCGGTGGCTACATTCGACAAAGTGACCGTTGCATCGGGTATGACGGCCCCCGTGCTGTCTGTGACGAGGCCTTGCACCTGCGCTCGATTCGTTTGTGCCTGCACCGGAGAGGCGGCAATGCCAACGAACAACATGGCCGTGACCAACGCGGTCAAGCATCGTGTGAACTTCATGGTTTCTCCTTCTGAATTCGTCCCCTGCGGAAATGCGCGCTTACCCACGCCACCGCATACTATGCGCCCGCAGGCCGTCGTCAGTCGTTCGAAATCAGAAAGATGGCTGTTGCGGGACTACCAAATAGAAATGTTTGAACCACCGTACTTCAACTTGCCCCTTGGCGGAGCCGTAACGTTTATAACTTCACAGTCGTTTCGCGAGACGAAACGAAAGGAGGAGGGACAGTGCGCATAAACGTAAGAAAACAGGAGATGATAGGCGCATCGGTGCATTGATTCGAGTAAGGTTTATAAAGATAACCAATTGCGATTTTGTTTCTTCAGGCGAAACGATAGCGACTAAATGAGGGAACTTATTTCTGGTCCAAGGAGTACTTTAATGGGATGGCCGAACCAATAAAGAGTGAAGCGAAGCAGGCTTACCTCGTCGGTCCGATTTTGCGAGCTTGCGAGGTGCTCAAGACATTCCGGTCGCCAGGGGAGTCACTTGCCCTATTTGAATTAGTGGCGCGAACGGGACTGAATAAGACGACGGTTTTCCGTGCCGCCCAAAGCCTTGTGGCGGGCGGACTGCTGGAGCGAGTGGGTACCGATCAATATCGCAGCCTGGTGACGGCATACAGGGCTCGCGAATACCGCATCGGCTACGCGGCCATGACGCATAATTCGCTTTTTTCACAGGAGATCAGCAGCAGTCTTCGTCTGGCAGCCGCGGCGCAGCAGATCGAGCTGATCGAACTGGATAATCGCTTGAATGCGCGCGTAGCCGTCAATAACGCCGAGCGCCTGATTCGGGACCGTGTGAATCTTGCCATCGAATTTCAAGTGCATCAGAAAGCCGCTTCGGAGATTGCCTTGAACTTTTCTCGAGCGGGCATTCCCATGATTGCCGTTCACACGCCTCATCCGGGGGCGACTTTTTTTGGCGGCAACAACTATCTGGCTGGACGAATTGCGGGAAGGGCGTTGGCGCAATGGGCAAATAGCACGTGGGCGGCCAAGGTGGACTCAGTTCTGCTACTGAGCCACGCGGCAGCAGGTCCCTTGACGAACTCCCGTCTCACGGGAACGGCAGCCGGGATTAGCGAGATTATCGCGGACCTTGATCCGGCCAAAGTGATCACTCTGGACGTGAAGGGTGGTTATGCGGAAACAATGGACGCGGTGAGCCGGTACCTGGCGCGTTCGACGGCTACCCACATCCTGGTTGGATCCGTCAACGACTCGGTTGCTTTGGGGGCTGTGCGCGCGTTCGCCGAAGCCGGAAGGCCGGAACATTGCGCGGTCGTGGGACAAAACGGGACAATCGCCGCGCGCGCGGAGCTGCGGGAACCCAATAGCCGCCTGATCGGATCAGTCGGTTTCTTTCCCGAGAAATACGGCGAACACCTGGTGTCGTTGGCGCTAAACATTCTACGGGGCGAATCGACGCCACCGGCGGTGTTCGTGAAGCATACGCTTATCACCAAGCAGAACGTCGACGCCTATTATCCGAACGATGCGCTGGCGGTGCGGCCCGACATGAACTCGCTTCTGTTCCACCGGTACCATTGAGGCCTCACTACTTTTCATCGCAAATGGCACGCTGGACACCATGCCAGATAGAGTTCGATAGGAACGATTGGCAGGAGGCAAACTCTGTGGTGATCCACCGCCAGGCTTTCTCTCCGCCTACCCGAACTGGCTCAAGTGGATTTGGCGCCTGGAAACCCTTAGATTTTAGGGCATTCATGTCCAAAAGAATGATTTGGCGGTTTGCATTCTTTGCGATCACACTTACTGCGGCGTGGGTTAGTGCAGATGGCTACGGCAGAGTGGAGGGATTCGGGCATGCGGCACGTTTCGTTTCCGACAAATACGGATTTTCCATCGCGATTCCAACTGGGTGGGGGATCGACGCGTCCGGCAATACGCCCTTCTACTTTAGCTTCTCCCCGGCCGAAGGCAAGGAATTTAACCACTTTCTTCGGCTTCCCAAGGGCGGGGCGGTTATCACGATCATCGCCGAGGAGGAGCTACCCGGGCCCAGAAGCAAACACGAGCGATTGAGCGACTGGGCTACGCAGGATGTTCGAACGTCTGCTGACCAAATTTCGGCAATACGCCCTTTTGACATGCCAAAGGAAACCAGCATCTCACGCGCCATAACAACGGGTTACGACACAGAGATTTCAGGTCCCGACGACCAGTCGCAACATAATGAGAATATCTTCTGAGGAGCTCGCGCAAGACGGGCAGGGATCGAGCGTGCCACCCGATGAACTAGCGAGTTCCTCTCTTGTGTGGTGGCACGCAGCCGTGCCCTTTGCGCTTCTGGGAGTTTCGCGGAAGAAACTTCGTGGCTTACCTTATGTATCCGGCCCATGATCCGAAGGCACCGCGCTTCAAAGAAATCCTTGGGAAGACGATTCGCAGTATGAGACCACTGCATTAAGACTGCGGTCATGGTGACGATCTGAAAAAAAGTCGGGTGTAACCTCGCAACGCAGCTAAATCATTTTGCAAGATGCCGATCGAATCGTCCAAGCTGAAGGCCGCTAATGTGAGGCGGCTTCGATGGTGTGGGTTGGATCGGCGCCGTCCCACGTTGCATCGGCAGTTGGTCCATAAGTGGGGGGCACAGGTTTGTTCAAAAGCCGAAGATAGACACTTAACTGAGTGCGGTGATGAGCGGTGTGGAGCACGCGGCGCCAGAAGATCCAAACATGTTGGCGGCGAACGTCAAAGAAGGGCGCCTCCAGCAGCCACCATTGTTGCGACAGCTCCGCCAGGTAAGTGACGCGCGGAACGACCAATTCCAGAAAGCGGGAAATGAAGCCATCGACGGTTTCCGTCGGGGGTAGCACTTCGTCGGGGTCGGGCTCGGGAGTTTCTAAAAAGCCGCTGAAGAATCGGCGCTCGCTGAGCAATTGGTGGTGCATAATGTCGCGCACAGAGGCGGACTTGGGGTGTGGTTTGAAGTTCAGATCGTCGTCTGAAAAAGCGCGCCACACCGCGATAACCTTGTTGCTCTCACTCACATAGGTGTCGACCACCACCTGAAGCAGAGGCGAGGATGCGCGGGGAATATCCTCTTCGGCGATCGCCGGATTGTCGTAAATCATGTGGCACTTCTCCTCCGCTTCAGAAACCAGATCAACAGAATAATTATCGCCGCAGCGAGAGAAATCGTTAGAAGGTAATGTTGAACGGCTGCAAAGGCCTCGCGCCACCGGTCGCCGACAACGTAGCCCAAGGTTAAGAAAGTCGCTACCCAGATGGCCGCGCCGCAATACGCATGGAAGGCAAAAATGCGATATTCGAGGCCTGAGATGCCGGCTGCCAGTGCAGTGACATGGCGTACGCCGGGGACGAAATAGCCGAACGTGAGGACCCAATTGCCCATGCGATGGAACCACGCATTGGCGCGCGCCATGTGGCTGTCGGTGAGATGGAGAAAACGGCCGAAGCGGCGAATGAAGCCGTGTCCTAATGTGATGCCGAGGTAGTAACTGAGCGAAATGCCACAGGCGCTGCCTGTGAATCCCACAAGAAAGACGGATAAAGGGTGAAGCCTGCCTTGGGAGACGAGATAGCCAGAGAAAACCAGCAGCGTCTCGACCGGCAGCGGCAGTCCAACGATGCCTAAAACCATTATGCCGAAGAGGCCGACGTAGCCGTAGTGTGCGATCCAAGGGAAAAATGGAGCCATTGGCTATCTCCACTGTAGTGGGTGGCGGCGTACACTTTGTGCGGAAGAGCGGCTGGGCTGCGCTACGATTCGACTATGTCTGAGCGCGCCAGTGATTTGATTGAGGTCGCGTGCCCGTGTTGCAACGCGACTCTGCGGATAGACCCTGAGACACGAGCCGTAATTCATCATCAAGAAGCGCCGAAGAAGCCTTTGATAGAAGACCTGCAGGCCGCCGTCCAGCAGTTAAAAGGCGAGGCGGGACGCCGCGAAGAACTATTTTCAAAGAGCTTTGCGTCGCATTTGGGCGGCGAAAAAGTGCGCGAGAAGAAGTTTGAGGAATTGCTGAAGCAAGCAAAGGAAGATAAATCCGGCGCGCCGCCGAAGCGGGCGTTCGATCTCGACTGATAGGGCCAGGGTCGAATCGGATCTGATAAACCTGAAGAGTCGCAAAAGGAGCCTTCAGAAGTGAAACGAATTTCGGTTGTAACAATTGCCCTGCTTGGTGTGGCCACGCTGGCAACGGCCTTTCAGAAGCCGAGCCCACCGGCTGATACATCCACCACAATCGATGGCAAGAACATCGTGATTCACTACTCGGCGCCATCCATGCGCGGACGCAAAATCTTCGGCGGCCTGGAGCCTTATGGCAAGGTGTGGCGCGCGGGCGCGAACGAGGCCACGGCACTGCACACGGACGCGGATTTGGACATGGAAGGTCTGAAGATTCCCAAAGGCGATTACACGCTATTTGTCTATCTTGACCAGAAGCAGTGGAAGTTGATCGTGAGCAAGGCGACGGGCGAGTGGGGACTTGATTACGACCAGAGCAAAGACCTAGGCCGTGTGCCGATGATGATGAGCAAACCGCCCCAACCGATTGAGACGTTCAAGATTACGCTGGACCATACTGGCGGCGACAAGGGAACGCTGCAAATGGCTTGGGAGAACACCGTGGCGACGGTTCCGTTCACCGCGAAATAGGCAGGGCTCAGCGGACCTCCCGACGAAGCCGGTATCCGGACTAGGTCGGTGTCCAGAAAGGTTCGCCCGCGGGAATCCATTCAATCGGTACTTCGGTGATGAAAGTCTTGAGCCATTTGGCGCATTCTTCCATGCCGGGATCCTCAGACGTTACGTGACCGAGGATGATGAGCGCCTTGTTTTCCCCGCATGCCACAGCGTCTTTGACATATTCAACGCCCTCCCACTCACGGGGTTCGCCGACGATCAGAACGTCTACGTCAGGCCGCTCGAGAGCCTTCATGGCAGCCTCGAGGGTGGATGCGCCTGGTTCCAGGGCGACCTTGCTGACTCGAGCCTGCGGATTGCCGATCACTCGAGTTACGTGACTCCCCAGTTGGTGCTGTATGGTGGCGGCTAAGCCGTTCAGTGTGGCTGCGGGCAAAACGAAGTACTGGCGGCCCTGGTATTGCATGTCGCCTGAAACGCGCGGAGCTTGGTACTTGCTCCAGCCAAGAGTGTTGACGATGCCGGTCAGAATGCCATCCGGTTCGTGGCGATGCCAGTGATCGTGAAAGCGCCAGATGACTAAATCGTTGGTCTTGACGAAATCTTGTTTTGCAATGTAGACCGGATCGGTTTCGAAGCCTGTGGTCAGATCCTGATGGTTCCAAAACGTTGGCTCGTGGGTAATGATCAGGTTCTTGCCGGAGGAGGCGCTCTTTTTCAATACGTCCATGGTGGACATTACCGTTGTGCAGATGCCCTTCACCGGTGTATCAGGATTACCGGTCTTGAATGTATCGACTGTTTTTTCCATCCACGGAACGCCCACGTTCTGTTGAATGCGTTTGATGACATCCCTTGCCGTGAGAGTGCCTGGGGCAGGTTGAGCGGCGGCCGCAAAGGTCAAAAGCGAGGTTCCAGTGACAAGGCCGAATTCCCGGCGGGAAAAGTTGTGGTGATTCATGGCTTGGAAGAGAGGAGATGATCGTTTGATCTGCGCTACGAGAATACTATTCTGCTGTGCTTGTCGGCGGATTGGATCCGTTCAGCCGTCGAGTCGGAGGACGATAACGGGATCGACCTTGGTAGCTCGAAGAGCGGGGATGTAGCTTGAGGTGAAGGCAACTAAAGCGAGGATGGCGACGACGACGGCGAAAGTTGCAGGATCAGCCGGGTTCACAGTGCGCCGTCATCGCGTATCCATGCTTGAACTGGCGATAGTCGGCCCGGGAGCACTCGCCCGGCATCCCCCTTTCACGGCACGAAGCGTGAGCGTGACAGTGCTTAAATCTTAACCCGGATTCGGAGAAAGGCGCGGATGAAATGCTTTCGGAGACACCAGCGTTAAGGGCTTCGCCTTAACTTGCTCGACCCGTCGAGCAGGGAGCCGGGAAATTCGGACTTGACTCTGAACGGATTAAGATTTAAGTTGAGGTACCAAGGCGGGAAACCGAATGAGGTACTTGCCAGAGGAACCTATGCCGAGCGTAATCAAGATACCAGAGGAACTAGCCTACGAACTCGACCGGCTGGCCGGGGCTGAACATAAGCCGCGCACCGCGTATGTCGTCGCCGTTCTGTGGCGCGACGTGAAGCGCAACCGGCAGCGCGAAGCCCTGAAGCTTTCAGCCGGATCGTGGAAACCGGCCGACCACCCGGAGCTGGCCCAAGGCGGCGCCGCCCACGTTGACCAGATCCGGTCTGAACCTGATGAACGGTTCGAGAACGCCATCCGTCATTGATGGCCACAATCCTCCTCGACACGTCGGTCATTTTCGATCACCTCAACGGGCGGTACGGCCGCACCGAATTCCTTGACCAGATCATCGACCAAGGCCACGTGCTTGCCTGTTGCCCGGTCAACATCACGGAGGTTTACTCTGGGCTACGGGCCGGGGAGGAGACCAAGACCAAGGCTTTTATCGACAGCTTGGAGTGTCTCCCGATCACCCCGGCAATCGCCGAGCAAGCCGGTTTGTTGCGCCGCGACCGGCGAGCGAAGGGGCAAACCCTCTCCTACACCGACGTGACCATCGCCGCCGTCGCCTTGGTCAACCAAGTGCCGCTGCTCACCGACAACAAGAAACATTTTCCGATGCCCGAGCTGCAGCTCCTTCCGTTGCCCGAACACGAAGCCGGGTAAAAGTTCAGTCCGCGCCGGACCGAGCTTGTCTTGGCACCCTGATTACCGGGGAACCGGAGGCGGCAAAAGCAGGGGCCCATTCGAGTATGTCATTCGTTCCGTTCTGCGAGCCGGCTTCGGGGGACTTTCCTGTGCGCCAAACCGAACGATGCCACTAAATACGCGCAGCTCACCGAGCAGGAAGGCCGCGCGGCTGATGTGATCCGGTTCCGATCGGCGAGCAGGGCTTTAACTTCCTTACCTACGAAGCCAATTAGCAGCGGCTGCCAGATCCGGCCGCCCCACCTTTGCAAAGGGCATATCAATCTAGGCATAGACTACCCAGGCGTCGCTTCGATTGTCCATTTGTTGGCATGCGGCGAAACAGTGGTTCCGGGCGCAGCATTTACTTTTCTTCTGCGGGCGCAGCCAGGTTGATTTCCCGTTGCCCTGGATCGTAGTAGAATTTTTCGCGGATAATTTTGCCGTCCTGCCACTCCTGATAGGCGACTTCATCCAGCCGGATGCGCCGCCCATCCTCGAGTGAAAATTCAAAAACCCAATTGATCGCAGCGCGGTCGCCGTCGATTACGAAAGAAACTGCCTTGTTCTGGTGGATGTGTTTAAAGCGCTTTAGGGCTTGACGTTCGTTTTCGAGCAACGCGGGCAATCCGACACGGGGCGGTTGGTTGTTTTCCTGCATGGTGGCGTGCGGAGCGTAGAACGTTTCGATCGCCATAAGGAACTCGCCAGACTCCGCGAGATGGATCAGTTGTTCGACCTTATTGCGAATAGACATATTTCTGGGATGAAGAACGAGTTTTCGTGGCTGCGACTTTCTTGGGGCTAATCCGGCAGGGCGTACAGACGCAGCGTTATGCTTCCGTTCTTTGTTCCCTTGGGAACTTTGAGATATTTGGTTTGCGTCTGGTTATCGGGCCCCAGAACGAGATACCCTTTTTCAACATCGGCAGGGACGGTTAGCGGGTAGGTCTGGACGGTTGGATCTTCCTTATTTCCCGAGATTGCATCGACATCGATAGGTATCTTACCGGTAGCTCCCATGACGTAGACCTGGTCCTGACCGAGCTTCCCCATTCCGGTGTAAATCTGGGTCACGCCAATGCCCGAAATGGCTCCGAGAAAGCCGGTGAGGCCGCCAGTGGCGGCGGTTAGTCCCGCACTGACAAGGGTTCCGAGGACGGTGAAGAATATCTTTTCCGCTTTGCTGGCTTTATCCGTATCGGTGACCTTAATTTCGAGAATCGTCTGATCTTGAACGACTTCTTTGAACAGGCCGGAGACGAAGAAATCAGCCTGGTTGGGCCGATATGAGGAATTTTGGGGAATGTTGTAGGGTTGCCCGGAGCTTACTGTGGGGGCGCCCGATCTTGGGTAGGTCAAAGTTGCCACAACCGCGTTCCGAGGATCCGTCGGCGGACGCTGTCCGGGCACATCGCCGTTTTCAATCAGCGTAATGCTCTCGATGGAGACCCAAAGCGTTCGTTTGCTCATTCATCTTCCCGCGCAACGAATGTATCAGCACTAGCGGAGACGGAGGCGAGCCGATCAGGCTTGCACTGTAACCCGTATCACTAAAATGGGACGTCGTCGTCGGTGATGCCCTGCCCGCCGAACGGATCTTCGTCCGGGGCTTGGGGTGAGGACGGTGCGCCCTGAGTACGCGGGCGCGAGGAAGCTCCCGAGGAACGAGCAGGAGGCGCCGAGCCAGGCTCAAGTCCGGCACTGTCGCCGCGGCCGCCGAGCAAGATCACTTCATCGGCGACGACATCGGTTACGTAGACCTTCTTGCCATCTTTGTCGTCATAGCTGCGGCTCTGCAAGCGCCCCTCGATATAGACCTGTTTTCCTTTGGTGAGGTAGTTGGCGAGATTCTCCTGCCGCCAAACGGTGACATTGGTCCAAGTGGTTTCGTCCTTCCACTCGTTGGTTTGCTGATCCTTCCAACTGCGGGTGGTTGCAACGGAAAAGCGGGTGACGGCTGCGCCCGAGGCGGTGAACTTGGTCTCCGCATCGCGCCCTAGATTACCGACGAGGATTACTTTGTTGACACTGCGGGACGCCATATTCACTCGCACTGTAACACAGGGGGAAAACCTGACCATGGGCGTTATTCGGACGGCGTGGAGCGATCGGACCGCAGCTCATTGAGAGACGTCCGGGGAGCATCGCCATGAATAATTGCGAGGCGGCTGTAAAAGAATTGCGAAGGCCGTCTAACGGGGGAAGTTTTCGAGCATAATAAAGGAACTGTGCACACGGTCATCCGAACCGTGGCCTGGAACGTTGTCGAAGTCTTGGGGGACTATGGCGGTGCGGTTTTTTAAATCGCGGTGCCGCGGGAGGGGTTTCCTTCCGCCCACTCAGGCGGGCGTGCCTGTGGCAATGCTAGTACTATGCGGTTTGCTTGTGCCGCGCCTGGCCGCACAGCAGTTGATTAAACCCGCGGAACCAGGCGAAAGCGTGAACCTGTTGCCCTCTGACCAGGCGGCACTCGAAGAGGACAACGTTCGCAAGGATCTGCCCTGCACGGTTACACCGCGAAAGGCCGATTTAGGTTTCGACCTTCGTTTCCACGCCGGTTACGACGTGAGCGTTCCTTTGCGGGAGCTGAGCGATCCGGGCGAAGTACTCACCATCATCTTCCGCGTGTACAAAGGCGGCGACAAAGACCACGCATCCTATTTCACGCAACATATTCGAGTGCCCGCGATTGAAGACGATGCGCGGGGCGATGCGACGCTGGACGGCGCGATGGATCTGGGTGAAGGCAGTTATCACGTGGATTGGCTGATGCGAGATCGCGCTGAGCGGATCTGTTCCTTCAGTTGGGATACAGACGCAGTGATTCCGCAGAAAGACAAACCGATGTCGCTGTTTATCGCCTCCGGCCAGATCGCGCCGGCGATTGCGGAACCATTTGCCGATGAACCGGTGATCCACCGGCAACCGGCAAATCACACGGCGGACCTGAACGTAAAGCTGCTGGTGAACTTTGCGCCGCAGGAGTCGCATTCGGCCGCCTTACAGCGTAGCGATACCGATGCGCTGGTCAGTATTTTGAAGACCATCGAAAGCGATCCAAACGTGGCGCGGGTTTCGTTGGTTGCATTCAATATTCAAGAGCAACGGATCGTCTATCGGAAGGACGATGCGCCGACGGTGGACCTCGTTTCTTTAGGCAAGGCGCTGGACACCATGAAGTTGGGGACGGTAAATCTCACAACCCTCAGTCAGAAGCACGGAGAGACCGATTTTCTGCAAGGCCTGATCGAGAAAGAGGTAAGCAATTCGTCGACAGACGCGGTCATATTCGCCGGCCCCAAGGCCATGTTGAACGCGGATGTACCCCAAGACGATCTGAAGCGCATCGGAGATGTTGAGTGCCCTGTCTTCTATATGAATTACAATTTGAACCCGCAGGCAGTTCCTTGGAAGGACTCCATCAGCCATGCGATTCGGGCATTCAAGGGCACAGAATATACGATTTCCCGGCCACGCGACCTGTGGTTTTCCACTACCGAAATGTTGTCGCGGATTCTGCGCGCCAAGCGGCAAAGAGTTTTGTCGACGGCCATCAGCGGCGGCGGCCGATAAGCTTTTTTGATTGTCACAAAATACTAACTTCGCGGTACACTGAAGAACACTTGAGGGTTCCATGCGAATGAGAGTGCTTGGTGTTGGCATTCGGTGTTCTTTCGCTGTATTTGCGCTAGCAGCGGTAGCTTTAGCGCAGCAGCCTCGGATTTCAGATTTTAAGAATGATTTAGCGCCCTATGTGGGCTCCCCGCAGCACGCCGTCGAGAGAATGCTGGAGATGGCTAATTTAAAGCCAGGCGAGACGCTGTATGACCTTGGCTGCGGCGACGGACGAATCCTGATTGCGGCGGCGCAACGGTACAAGATCAAGGCAGTCGGAGTCGAAATTTCCGAGCATTTGGCCCGGGAAGCAGTTGCTAAGGTGAAAAAAGAGGGCCTGCAGAATTCGGTCCGCATTATTCACGGCAATTTGCTGGAAACCGACTTAACCACTGCGGATGTGGTCACGCTTTATCTCAATAACTCAGCAAATGAGAGCCTGCGGCCAAACCTTGAACGCTACCTGCGGCCACATACTCGAGTGGTGTCCTATGATTACCCGATTCCGGGCTGGAAACCGATCGATACCAGCGATACGGAAGGTCATAGCGGCGATACGCATACCATATACCTGTACGAGGTTCCCAATTCCATCACGAAGAAGTAGGATTGGGGAAGCAGGATCTTTTGGACGGTAAAGTCGACGTATTAGGCATAGGTCTAAATGCGACCGACACCCTGATTCTGCTGTCCGAGTTTCCGCCATACGCCGGGAAAGTCGCCTTTGAGCGGGAGCTGTTGAGTCCAGGCGGTCAGGTTGCGACTGCCATCGTGGCGTGCGCGAAACTGGGCGCGCGATCGCAATACATCGGTACGATTGGCGACGATTTGCGCGGCATGGTGCAGCGCGAGAGCCTGGAAGGCACGGGCGTTGAGACTGGCGGCCTGATCGTTCGGCCTGGATGCCCCAACCAAACCGCCTATATCCTAATCGATCAGCGCACCGGAGAGCGGACTGTCTTGTGGCAGCGCGATCGTTCATTGCGCCTAACCGCGGCGGAGATCGATCCAGCCGACATCGCGGCTTGCCGGATGCTGCACATTGACGGGTACGACACCGAAGCGGCAGCCTTCGCCGCAGGGGTGGCGCGAGAGCATGGAATCCCGGTGTCGCTCGATGTGGATACGATCTATCTGGATTTCGAAGCGGTTTTACGTAACGTGGACTACCTGATGGCCAGTTCCGTTTGGCCAGCCCGGTGGACCGGCGAAACTGACCCTTTTGTCGCGCTCGACCGCCTGCAGCGAGAGTATGGCATGCGGATTGCCGCGATGACGCTAGGGGAGCATGGATCGCTGGCACTTCGAGACGGTGCGTACACCTATTCTCCCGGGTTCCGGGTCCATACAGTCGACACCACCGGGGCCGGCGATGTTTTCCACGGCGCATTTTGCGTAGCGATGTTAGCGGACATGCCACTGATCGAGGCGCTGGACTTCGCGAATGCGGCGGCGGCACTGAATTGCACTGCCATTGGGGCAAGGGGACATATCCCTTCAAAGGATGAGGTGAGGACGCTGCTCGCTTCCTCCAGAGAAACGGCCGAATCGCGGCGCATCGATCCAGAAATTGCGGAGCGTTGCGCGACCGGCGTGGGCGTTGTGACTCGCCTCGCTACGCGCCAAGCTTCTCGTTAAGCCATGATCCCGCTACGGGCTTTGCTCTATCGAAACTCGTTCCCGGTGACCACGGTAGCCATTATTTTCCTGAACATCGTCTGCTTTCTGTATGAACTGTCGCTGCCGCGCTACGTGGAACCGGCGTTTATGGCGGCCTTTGCGATTGTGCCTGACCGTTTTCGAGAGACTTCGCTGATCACGTCGATGTTCCTGCACGGCGGCTGGCTTCACTTGATCGGGAACATGTGGTTCTTGTGGATCTTCGGCGGCTATGTAGAAGATCGGGTAGGCCACATCAAATTTCTGATTTTCTATCTCATCTGCGGGATTGCTTCGGGCGTATTGCAGGTGGTTGCGAGTTCGGGCAGTCCGGTCCCAACGATTGGCGCTAGCGGAGCGATCGCCGGGGTGATGGGCGCTTTCCTGCTACTGTTCCCGAGGGCGCGGATTTTCACTCTCATTTTTCTGTTCATCTTCTTCACGACAATCGAAATTCCAGCCTCAATCCTGCTGCTGTATTGGTTCGCCTTGCAGGTGCTTGGCGGGTTGACTTCGTTCGGGCGCATTACCGAGAGCGCCGGCGGAATCGCTTGGTTCGCGCATATTGGTGGATTTGTTGCCGGCATGCTGTTGCTTCGCATTTTTGGGGCGACGGCAGGGCGTCCGCGCTACGGGTATTGAGTGCTTGGCCGGTGGCTTGCGGGTTGCCGGTGCAGGTCAGAAGTCTATCGTTCACAGCAACTTACCAAGCTTATCTTGCTGCCATCGCGGCGCACTTGCTACACTTAATCTTTGGATCGCCGGGCCAGTGTGCGCGGGCGACGAGGAAATCATGGCAAAAGTATGTGAAGTGTGCGGTCGTGGGCCGCAATTTGGGCACCGCGTGAGCCACGCCCACAATGTGACCAAGCGGCGCTGGAACTTGAATCTGCAGACCGTCCACGCCTTTGTTAAGGGCGCAGGCAAATGGATTCGCGTATGCACATCCTGCATCCGCGATGGTAAGGTTCAGAAGGCTCCGCTGGCGTAAGTTCTTATCCCCCAAGCTTCAACAGTTCACTGATCACCGATTGGAGGTCGAACCGGCCTCCTCCCAAATCATGCCCAGCGCGTTCCACCGCTATTAAATAGGTGTGCGCCGGAATGATCGCGACTGCTTGCTCCAATTCTGCAATGGTCCCAAAAGGATCTTTTGTTCCGTGGACGAATACGGCCGGCGTTTTCCAATCGGGGAACTGCGCGGTCCGCGCCTGCTCTGGCTTTTTCGGCGGATGCAAGGGATAGGAGAGCAGCAGGAGGCCGGCGGCCACCTTCGGATCCTCAGCAGCCAACATGCTCGCTTGACGGCCCCCATAAGAATGGCCGCCTAAGAAGCGCGGGCCCGGAGCGAGTTGACCCAGCTCCCTTAATGCGTCTCGCAAGCTTTGCCGGTCACGTGCGGCAGTGTGGGGCGATGGTGGTCCAGAGGGCCGTTGTTTGCGAAATGCGAGATCGCACCGCAAGGCGACAAATCCCGCAGACGCAAAGGTAGCGGCGACAGTTGTAAGCAACTTTGAGCCGCAGTTGGCGCCGGCGCCGTGTGTCAGCACAATTCCTGCGCCCGTCGGCGCCTCTGGTTCATGTATGTAACCGCGCACTAAGTCAGTTTCGATTGGCCTTACCCGCATCGTCTCAGAATAATCCTGTATCAGCTTCTTAGCCGGGACTGACGAAGTAATGCTGTAGAGACGATGTACCTTCGACGCCACCTCATCCCATTTCTCTTCGCTGTGCTGATCGGCGCAATTCCAGTCGAGGGCGCCGACACCTGGATCAGAGTGGCCACTCCTAATTTCGAGATGTACACCACGAACTCAGAGAAGGATGCTGTTCGCGCATTACAGGTGTTCGAGCAAGTGCGGTACTTCTTCGTCGCGAGTAGTCCTTCCAAGCCCGCTGCATCGTTGCCCGTCCGCATCATCGCGTTTCGTTCCGAGCATGAATATGCGCCTTACCGTATGAACGCAGGCGCTTTCGCGTACTACGTGCGCAGTCACAACCGCGATTACATCGTGATGCAGGACATTGAGCCGGCCCACTATCCGGCGGCTATCCATGAATACACTCACTTGATCGTGGAACATCTGGATCTGCAATTTCCGGTGTGGCTGAATGAAGGATTAGCAGAATTCTATTCTTCCCTCGAAGCGCGCGGCAGTCAGGCCGTCATCGGAGGTCCGTTGCCCGGCCGGCTCGCCATCCTTCGCTCAACCCCGTGGCTCGATCTGAAGCTGTTGCTTTCCGTCGACCAGAGCTCGTCGTATTACAACGAACGAGACAAGATGTCCATTTTTTATGCCGAAAGCTGGTCGCTTACCCACATGCTTGAATTTGGCGACGAATATCGAACTGGATTCCCGCGTTTCCTCTCCGCGGTCGCCTCAGGAACATCGGCGGAAGAGTGCTTTCGGAGCATCTACGGCAAGGATCTGGTCACGGTGGCAGCCGATCTTCATGCCTATGTCAATCGTTCCGCTTTACGCGCCGGCTTGGTCGATGTGAACTTGCCTCGAACGGCCGTTGATGCGAAGATCTCGCAACTGTCCCCGCTTCAAACCGGCGTTGCTCTCGCCGATCTACTCGCTTCCCGCAAACAAACATGGGGTGAGGCTGAAAAAAGGCTTCGCGAATTAGCTACCGGCAATCCCGACAACCTTGATATTCAGGAACTAATGGCCTTCCTGGATTGGGAGCGAAATCGCAGCGGTGCGGCGCGAGAGCATATTGAGCGAGCAATCCAGCTGGGTTCGAATGATCCGGATGTCCTTTATCTGTACGCTCAGCTTCTTCATCAGACAAATGCTCCGGAAACACAGATATTGGCCATCCTCGAAAAAGTAGTGGCAGCGAAGCCCGATTTTACGGATGCGCAGCTGAACTTGGCCATGACGGCGATGAACATGCAGAATTATGGCCGGGCAGCCACGGCATTGTCCTCGATAAAGACCATCAAACCCGATCGCGCGTTTTACGTCTTCTCGACTATTGCAAACTGCGATCTCTCCCTTGGGAATGTGGCCGCAGCGCGGGAAGCTGCCAACCAAGCCCAACGCTATGCCCAAAGCGGCGACCAAAAGACAGAAGCTCGAAAGTTGCTAGGTCAGTTCGACGCGTCCGCTATTCCGCCTCCGCCCGCGGATGCTGGTGACACCGAGGATGCTTCAGCGGCCGGCCCTGAATCGCCGCCCGAGCCCGCGGCTCCGGAATCGGCTAAAATTGCTCCGGTACCTCCTGCGCCACCAATTCCGCAGGAACCCTCTACCGCAAGGCGCACGCCGGACTCCGACGAACCAATGATCCATTGGGCCGGGGACGTTCAGCACGTCGAAGCGACGGCACAAAGCTTTGAATGCCGAGGGAAAGAACTCCTTCTTCACGTGCAGGTGAATGCAAAGCCGATGATCTTCCTGGTGGACGATCCAAACGACATATTGATCCGGAATGCCGGCGGTCCATCCGTACAACTCTCTTGCGGCCCGCAAAAACCATTTCATCTGGGAGTGTTTTATACTCCAGCGCCGAATGCCGACGCGGTCGCCGGAAAAGTAAAAGAGTTAGTCTTCTGAGAAGCCGCGGAATAGAATCTTCCCAGTTGACACCTGCTTTCATGCGATAGCTTAGAGGGTATGGTTTCGACAGATCCTAGGCGCATTACCGTCCCGAAACGGCTTCTCTACGGCCCCGGTCCGTCCATGGTGGACCCACGCGCTTATGAGGCTATGACCCAGCCAGTATTGGGCATTCGCGATCCTTATTTTTTGCAAGTGATGGAAGATGTGCGGTCCGGCTTGCGCACAGTCTTCGGCACTACGAATCTCCTCACCTTTACTGTTCCCGGGAGCGGCAGTGGAGCGATGGAAACGGCTATTGCAAATTTTGTCTGGCCGGGAACAAAATTCGCCATCTTCGCCAATGGTCATTTCGCCAATCGGATCGCGGCCATGGCCGAACGGCAGCGAGCCGAGATCGTGCGCTTCGACAAACCATGGGGACAGGTTTTTAGTGAGGCCGAAGCTCACGAATTCCTGGAGCGGGAGCGGCCTTCGGTGGTAGCTTTCGTGCAAGCGGAGACGTCCACCGGCGCTTACCAGACAGGTCGAAACATCACGGCGGCTGCTCGCGAGATCGGTGCGCTGGTGATTGCCGACTGTGTCACCTCTCTTGGGGCCATGCCGGTCGAACTCGACGGCGTAGGCATCGATGTTGCCTATAGCTGCTCTCAAAAAGGACTGAGCTGTCCTGCCGGACTTTCGCCCATTTCGATATCGCCTCGCGCCTGGGAGGCTCTGGACAAGCGGCCGGAGATGCCCTTCACCTGGTATTTCGACTTGAAGCTGATGGAAAAGTACTTCGATCCGCCGCACGTGTATCATCACACGCCGGCGCCGCCGCTGTATTACGCGATGCATGAAACGCTCACAGTGATTGAAGAAGAAGGCCTGCGTAACCGTTGGGAGCGTCATTGGCGCGCCTCCCAGCAACTCGAAATCGGGCTGGTAGAGCTAGGATTCACCTACCTCGTTCCAAACGCTATCGATCGTCTGTGGCACCTGGCAACGGTGACGCCGCCGCCGGGTGTCGATGAAGCTAAGCTTCGCCAGGAGTTGCTGGCACAATATGACATCGAGATTGCATCGGGACTTGGCGAGCTGGCGGGGAAGATTCTGCGGATCGGCGTGATGGGTCCGCTGGCAACATCAGAAAATGTGGACTTCCTGCTCGGAGCGATCGAGGCGTGTCTGCCGAACTAGCCGGGCAGGCAAGCGGTAGTTGTCAGCGCAGGAGGCTTCAATGCAGCCGGTTCCCATGATTCTGACCGCCGCGGTGGCTATTGTATTGTCGAGCTCGATCGCGGCCGCAAGTTGGTTGACTTTTGGTGGCGATCCGCAGCGGAGCGGATGGGCGAAAAATGAAACCGCCCTATCACCCGAAACTGCGCCTAAGCTCCAGCTTTTGTGGAAGCTCAAACTCCCAAATGATCCCAAGGCGCTAAATTCGCTGACATCGCCAGTCGTGATCAACCCGGTTTACGGACGCCGATACCGGCCGGATAGTCTGGCAGAAGCACTTTACCAATGAGTTGCCGCCCTCCAAACATCCGCAAAGTGGTTCCTAATTTCTGTCCGGACGCACTAAACGATACCCCGGTCATTTCGCACACCAAAGCGGGGCCTACCCGGTGTGAGACTCGGCTCTTGATTCCGTTCTATAGTCACACAGACCCGTGGATGCCGGTATACCGAAACTGGGCGGACTGCGGAAACCCTCCACAGAGGATTATTTTTATCCGGCTCGTGGACGGAAAATGGTGGCACGGCGCACGAGACTTTGATGACCGTGCAGAATTCGTGGATCGCACGCGTCGCCAAGTAAGTCGGGCGCAAGTAAGTAGACGGCAACTTCGCTGGGTGGACAGACAAACTATCGTTCGCTGGGCAGCAGGCGAAACCGGCTTCCGAGGCAATACAAATCGGAAGTGGGGCATTGCTAGAGCTTTCAGCGGCGGTACAACAGAAAGTGAAAACATCAAGGGCTTGGAGTCTTTGCGAGAAATCTCGTGCGCTGAGTCGAGGATGCAATTTCTTCATTTGTCCGTGGGTCGGATCGGCCATGAAAGAAGCCCATTCATCGATCTTTACTTCCAACATATTGGACCGACAACGGTCCTTAGGTTAATCGGTTTGGTTTGCCGGCCGCTAATGCCGCTGCCGCAGTGGCGAATGCCTTAAGGCGCAACCACAGAGCCGCCGTACCCGAGTACCTACAGATAACAGGAGAGTGCTACCAGGTTGGATCTTCCGGCTCACGGGGCTACGCAGTTGTTGTGACGTATCAACTCGAAGATAGTAACCACAAACCGATGAGAGGCATGTCGCTCGCTGGGCTGACAATTTCTGAAATGTTCCCTTACGAGTTACCAGGTCTCGATTTCAAGACTGGTACCCGGAAAATAGGAGGAGACGTTGATTCAGACGGTACGATGGAGGACTTCTTGAGCGCAATTATCTCGGGCGACGCAATTCAAACGTTTACTGCGTCAGGATACCTCGGAAATGCTGTGCCTCTCCCGCAGCCCATACCACTTACTATTCTGGGCATGAATGGGGCATTTTCGACCAGCGCTCTCTGGAACCACTACTCACCTCAAAGCGATACTGTTAACGGAACTGGACCAACTGGCCTATGTGCGACAAACCATTAGAGCCAACTCATAGTGAATGCCAATCGAGTCATCCAACCTAAAGACCGTTGAGTGCATCATCTGGGAGGCTGCCCTTTGCTTCGCGCTGCCCATCTGGAGGTCGGCGGGATCGTTTGCCTGGCCATGCCAACAATCCCTATGGTTTCGTGGCAGCGCTGGTCGCTGGCGCGACAGTCGCATTTGTATTGTTTCACTTGTCGCCGGCCATTCTTGGGCGCGATGTGAGCGCCCGGCAATGTGGAAAAACACGACGACCTTTGGTGCGATATCTCGTTTGGATTGTTCGGGGGTGGTTGTCGATTGGTGCAGCTGTATCGGCAATCCTGCTGGCGCGATTCATGGGCGATCTACCCTATTTGTGGTGGCCAGATTCAGGGTGCTGGCCTGCTGTCGTCTCTAC
>JBARMQ010000116.1:0-22136 GCA_049802535.1 Bryobacteraceae bacterium | reverse complement strand
GAGGTCTGTTTGTCACGCCACATTGCCCAGTGAATCGATTGTCTGTCGTTGATATTGTGGTCGATTGTGAAACCCCATGGATTTTGTCTGGTGGGCAAAACGCCTTCGAGGCTCTCCTGGTTGTTTTGGAAGCCCGGGAGAGTTGGGTTGGGTAGGTATTGCAATAGGGAGGCGGAAGTTGCGCTAAAACATGATGTCGGAATAATGTTCCCGATAAAGGCCGCGCCCGGCGTATTGCCATTCGCGGTACAGCGGCTGCCAACCGGGTTATAAATCGTTTGGCCCAGACCGCTAAAGTCGCCTGCCTTCTCGGCGGCTGTTGGCAGCGAGAAGAAGCTAGTCGAGCTATTGTTTTCCCGATACCATTCCATGGTCAAGTGCCAGAAGGTCTTGTTCTTGCCGTTGTAAAGCTTGGGAATAATAACCGGACCACCGATATTGAATCCGTAGTTGTTCTCTTTGTCGATCGGCACCGAAGTGTTATACGCGCCCTTAGCGTCGAAGTAGTTGTTGCGGATGATTTCCACCCCATCGCCGTGGAGTTCGTTGGTGCCGGAGGCGGTGTGATACGTGATAACGCCCTGGGCCAAGCCATATTGAGCGGAAAAGGACGACCGGAGCACGTTGAACTCATTTACCAGTTCGAAAGGCGGATTCCAGATGGTTTGAAATCCTTGCGTCTCCGATTGAGCCATCGGAATTCCGTTGAAGACAACTTCGTTCTGGAAGTCGACACCGCCGTTGATGCGCTTGCTGAACGAGTTACCGGTCACGCCAGGCGCTAAGAAGACAAAGCTGTCAATTTGACGGCCTCGTCCACCAGAAATCTCAGTGGGCAGCTCTTCGACCACCTTGTTTTCGATGGTGGTATTGAGATCGGGCTGGGTGGTATCCAGAGCGATGGCATTTTCTTGCACTTGAACCGTAGTGGTGGCGTTTCCTGGTTGTAAAACAGCATCGACCGTCGCAGCGTGAGCGACTTCAACGCCGACGCCATTGTGATTGGACGTCTGAAAGCCCGCATCTTCGACAGTGACTGTGTAGGTGCCAGGAAGTAAGTCAGTAACGGTGTAAGAACCGGCGGAGTTACTCGTTGCGACCTTCTTGACGTTCGTTGCGTCATTAGTGACCGTGATAGTCGCGTTCGGTACGACAGCGCCGGATGAATCAGTTATTGTTCCGGTGATACTGGCCACTGTCTGGGCATGTATGCCAAACGGCAGCGAAAGGAAAGCGAAGGCGCATGCAACGCTTAACAGCTTGCGAACAGAAATCGGCACGGACTCCCCTTTAAGCAAATGAAAACGTGTGTTCGAGACCTTTGGGAAGTTTACAGTGGATGTGTACATCAGTCAATGGTTTTGTTCTGACCTCCGTCGGAGTGATGTAATTGCAATACAACTAAATGACCGGTGGCAAACACAAAACAGGACGGTACTTCTGTGTTCTAACTGTGGTTGTCGTTTTGCTCGGTAGCGTTCCAGCGTTCGGTGGCCAGCCGCTCGCATTGGGCGGCATCGTCACGGCGTCGGAGAGCCAGGCACAGGAGGTTCTGAACCAGCTGAAGGCAGGCATAGATTTTGCAGTGCTGGCTAAGGAGAAGTCCATCGACCCAAGTGCCAACGACGGCGGATACATGGGCCAGTTGGACCCTGCGCAACTCCGGCCGGAGGTGCAGAAAGCCTTGCAGGGACTGGCTGTGGGCCGATTGACGGGCATCGTAGAAATCCCGGCAGGATTTGCGATTTTCAAGATCCTTCATTCGCCGCCCAAGACGCAAGACTTGGATGCGGAGCGAATTAAGTCGATGGTCTCGCGAGGCGTGGTTCGCGACACGATTGATATCTCTGGGATAACGTCCGCCAATGCGGCTTTTGAGATGGCTGCGAAACCGGCAGGTTGGAACCGCGACCTGAACGAGGTTTGTGCCGTGCGGAAGAACTCGTATTCGTCCGCGGTTGAGCGGTTGGGGCGGCAATTGCCCCAAGCGGATGCCCAAGCCGCGGGCAAGATTGCACCATTGAACCTCCTGCAAGGACACGCCGTGCTGGCGCTGCTTTACGTTTATTCCGGCGAGATGGAAAAGTCTATCGCGGAGTGGAAGAAAAGCTATCAGATCGCGCAATCGAGCGTGCCGGGCTCGTTGGCATACGTGGAGGAAGCGCTGGGAGTGACTTATTTGCATTTATCGGAGATGGAGAACGGCGTCTATCACGATCCAGGGGAATATGGCATTTTCCCGCCGCCAGAAAATGGTCTGCATTTTGAAAAGCAGGCGAATTCGAAGCTGGCTATTGAATATTTCACGAATTGCCTGGAACGGCGGAGCACGAACTTAGAAGTGAAGTGGCTGTTGAACCTGGCTTATATGACAATTGGAGGCTATCCTTCCGCAGTTCCACCGAAGTATCTGGTGCCACTCTCAACCTTTGCATCGAAGGAAAACATTGGCCGGTTCAAGGATGTTGCGCCTGCCGCAGGGTTGAACGTGTTCACCGGAGCAGGCGGAGTGGTGGTTGAGGACTTTGATAATGACGGCCTGTTGGACGTAGTGACATCGAGCATGGACATGTGCGAGCCACTGCATTTTTTCCATAACAACGGCGACGGCACATTTAGCGACCGGACGGAGCAGGCGGGTTTATCGAATCAGTTGGGCGGATTGAACCTGATTCAGGGCGATTACAACAACGACGGCTGCATGGACTTGCTAGTGTTGCGCGGAGGGTGGGAGGCGGCCAACCGGAAATCGCTGCTTCGCAACAATTGCAATGGAACCTTTACCGATGTGACGGATGCGAGTGGACTGGGAAAGACGGTGACATCGACGCAAACCGCCGTGTGGGCGGATATCGATAACGACGGCTACCTGGATTTGTTCATCGGGAATGAGAATACGCCTAGTCAACTGTTCCACAATCGGGGCGATGGGACGTTTGAAGACATTTCACATGCGGCCGGCATTGATAAGGTTGCCTTCAGCAAAGGAGTGGCGGCAGCGGATTACGATAACGACGGCTTCACGGACTTGTACGTCTCCAATGTGACCGGCGCGAACTTTCTGTACCACAACAACCACGACAAGACGTTCACCGAAATCGGCAGGCAAGCGGGTGTGCAAGCGCCCTTTTTCAGTTTTGCGACGTGGTTTTTCGACTACGATAACGACGGCTGGCCGGACCTGTTCGTCACCTGCTATTTCAGTTCGATGGAAGAAGTGATACGGAGTTACCTAGGGCTGCCCGTGGCGACAGAAACGTTGAAGCTATACCGGAACCTGCACAACGGCGCGTTTGAAGACGTCACGGCAAGGGTCGGACTAGACAAAGTCTTGATGCCGATGGGCGCTAACTTTGGCGATGTCGATAACGACGGCTATCTGGACATGTACCTGGGCATGGGCCAACCGTCGCTGGCCTCCTTGATGCCGCACGCCTTGTTGCGCAACGACGAAGGCAAAGGTTTTACCGACATCACCGAGTCGTCGGGAACGGGCGAACTACATAAGGGTCACGGCGTGGTCTTCGCAGATTTGGCGCGAACTGGACATGAGGACATTCTTGCGGGGCTGGGCGGCGCGGTTCCTTCCGATAAACATGTGATGCGCGTGTTTGAAAACCCTGGCAACGATAATGACTGGATCAATGTGCGCTTGACGGGCGTAAAGAGCAATCGCAGCGCGGTCGGGGCGCAAATCAAGGTGACAGTGGAGGACGATGGCCGCGGCGCACGTTCGATCTACCGCACCGTGGGCGGCACAAGCTCGTTTGGCGGCAACCCGATGGAACAGCATATCGGCCTCGGGCATGGCGCGCGCATTACGGGGCTGGACATCTGGTGGCCGGCAAGCAACAGCCGGCAGCATTTCGCGGGCGTCGGCAAGAATGAGTACATTGCGATCAAGGAGTTTGCAAAGGACTGGATCAAACTGGATCGTAAAGCGTATCAGTTAGGCGGCAAATGAAACCATGTTGACGCACATGACGATGGGCATTCTGCTAAGTGCGGGCGTAATTTGGGCGGCTGAGAATCACGCGGCGAAAGGGATTGTGTTGAAGGCGGATCGCGCGCGGCACTTGCTGACGGTATCGTGCGAAGCGATTCCCCAATACATGGATGCAATGGAAATGGAGTTTGATGTCCACGACGGGGAGGCATTGAACGGGCTGAAAACAGGCGAAGCGGTGAGTTTTACGATTGTGGAGCACGGCCACACGTTGTACGCGGAAGACATTCGAGAAATAGCCGCAGCAAACTTTGAAGCCGAGCCCATGGCGGCAGGGCAGCTGTCGGCGCTGAAAGGCGTGCTGGACCCAACGGTTCAGGAGTTATCGATTGGACAACGCGTGCCGGACTTTGCGTTGACGGATCAGGCAGGACAGACGATTCACCTGGAGCAATTCGAAGGCAAGGTGGTGGCGCTGACTTTCGGTTATTCGCGCTGCCCGAACCCGACGTATTGCTTTCGACTTTCGAACAATTTGGCAAAGGTGGAACAGCGCTTCCATACCCGCGCCGGCCGCGATTTGGTTTTGCTGACGATCATGATCGATCCGGAGCACGACCAAGGCGCAACCTTGACGCAGTACGCCAATGTTTGGAAGGCGGATCCGGCGAGCTGGCATTTCCTGACAGGGCCGCGGGAGGAGATCAAGCAAATCGCCGGGATGTTTGGCATGAATTTTTGGAGCGTGGATGGCCTGGTGACGCATACGCTGCGAACGGTGATTATCGATCGGCACGGACAGCTGGCGGTAAACCTGGAAGGCAATCAGTTCACTCCGCAGGAGCTAGGCGACCTAGTGCGAACCGTGATGGATCGTTAGGCGCGAATCAGGGCGTTTTGCGGGCGGAAATGGAAGGGTCAAGGCTACTGGCCAAACCGAGCGTTTGCGCCGCGCCCACGCTGTCGCCTTGTTCTTTGAGTGCCAAACCGAGATCGTAGTAAAGAACAGCGGAAAGAGGATCGATGTTGAGGCCGCGGCGGAAGGTCTCAATGGCGGCGTTTTGTTGCCCAGTCGAATATTGAGCCGCGCCCAAGCTCTGATAAGCGGCAATCATGTCGGGATCGATTTCGATAGCGCGACGCAGAGTTTCTATTTGCTGGGCCGGCTGATTCTCAAGCGTCAAGGCCAAGTCGAACTGCGTCGATGCATCCCGCGGGTAAGACTGGGCGGCAAACTGAAGCACAGAGGACGCGCGAGCGGCATCGCCGGCTTGTCCCAACATTGTCCCCATCAGTACCAAACCTCGTAGTAGATATGGATACGTATCGAGCGCCTGCTGATTCTTGGCAACGGCGCCTTTGCGGTCACCATTGTCGTTTAATGCCACAGCCTCCAGATAGAGGCGATTGGCATCAAACCGGAAATTACGCGGCGGCCGATGAAGGACGATCCGGTTATTGCCGACTTCGACAACGCCCGTAGAAGCGCCCTTTGGCAGATGAGCGACAGCGGCGGCGAGCCGAGGATCCATATCGGCGACAACGACGTCTCCGATGAATCCGCCACCGGGTGCCGTGGGATCTTCGGAAAGATCGTGTGCAACAGTGCGGAAAGGCTCACCCTTGGCCAGGCGATCCGTAGCGAGCTTCATCTTTTCATCGCTCGAGACCATGATCATGCGAAGATACTCACGCTTAGGGATGACTTGCGTGCGGAGACTTTCGTCCGGCGGCGGGAATTTCACACCAGGCTCCGGATGAACTCTAATCCAATGGTCGGTCAAGTGAAAGGAATCCGACGGCACGGAAGGCATGTGGCATCCGACGCAACCTTGCGTGCGGTTAATGGGGCAGATGGCGGCATGCTGCGGCGCCGATAGAGAATGGCAGCGAAGGCAGACGTTCACAGACGTTTGGACTACAGGCGTTGAGTCGTCATGTGGATTGTGGCAAGAGGTGCAGGTCAAATTCGCACCGCTTTGGATGAAGCATTCGGAATTGCGAAGTGCGGGGACCTGGCTCGAGACAAGTACGTCTTCGGGCATGGGATCGGAGTGGCTTGTGATGCTGAGCCCGCTGTGACATTGAGCGCAGACCTCGGTGCTATTTGCCCCCGCCAGACTTTTGGGCGTTATTAGTTTTTGGCCCGCATGAGTTACCGAATCGACGTGGACGGAGGCTGGTCCATGGCAACTTTCGCATCGAACACCACCGGTCTTGGCAGCTCCCAAGGTGCCGGGCTCACCGTGGCAGGTGAGACAACGATTTTCAAATGCCGGACTCAAGACGCGGCCGAGTTCGTCTTCGCGATCGGCGGGTTTGTCGTCCTCAAAACCGGGAGACAGCACCAGCGTTCCGGTGTGGGAAAGCGCATACCGCGCCTCGATGAGAGCCGGCCGCGCCAACGGAAAACCGCCGAAGCGATCGACACCGATCAGAAAGCTGATGCCGTGGCGTTGACCGCCGACCATTTCACGAACCGGCTCTGTCAGTTTGCCGTTTGCGGCCGTTGCGACGGAGAAATCGACATGATTGCCGATGCGTTTGACTTCGTAGTGAAGGGGGCTGCCGTGCGCTCCGGTCTTGCCTTCGTCGATCGTAAGGGCCGTGAAAGACGCAGTGTCGCCGCGCCAGGTGTTAGCCATCGCAGTCTTCGCCTGGGTGACTGCAATCGCACGATGGCAAGATGCGCAGACTTCCGGACCGGCATAGTGGGATTGCTGCGCTTCAGCACCGAAACACAATGCTGACAAGAGCAGAAGAAAGACTGAAACGCGTGAGGGCAAGACTAAAAAATCTACCGTAGCATGACGCACTGGCACGTCATGCGGAGGGCGCCGCGCTGAAAACGTATTTTGCGGCGGCGCATATAGTAGGGATTGCGTTCGTAATTTTCAGAGAATTTCCATGTCACGAATCCTGTCCATTTTGTCCGCCTTGTCGTTATTGATTTCGATTAGTGGGGCCAATGCACAAACGGCCACTAAGCCCGACTTAACCAAGCAACCCACACTTTACGTGGTGGGCTACGCGCATTTGGATACTGAATGGCGCTGGGAGTATCCGCAGGTCATCAACGAATACATTCGAAAAACGATGGAGGATAACTTCAAGTTGTTCGAAAAATATCCTCATTACGTTTTCAATTTCAGCGGCGCAAATCGCTATCGCTTTATGAAGGAATATTTCCCGGCCGATTATGCCAAGGTGAAAACCTACGTGGCGTCGGGGCAGTGGTTTCCCGCCGGGTCGTCGATGGAAGAAGGGGATGTGAATGCGCCCAGCGCGGAATCCATCATCCGCCAAGTGCTCTATGGGAACGATTGGTTCCGGAGGGAGTTTGGCAAGGCAAGCGCGGAATATATGCTGCCGGATTGTTTTGGATTTCCGGCATCGCTGCCAACCATTCTGGCCCACGCTGGCGTGAAAGGATTCTCGACACAAAAACTGGTATGGGGATCGTCAGCCGACGCGGGCGGGCCGGACTCTCGGGAGAAAACGCCTGAAGGAACGCCGTTTGATGTGGGTGTGTGGGTCGGCCCCGACGGCGAAACGGTATTGGCTGGGCTCAATCCGGGCAGTTATGACGGCCACATCGACACGGATTTGAGCAAACCGCTGCCACCTCCGCAACCGAATGCTGCATTAGAAGATACGCGCGCCCAGATGCAAGCGTTGCGAGAGAAGGGAGACAAGGAACAACAGAGCGGCCAACGGCTCGATCAGAAAGATCTTCAGGAACATTTTGCGCTGCAATCGCAATTACAGGCGCTGATCAAAATTCAGCAGGACCGCGACAACGACCGCTATCAGGATAATTGGGCGGCGCGCGTTGAAAACAACGGCAAGGAGAGCGGCGTCTATACCGATTATCACTATTACGGTACGGGCGACACCGGCGGCGCTCCGAATGAGGATTCGGTAAAGACGTTGGAAGCAATCGTAACGAAAGGAACCGCGAGTTTGCCGCCTGAAGGTTACTTTTCGATGAGAGGTGGTCAGCATCCGGACTGGCCGGCGGTGCAGGTCGGAGAGGGACCGGTTCATGTCATTTCGTCGCGAGCGGACCAAATGTTCTTGGATATCTCGCCCACGGAAGCGGCCGGGCTTCCCCGCTACACAGGCGAGATGGAGTTGACCAATCACTCGGCTGGATCGTTGACCTCCGAGGCATATCAAAAGCGGTGGCTGCGGAAAGAGGAGTTGTTGGCAGATGCGGCGGAGAAGTCGTCGATTGCCGCGGAATGGCTGGGCGCCCGGCCCTATCCATTGAAACGGATGAACGATGCGTGGACGCTGGTGATGGGAGGACAATTTCACGACATAGCGGCCGGCACAGCGACGCCGAAGGCCTATGAGTTTGCATGGAACGACGACGTGATCGCGATGAATCAATTCGCGGGTGTACTAAGCGATGCGAGCGACGCAGTTGCGGCCGGTCTAGACACGGAGACGAAAGGCGTTCCTGTGGTGGTGTTCAACCCGCTGAATATTGAGCGGGAAGATGTGGTGGAAGCGGATCTGAAGTTTCCACAAGGCACGCCCAATACGGTGCACGTTACGGCTGCGGACGGCAGCGAAGTTCCAGCGCAGGTTTCGAATGGCAAGGTATTGTTTCTGGCCAAGACGCCATCCGTTGGTTATGCAGTTTATGAGGTGCAACCCGGTTCAAGAGCCGCCAACACTGCCTTGAAAGTGTCGGAGAATTCGCTCGAGAACCAGTATTATCGCGTGACGGTGAATGCGAACGGCGACGTGCAAAGCATCTTCGATAAGCAAATCAACAAGGAACTGCTATCGGCGCCGGCGCAGCTCGAAATTTCCTACGACAACCCGACGCAATGGCCCGCATGGAACATGGATTGGGATCAGGAACAAGCAAAGCCCAAAGAATATGTCGGCGGCCCAGCAAAGATACGAATCGTTGAAAACGGGCCGGTGCGGGTGGCGCTCGAAATCTCGCGCGAAACGGCGGGATCGAAATTTGTGCAAACCGTTCGTCTTTCGGCCGGCGAGGCTGGCAAGCGGGTCGAGTTTAAGAACGTTATTGACTGGAATACCAAAGAATCGAACTTGAAAGCGGCATTTCCGCTGACCGCTTCGAATCGGATGGCGACGTATAACTGGGACATCGGAACCATCGAGCGCCCGACTGCTGAACCGAAGAAGTTTGAAGTGCCATCGCATCAATGGATCGATTTGACGGATGCCAGCGGCGAGTTTGGCGCGACCATTCTGACGGACTGCAAGAACGGCTCAGACAAGCCGACGGACAATACCATTCGACTCACTCTCATGCGAACTCCAGGAGTTCAGGGCGGCTACAAGGATCAGGCGACGCAAGACATCGGACACCACGAGTTCACATACGGAATTGCCGGCCACGTCCGCAGTTGGCGCGACGGCCAGACCGATTGGCAGGCGGAGCGGCTGAATCAACCGCTGATTGCATTTGAAACCACGAAGCATGCGGGCGCGTTAGGACATGAATTCTCGCTGCTGAAAGTGAGCAATCCTCGCATTCGAGTGATGGCGGTCAAGAAGGCGGAACAAGGGGACGAGGTAGTTGTGCGGTTAGTTGAGCTCGATGGAAAACCCGAGCAAAACATTAGGGTGTCGTTCGCCGCGCCGGTCATGGAAGCGCGCGAAGTGAACGGACAGGAACAGCCGGTTGGATCGGCAACCGTGGACAATGGCGCCATCGTTACATCATTTGGGGCATTTCAACCGCGAACGTTTGCAGTGAAGCTAGGCGCGCCGCGGGCCACCGTTGCCGCCGTGCGCTCAGCGCCGGTAGCGCTGCAGTATGACCTTGCGACAGCGACCAACGATGGAGCAGCATCGAAGACCGGCTTTGACGGGAAGGGCAACAGTTTACCGGCGGAGATGCTGCCGGCGGAGATTACCTTCGACAACGTGAAGTTCAACCTTCCCGATGCCAAGACCGGCGTGCCGAATGCCGTGGTTGCCAAAGGACAAATTATCAATCTGCCAAGTGGAACGTACAATCGCGTCTACCTGATTGCGGCTTCGGCTGATGGGGATCAAGACGCGGCCTTTATCGTGGGCGGCAAGCGCAACGAACTGAACATCGAAGATTGGGGAGGCTTTATCGGGCAGTGGGACGATCGGCAGTGGATTGGCAGGGATGTGCAGGTGCCTGCGCGGGGTAGGCGTCCGGCACGAATGGAGCATGACGATTACGCGGAAATGACCGGCATCAAACCGGGCTACATCAAACGCGCCGACCTTGCGTGGTATTGCTCGCATCATCACAACGCCGCGGGCGAGAACGTTCCGTACGGTTACTCGTACTTGTTTGCCTATGCGATTGATTTACCGGCCGGCGCTAAGTCGATCACACTTCCACAGAATGACGATATTCGCGTGATGGCCATCTCGGTTGCTGAGGACAATCCGGAAGCAAAGCCTGCAGAGCCGTTGTACGACACGTTGGGACGATCCGAGCCAGCCCAAACAGCATCGCGTTAAGCTGGCCCGAACGAAGCTACTTCGCTAATACTTGTTCAAAGAATGCCAGGGCGCGCGGGTCGCCGCTTTGGCCTAGCCAAAAGAACGCTTGTTTGCGAACCTCAGGATTCTTTTGGGTGCGCGCCACTTCAATCAGTTTGGGAATGCCATCGTCTTTCGGAAGCTGGGACAGCGCAAAGACTGCCTTCTTCTTAACTTCGGTATTGGGATCGTTTTCGATCGCATTGGCGATGGTGGCGGCGGCTTGCTTACCGGCTTTTTGTGCGATCCAAAAGATGGCTTGGCTGCGAACGCGTGGCGATGAGTCGTACTTTGCGGCCTCGAGCAAGGCTGCCGCGCCTTGCGGTTCTTTGCTGACATAAAGACCAAAGACGGCCTTTTCGCGGACGTTATCGCTGGGATCGTTCTTCAGCATTTGTTGAAGCGTTTGAACTCCCGCAACGCCACGGCTGGTCCCGAGCCAGAACGAGACTTTCTCGCGTGTTCGTTCGGGCTGACTTGGGGCGGCCAGTTGATTCAGAATCGTATCCGCCTGTGGGTCGTCGTGCTGGGCGATGGCAAAGATGGTGCTGTCGGTAAGCCGATTCGTGGAATTGGAGACAGCAAGTTGACGCAATTCGGCGAGGCTGGCGCTCATCGGAACGCCGGTCAGCCAGACTACCGGAAGGCCTCCCGCATCGAGCGGGCACGCCATCGAATAGAGCTGCACTTTTTCAATCTGGTTATTGGCGACACGATAGAGAACCGCCGCGGCAGCCGAGCCTTCGAGATGCACCGGACCGTTCGAATGCAGACCCCCTGAGTGATGTCCGGAATGGTCCTCAAGCCAGCAGCCGCGATTGGAATCCGACCAGCAACAGCTTTCATCGCGCTGCGTAGTTTTCACCTGATAGCCGTACCAAGTAGGCGACGTGCTGCGAAGCTGCGAATCCAGATTGCCGGAGAACGCACGGGTCTCGAGATGCGCGTTCGAAAACGAAGGAATGTCTTGCGCGAACATCACTGACGCGGCGGCGATAAAGAGTAGGGTCTTCACTTTAAAATCTCCATCATGTAGTCGGTGGTTTCTTTCGAATGAACCAACGCCATCTTCTTCACAATTTCTTCTTTCATGCGCGGATCCTTTTCGGCGCGCGCGAGATCAACTAAGGCTTTGCCATTTTGCTGAAGGAATAACGCATTCAACACGGCGCTGCGGACCTCAGGATCGTGGTCGGACTGATAGATGCTAACGAGAACATCCCCGTGGCCGTTGTTACCCATCAATCCCAGCGACTTAATCGCAGCGACTTTCAATTCTGGTTCCTTCACGCTGCGGGCTACTTCGGCGAGCTTTGCAGAATCGCCGGTGAGAAACAGCGACTGCAGAATCGCCTTTTTGTTTTCAACTGAGGTTTCTTGTTGGAATAGCTGCCAGAGCTCATCTTTGCCACCGCTGACGGCCAACTGGCGAATCGCTTCGCGGCGCAATTCGGGATTGGTTTCATTTTTGGCCACGCTTAGCAGCAAGCCGCGCGAGCCCGAGACCATAAAGCTCTTCAGGATCGCGGACTTGACGCGTGCGTCGGATGACGAAGCGTAAATAGATGCCAAATCCTTGCGGGACTCCTCACTGCCCATCATTCCCATGAAGCGGATCGCTCTCAGCTGCAGGTCTGGATTGTTGCTGCTTCGAGCCACGTCGACCAGCATCTTGCGGGCGTCGGGAGACGGGTTCTGGACAAGGATAAACATGGCCCGCTCTTTGACCTTGTCGGAATTATTGCTGGTCAGCAGCTTGCGAAGAAGCGGCATAGCCTTATCTGGATCGGACGACATCAAGCTATTCAGAGCGAGCAGCTTCAATTCCTCGTCAGATTCAGCCGACGGACTGATGGGAGTTCCATTTTGCGCCTGAATCTCAACTTCCAACGCTCTGGCATCGTTGATCCAGCGGCTAGAGGCATAGGATTGGCGCAATTGCCGGATGGTTCCCAGCGCCTGTTCACGCTGGCCGGCGCGATTTTGGGCGTAGGCCAACCAATACAGAGCCGCATCCGTGTTGCTGCCTTTGTGAGAAGCAGACCGGTTAAAGAATTGAATGGCCTGATCCCAATTGCGGGCGTCGAGCGCGCTCAGACCTTGCTGGTAATCCGAATCGCCTTTACCAGCCTCACGCGCCTGGGCGCTTTGTGCGTCGCTGATGAAGCCCTGCTGAGCAACCAATGGGGTGGCTATAGAAGCCAATAATGCCGCCATCAGAATTTTGTTGCAAATCATAATTTCTGTCCTCTTTCCCGGCTGGCTGTGGAAGTGACGCGCACTCGAAACAGCAACCCTTCGTGTTCAATCCGCTGCTGTACCTGTTCGAGATCGGCAGGAGAACTGCGAATGGGGCTGTTGGCAACATCAAGCAGTACACGCTCCAGCTCGTCGAGCAAAGCTGCATCGGCGAAATCGTTTAATCGCAGCGCCGCCTGCCGTAGCAGGCGATTGGCGCCTAATAGTTCATGCGCGCGGTCGCGCTCGTCGCTCAAGCCGGCAGACCCAGGCGAGGCATTGGCCACATTGGCCAAGACAATCTGCGATTGCTCCAAATGATCGCTCAGGGAAATCAACAGAACGCGCTCACGCGCTTTGTCCGAAATGCCGGCGGGACGGCTGCCGCGCTCCATCAGTCTGCCGCTGACAAAAGCAATCACCAGCAGCGCCGCAAAGGCCGGGGCGAAAGACCACCATTGAAGCCAACGGCGGCGGGGCCGTTCCGTCAGAAGCTTTGGCACGAGCCGAGCCCACACTGAAGCACTATAGGTGGCGTCCCGCTCCGGAATTGGAATTTGATTGAACGAATCGAGAACATCGCGCAAACGTTCAAAACGGCTGCGGCATTCCTCGCATGCCGCGAAATGATGGGCCGAATCAAACTCGCCGTAGTAAGCGTCGACCAATTGCTCGTCGTCGAAATGGTTCGTCGGCAGTTGACTCATCGCCGTACTCCCCAAGCGGGTTCTAACGCTCCGCGCAGCTTTTGAACAGCGCGGAAAACAGTCTGCTTGGCAGCGCCGGTCTGCAGGCCCAGCGTCCGGGCGATGTCTTCAATAGAAGACCCCTCGTAGTGGCGCAGAATAAAAGCGGTGCGCTCTGCGTCCGTCAGCATCTTCAGTGCTGGTCCCAGCATGGATGCGAGTTCCCCGCTCTGCGTCAGGCGTTCGGGAGAAGGAGTGGGAGCGGCCACTTGATCAAGCCAGTTGGCGGTTGGCTCCTCGACGTGTGCCGGAGGAGTTTGCTCTTTGCGGTTCTTACGCGCCCGAAGGAAATTCAGCGAACAATTGACGCAGATTTTGCGGAGCCACGTCCCAAAAGTCGCGCGGTTATCAAAGCTGTGAATTTGTTTGTAGGAACGAAGGAAAGTTTCCTGTACCATATCTTCGGCATCCTGTTCATTGCCGGTCATTAGAAAGGCAAGACGGAAAATGCCCTTGCTATAGCGGTCCACCAACACTCGGAACGCGTGTTTATTTCCCGAACGCGCCTCGGCGGCGGCTTCTGCATCGGTCCATTCCATCCGGCAGCTCTTTAGACACTCAAGATGCCGGGCGGTCACTAGGGGCTGCGCAATTTTTTGGGAGGAGTGGTTAACTTACTGCAGCGGATATGGTTAGGCAGGTGGAAATTACTCTTGCCGGAGGGCCAGAATCGGATCGATCTTACTGGCGCGGCGCGCAGGGAGGTAACTAGCGATGATCGCCACCAAAAGCAGCAGGGTGCAAACCAGCACATAAATGAGCGGGTTGGCGGGTTTGACTCCGGCGAGCTGGCTCACCAGCAAACGTGTAAGAACGAAAGCGGCGGCAGCCCCGAAAACGAGCCCGAGGGCGGCGAGTGTGACCCCTTGTTTCACAATCATGAAGAGGACACTCGTGCGTTTAGCGCCCAATGCCATGCGAATGCCAATCTCCTGTATACGCCCCGCTACCTGAGAACTCAATAGCCCGTAAATGCCCACGGATGTGAGAGTGAGAGCGAGAATGGCGAACGCGGCCATCAGCCATGCGTTAAAACTGGGCCGCGCAACGGAGCGCGCAACGATGTCGGACATGGATTCGAGATTCAGAATGCGCTGGTCCGGGCGAACCGTGGTGACGGCATCGCGAAGGACTGCACCAAGAGAACGGTCGACGCTTCCTTTGACAATCAAAGCCAGCGAACCGGGCACTCTGGGGAGCTGCGTGAGCGGTACATAGACAGTTGTTGGAACCGCTTCGTCGACGGCCAGATTCTTGACGTCGGCGACCACTCCAACGACTTCGCGGGGCTGTTCGAGGACTTCAGGAAACTGTCTTCCCTGGTATTCGCCGACCACAATGCGATCGCCGATTGGGCTCTTGCCATTCCACCAAGCGCGTGCGACACTTTCGCTCACGATCGCGACAGGCGTGGACGTGGTGGTGTCGGACTGTTCAAAGGCGCGGCCCTCTACGAGGGAGATTTGCATGGTTCGAAAATATTGCGGGCTGATAGCGCGATATTCCATACCGCCTATGCTGTGTTCGGGATGCCCTGCCTGCTGGGTCGGGAGATTGTCAGGGCCGGTCAAAGGCAAGTCCGTAACGATAGCTGCGGAGGTGACGCCGGGCGTCGACTGAATGCGGTGAAGGACATCTTGTTCGAAGTTCTGCATGCCTACGGCGGTGAGTCGTGCAGATGGTCCGAACGGGGTGGTCATGGTGTAGACGCGATCTGGATTGAAGCCTAGTTTCTGTTGGTGGAGGCGATACATGGTTTCGATCAGTAACCCTGCGCCAACCAGAAGCATTACCGAAATCGCAATTTCGGCAACCACCAGGAAGCTGCGCGCGCGATTGCGAGCCGCTTGACGCCAGCCGCCGGGACCACTCTCTTTGAGCGAGCTATTCAAATTGACCCGGGAGGACTGCCAATAGGATGTGAGGCCAAAGACTAAAGCCGTGCCCAAAGCGACGAGGGAGGTAAACACAAGCACATGAGTGTCAAGACCGACGTGATTAGTGAGCGGCATATTCCACGGGATGGAGGAGATCAACGTCCGCAACGCCCAGGAGGCCGCTAGCAGGCCTGCCACACTGCCCAAGAAGACGATCAGTAGGCTTTCGGCCAAAAACTGTTGAAGTAACTGTAAGTGTCCCGATCCGATTGCGAGACGAATTGAAATTTCCCGTTGGCGCGAGCTGGCCCTCGCCATCAGGAGGCTGGCAACGTTGGCGCACGCGATGAGCAAAAGAAGGCTGACTGCCCCAAAGAGCATCAACACACTGCTGCGAAAATCGCCGGCGAGCCATCGTTGATAGCTTTCGATCTGGATGCCACGCTGCCCCGACTGCGCCAAACCTTGTTGGCGAAAGGCCTCAAAAACCATGTTCATATCGGCTTGCGCCTGCTCGATGGAAGTGTTGGGCTTCAGCCGGGCGATGACACGAGTGTTCATTCCCGTATCGGCGATCGTGCGGCCCAGTTGCAAGGGGACGAAAACATCCGTCGGCTGCTCAATAAAGGTAAATTTGGGCGGCAAAATTCCAACCACCAGATAAGGCAAACGATCAATCTCAATTTGACGGCCGATGACGCCAGGATCGGCGGCGAACGCGCTTCGCCAAAGTGAGTCGCTCAAGACGGCGACGGGAGGACCGCCGGGTCGCGTATCGTCGCGCTCAATGGCGCGGCCCATGGCAGGATGAACGCCGAGCACTTGAAAGAAGCCATCGCTGACGTGTAGAGAGGTAATCCATTCCGGCACATCGCCCCGTTTGAGTGAGACGGTTGCGCCGCCGCGAATCCCGGCCATGGCCTGATAGGCACGGCAATGGTCGCGATAGAACTCAAACTCAGGAACGGTCAGCGCGTCGTTCGAGCCGCCATTCTTCCAAGTCAGATTTAAGTGAACGATGGCGCCCGAATGTGGATAGGGCAGCGGGCGCAGAAGAATGGTATTCACAACACTGAAGATGGCGGTGTTAGCGCCAATGCCCAGGGCGAAAGTGGCAATGGCGACGACGCTGAACAAGACGTTCTTTCGGAGGGAACGTGCCGCGAAGCGAATATCCTGCAGAAATCGTTCGATTGAAATCCATCCCGGCATTTTGTTGCTCCTCTATCGATGGCGGCACAGGCGGCAGTAACATACTGGCCGCCAAGGCTGCCGTAGAGCATGACGTTCAAGCCCGCGAGAACGGCCGCCGGATCGGGTGCCTGTTCCCGTTGGGCCGCAAAACAGACCTTTAACATTGAGGCGACTAATGCGGCTGGAACGCCGTGCCCCGAAACGTCAGCCACCAAGATTGTGAGGCGCGTATCGCCGGTCTGGAGAAAATCATTAAAATCGCCGGCAACCGAGGTCATTGGTTCATAGCGCGTTGCAAGCCGCAGAAGGTAGACGTGGGGCAAGGACCGCGGAATGATCGAATCTTGGATCCGCCTTGCGGCCGCCAGTTCTTGTTCCACGTCCCTGAGTTTTCGCTCCGTCATCAAAGTGCGGCGAGCGGCCGCCGATCCTAATCCAGTCAGCAAGACCAGGAAGCCCACCGGTTCGATGTCGATCCCGTATGGCCTATATCCGCGGTTGGTCAATATAACGAAAACGCCGAAGATAATCAGTGGCCACTTCAGCGAATTTGCAACCGAATCGGCATCGCCCTCTCGAAGGAACACATGCAGCAAGACAAGAAGGGTGCCGGCGATGATCAAGGCGCTGTTGATCCCGCCGGTCAAATTGAAACGATGAGCAAGGAGCGCAGCTGGAATTGCAATGACTGAAAATACAACCTCGGCCCAAAGCCAGATGGCGATGGTCCCCTTCCAGCCCCTTCCAAAAAGCTCCCGCGCGAATAAGCCATAAGGGATGGGAATGATATAGGTCAGTAAAAGACCCCAGGGGGCGAACGCGCCGGCAGGGAGGTTGAGCGCGGTATGAACCAAATCATTGCCGACGAACAATCGAACAGCATAGAGAACGGAAAATACGCCCACCCAAAGCAATGTAGTGTCGCGGGACCGGCGGCGCGCGAAAACGATCAAGCAAATGCCCACTAGCAGAACGACACAGGCGATGCCAAAGAACGGGAGACCACGCAGCAGCGCCACGGCGACCACCTGACGAGGAATGGAATCCGGCTTCACGCCCGTTAGCCTAGCGCACAGATGAATGTTTCGATGAGACGACCACGCTGACTCGCGGGCCAGGTCGCCAATGTGTCGCCTTGTCACCCGTTTGGCCTGTGCGCTATCCTAAAGGGGTTACTTCGTCTTCCGGCGAGGCCGGTATGCCGTGCGCATCCTGCCCCAAATGAGCAACTACCCTCGACGCTGGAATCAGGGACAACGAAAAGGTTTACGTTATGTACGCTGTAATTGAAACAGGCGGCAAGCAGTATCGCGTCATGCCTGGCCAAACAATTGAGGTTGATACCATCGCTGGCGATATCGGTGCGGACGTAGAATTCGACCGGGTTTTAGCCATTTCAAATGATGCCAATGAGTTGGCAGTGGGCGATGCAGTCAAAACGGCACGCGTACGCGGCAAGATCGCCGAGCATGGCCGGGGCGACAAAATCCTGGTCTTCAAGTTCAAGCGGAAAAAGCAATATAAGCGAACCATTGGCCATCGGCAGAACTACACCAGAGTGGAAGTGCAGGAGATTCTGGCTTAGCTTTTTGCAGCTAAGTCTGGAAGGACGCGATTAAATGGCACACAAAAAAGGCTTAGGCAGTTCCAAAAACGGCCGCGATTCGAATTCCCAGCGTCTGGGGATCAAAGTGTTTTCCGGTCAGGTTGTGACGGGCGGATCGATCATCGTGCGCCAACGCGGCACACGATACAAGCCCGGCAAGAATGTCGGTCTTGGGAAGGATGATACCTTGTTTGCCACGGTTCCAGGAATCGTTGAGTTTCGCGATCGCGGACGCATGGGCAAGTTCGTAAACGTCCTTACCGAAGGATAGGCGCGATTGCGTCCGGCGCTCTGTCTTTACGGGCGTGACGTTACGCCACAGAAATCGACTCGTTGCTTTTCATTGATGAAGTCCTCATAACCGTAAAGGCCGGTGACGGCGGTAACGGCATTCTCGCGTTCCGACGCGAAAAGTTTGTGCCGCGCGGCGGACCCAGCGGAGGCGACGGTGGCCACGGCGGCAGCGTCATTTTCGTCGCCAGTAACCACTACAACACCCTTCTTCATTTCCGCTTCAACCCTGAACACACTGCCGACCGGGGCCGCCATGGCGAAGGCAGCAATCGCACGGGCCGGGATGGTCCCGATCTCGAGGTTCCCGTGCCTGTTGGCACGATTGCATACAACGTCGTGACAGGGGAGCGGATTTTCGATTTCACTGCCGCCGGGCAGCGCTGCATTGTGGCAAAGGGGGGACGCGGCGGTCGCGGCAATGCCCGCTTTGCTACCTCAACGCATCAGGCTCCTACCGAGCACGAGGATGGTAAGCCTGGCGAACTTCTCAAAATTCGTCTTGAGCTGAAACTGTTGGCGGATGCCGGTCTCGTGGGGTTCCCGAATGCGGGAAAGTCGACGCTGATTTCGCGCCTTTCTGCGGCCAAACCCAAGATTGCCGATTACCCATTTACGACGCTTGAACCGAATCTGGGCGTCGTGCAGGCGGGAGACCAGACATTTGTTCTCGCCGATATTCCTGGCTTGATCGCGGGAGCGCATGAGGGACATGGTCTGGGAATTCAATTTTTGAAGCACGTCGAGCGCACGCGCTTGTTGGTCCATCTAGTTGACGTGTCCGACTTCACAGGGCGCGAACCCGCTGACGACTTTGACGTGATTCTGGAGGAACTGCGCGCCTTCAGCGAAGAACTCGCTGCGAAACCGATGATTGTGGTTGCTTCCAAGATAGACGCCTGCCAGGATCCGACTCGAATTGCAGCCGTTTCGGCTAAGGCCGCGGCGCACGAGATGCCATTCTTCGCAATTTCGAGCGCAACGGGCGATGGTGTTGAAGCTTTGCGTTTCGCCATGGCCGACAAAGTTCGCCCTGTGATCGAAGACGCTATTATTTCACTTGGAAGCTAGACTCCGCCGGTGTGGGGCCCGGTCTTCAAAACCGGAGTGCGGCACTACTGTCGTCGCGGGTGGGTTCGACTCCCATTAGCTTCCGCCAAGCCCTTTACTTCAACGCCCCGGTATGGCAGACGGTACTAGACTGGGCTATCCACAAGCCGAAGTTTTGAGCGTGTTGCGGCTCTATCGAAGGGTGACGGGGTGTCAACTCGCCCCGAATCTGCGCGTCCACAATCGGAAGTGACCCAGGAGACTACTGAGATCGCCCGTGGCCCACAGGCGTGCTCCAGACAAACTTGCCCTTCGGATTGATATACCCTTCCGTCGTCTTCGTTTCGACCCAGGCTAATCCGCCGTCGAAAGCGCAATGCTGCCCTGAAGGGTCATTGCAACGGCCGTATTGCGGGGGGATTATGTACTCACCCTTCGGATTGATGAAGCCGTGTAGTTTGGTCTTCTCATCCGTCACAAACGCCAAACCCTCTTGAAACAAGCCGCCGCGCGGATCTTCCGGATCTGCAAATCGGGGAGAAATTGCGTACTTCCCGGATTTGTCGATGTAGCCCCACTTGCCATCTTCATTCGCGGCTGCGAGACCTTCTGAGAATGGTTCCACGAACGCGAAGCGCGGCGGAATGACGAATTCACCATTCAGCCTGACAAATCCGATTCCGTTCGAACCAGCCTTCTCGGATGGCATTAAACCCTCCGACACCAACGCGGACTCGCCTGCATCGCCAGATAATCTTGCGAGCACCTTACCTGCCCTGTCGATAAAACCCCACTCGCCTTTCGAGACTTCCACCTTTGCGATGTTGCCCGAATACCGATAGCAATGGCGAAAGGTGGCATCGGAGGCCAGCTTGCCCTCGGGCGTGATATAGCCGCACTTCCCGCAAAGGTCGACAGCGGCAAGGCCATCGTGGAAATCGTCCACCGCGTGATATTCCGGAGCGATGTGCATCGTACCGGATGTGTCCACGAATCCCCAGTTTCCATTTGCCGCCTCCACGCCGGCCAGCCCATCGCGAAACGCTAGCGCATCCAAAAACTGTGGATCAATTTTGGTTCCGCCTTTTGCCTCGCGATAGCCATAGCGTGGACGCCCATCGACAAAATCCTTGAAAGCAGTCAAACCGCTGCCACCCATATCTTTCGGCGGCTGAACGGTTTTGCCTGCCCTGTCGATATAGCGTGTCGTTCCGTTCGGCCCGAACACCGGAAAGACCGAGCGGGGCGCCTTGCGTTCAATGGCAGACGGCCCAGGTTCCAGAGTGCTGAATTCGCATTGTGCCGAGGCAACTCCTATCGAAGCGGCCGCAAGCGGAATTACCCAGAAGATTGCCTTCATACAACGTCTAGTTCCGCGCATCCATAAGGATGCTTTCAAATTGTTTGGCAAACTTTGCAATGTCCCCGGCATGGTCGGTACCGTTCACCATCGCGCGCCCGCCAGTGTAATTGGCCATCGCCCCATAAAGGTAATCACCGAGTTTATGATGGTTCGCAAAGCCATAGCCGGTCCGCAGACAGTAGGACATCAATTGATAAGCAGTGTCGGCGTCCAACGCCAAGTCCGGATTCGTTAACAGCGTAGTGCCTTTGCCGATCTTTACGCCGGCTGTAGCATAGTTCGCCCACCAGGTTAGTTGGACATAGCCCCGGCCGAAATAGCTGAACTCGGTCCCTGGGTCGTCGGTATATGCCTTCACGGGGCCAGCCAACGATGTCGCGACGCCGGGCGATGCCCCTCTGTTGATTGCAGTGTTTGACCCGTCAGCTCGAACGGTCCATTGATCGCCATCCCACTCGGTGACCCGTATGCTGCCGTCGGCCGCTGTGAACACCTTCACCGGATGTTCGTAGGCGCGCCCGTGGCCATGGCCGACTTCTTCCACGGGCGCCCAAGTCATTCGCCATGGATGTGTCGTGATCACCTTGCCTTTGGAATTCTTGTGTGTTTCGGTAACCGGAGCCGTCGCTTCCCAACTCACCGTCGCCAGAATATATGCCATCCAACGGAGATCCACAATGCATGGATCATGCGCCATGTAATTGAGTAAAACTCTCAAATTAGGTTCTGTGGCCTCGCTGTAATGAGGATCCCCGGAGAATGCCGCCTTATAGAGGCGGACAAATTTCTCGATGTCAAAACTGCCATAGAAAATGTAATCAGCCGGATCCTTGCTACCGCCGCCGCCGTACTTCACTTCTTCCAGCTTTTCGATGTAGTCGCCGTAGTCGACTAGCGCGATCAACGTTGGGCCGTTCGGTTTCACGATTCCGAAAGTCGTTTCCTCGGTATCGCTGATCTTCATCTTGGTTTGAAATTGCTTAATCGCCGCACCAACGCTGGGCTCCACGATGGAAGGCGGATTGACCATACAGATCCGCGGCCAATTCTGTGAACCCGGGACATTCAAATAGTGAATATCGACCAATTGGCACAGATAGAATCGGATCAGCTCGATATCGATAGGAGTGTTTAGGGTTGGATACTTTTTCCGCAGATCAGAAGTTTCCAGCCCCACCGGCCCCGTGAGGGCCGGAATGTCAATCTTCTTTCCCCCATGCGTCACAAATGGCCGCGTGGGAACCGCAGGTTTCGCCCTCGTCTTTTTCTTGCCTGCCACGATAAATCTCCTTTCGGATACACAACCACTGGT
>JBARMQ010000115.1:0-6037 GCA_049802535.1 Bryobacteraceae bacterium | reverse complement strand
GGGTCGAAGCGCTGCGCGAGGAGGCTACCCCCGCGAATGAAAAGCAAGTATCCGGGGTTGCCCGAGCGTAACGGCGGCGAGTATTGCGCCCGCGAGTCAGTCAACATTAGAGATAGCTGTTCGCGATTCGCGTAATCCGCTGTCACTATGTGACTCTGTTGCGATGCCTTGTCGTAGCTTGCATAGATCAGACGATCGCCGCCCGGGAGGAGTTGCGGCCAGCGCATACCTTTGAATGCCGGCCCTTTTCGAACGCTGCTGTCCTCCAGGCGTAGTTCGTACATCTCGCCCGGTCCGGTGTAGAGCAGGACATCACCGCTCGAACGCCATGTTGCCAGCATCGGCATCTCAGGAAGCTCGGCTACGGTTCGCTCAGAACCAGTATCCAAATTCGCCTGTTTCAGAGTCGTTTTCACCGAGAAAAAAATGGAGCGGCTGTCCGGCGCCCAATACATCGACCACACGCCCTCGGTACCGGAGACAACCCGCATTTCGGGGGAAGCAAGATCACGGATCCAGAGATGGGTGCCTTTGGCGCTAGTGGCGGTGAAGGCCAGGCTCTTGCCGTTCGGTGAAATGGCAAAGGGCTGGCGGGAAATGCTCGGAGTGAAAATTGTTCCCTCAGGGAACGAAACATCGAACTGGACAACTCGCCGCGGCGCCTCCACGGCAGGACTGTGAATCCAATAGAAAACTACGCCGCTCCCAAGCAACACGACCGTCGCTAGGAGCGCTATCAGCGCGCGGATTCGCCACGCACTCCCGGTTCGCATCCGGTTTACTGACGGTGCGACTGTCGCCGTTTCCGCACCCTGCCGGGTTAATCTGCGCAGATCCACCACCAAGTCCCGCATCCCTTGGTAACGCTCCGCTGGATCTTTTTCGATTGCCTTTTCGACAATCCCACGCAAGCCCAACGGAATGTCGCTGCCAAGCGGCGCAGTGGCGCCATGAATAACGTTTTGCAATACTTCGAGATCCGATCGGCCTTGAAAGGGACGATGTCCCGCCAGCAGTTCATACAGCATAACGCCGAAAGAGAAGATGTCGCTGCGCGTGTCCGTGGGCCTACCGGAGGCCAGCTCCGGAGACATGTAAGCAATAGTTCCGACCATCACCCCAGGCCTCGTGATTTCAGCGCCGATGGATTGCGTAACTCCTTTCGCCGCGGAACGTTCCTCGAGCTTCGCCAAACCGAAATCCGCCAGCTTGGCGTAGCCGTTGCGGCCGACAAGGATGTTTTCAGGTTTTATATCGCGGTGCAGGATTCCCGCAGCGTGTGCCGTGGCCAAGCCATCGGCCACTCCGGTTATCAGCGTAACAATCTCCCGCCATGTCCGCTTTTCGGCACGCGCCCAATTCTTGAGCGTTCCGGCGTCAACGAACTCCGTAACCATGTATTGCGAGCCCTGGAATTCGCCGACGTCGTACACGGTGAGAATATGGGGATGACTTAGGGAGGACGCCGTCTGGGCCTCTCGCTGGAAGCGCCGCCGAGCTGGTGCATCGCCCACTTCGTCGAACAGAAACTTGACCGCCACTGGACGGTTCAGCCTAGTGTCCAAGGCACGATAAACTACGCCCATTCCACCCCTGCCAATCAGTGCCTCAATGCGATAACAGCCGATTTGCGTATTACTTTCTATTTCCCGATGGTTCGCTGCGCCGCCATTGGATGGCTGCGAACCTATTTCGCTGTCGAGAAAGCTGCCGGCACGCCGATGCGCTGCCAGCAATGATTCCACCTCGCCGCGGACCGCGGCCGGCAGGTTCGCCAGGAACGCGACCTGTTGTTGCTCCGGCAATTCGACAGCAGCATTGAAGGCGCGCTCGACCTGCGCCCAATTGAAATCGCCGGCATCATCGTCGTTCATAAATCCGCAGATCCGTCAAGATTGCGAAACAGCCAAGCTTTGGCGATGGTCCAATCCCGGCGTATCGTCGCCTCCGACGTCTTGAGCACCAAGGCGATTTCCTTGGCGCTCAGCCCGACGAAGAAGCGCATCTCCATCACCTGGCACTTCCGGGAGTCGAATGCGGTAAGCTGCTCCAGAGCGCGGTCTAACAAAACCAGGTCGAATGGCTGCTTCAGCGGGAAGTGCAACGCCTCGTCGAGGCCCAGGCGCAAAGGGTCGACGCCCCGCTTCTCCGCAGCGCGCCGCCGCGAGTAATCCACCAGAATGTGACGCATCATACTTGATGCAACTGCGAAAAAGCGAGCGCGATCCTCCCAGCGCAGATCGCTCTGACTGCAAAGTCGCAGATACACTTCATGCACCAGGGCCGTGGTCTGGAGTGTGTGTTCCTTGCGTTCGCGCCGCAAATGGTAATGAGCCACCCGCCGCAACTCCTGGTAGATGAGCGGCACCAGTTCGTCCTGCGCTCTGGAGTCGCCACCACTCCATAGGCGCAACAAGCTGGTCACTTCGCTACTGTGTTGCCCCAAGGTTGCCTTCCGCCGCCACATTCTAACAATTTCCAGGCACAAAAATACGTCCGAGCGCTATCAATTTGCCTTCCTCGCTGCGCTATCTGCAGTAAAGGAGCAATTTTGATGAAATTCACCTCTAAGAGTTATAAGCCGGCGCTAAGCTTAATCGCAGCACTAGCCGTCTCAATCCAACTCGGCGCGCAGTCCCAGCCGCGTTATGCCATCACCGACCTCGGCCCTCCGGACAATCCATTCAGCCAAGCCACATGGCTCAACGATTATGGCGTGGTGACGGGCGTTGAGACTGCCTCTGACGGGAATCAGAACGCGGTCGCCTGGTACTGGGGAACGCCGATTGATATCGGCAAAGCGGGACTCGGCGGGCGGAATAGTACGGCGGGCGGCGTCAATCAGCTCGGCCAAATCATCGGCGCGGCCGAAACGGCCGCAAAGGACGCGCACAATGAGAACTTCTGCGGTTTCGGCACCGACCAGCAATGTCTCGCGTTTGTGTGGGACTTCGGCGTAATGGTGCCCCGGCCGACTCTGGGCGGGACGAACTCAACTTTCGGAGCAATCAACAATTTTGGCGAGATTGCAGGAATTGCGGAGAATGGGCATCATGACCCTGACTGTCCCACCGCAGCGGCGGTTAATGGTACGGGACCTTTGTTTTTCGATTTCGAAGCCATCGTGTGGGGACCGTTGCCCGGGCAGGTTAACGAACTACCTCCGCTACCCGGCGACACGGTCGGAATGGCTTTCGGAATTAACGACGCTAGCCAGGTAGTCGGCGCGTCGGGAACCTGCGCGAATACGGTTCTTCCCGGCTTTGCAACTGCACCGCACGCCGTCTTATGGGAAAGAGATGGTACTGTGCACAGCTTGTCAAACCTCGGCGGCTCGATGCCGGATACGACGGTATTAGGGGTTGGAACGGCGCGTGGGCGATCAACAACCACGGAGTAATTGTCGGTCAATCGACCCTGCCCGGTAACACGGTCTGGCACCCTGTCCTGTGGCAGAACGATCAAATCTCCGACCTCGGCGTCCTCCCGGGCGATCTGGTCGGCTCCGCTCTGGACATAAATAATCGAGCCGAGGTGGTTGGCGCTTCGGTAAGCGCCCCGGGCCCTTCCACCGGAAACCCGCGCGCTTTCCTGTGGCGGAACGGGGTGATGACAGACCTAAACACACTAGTACCGGCCAATTCACCTCTGTATTTGCTGACAGCCTTCGCCATCAACGATTCCGGAGAAATCGCCGGTTTCGGCGTCAACGAAGACGGCGACCTTCACGCGTTTTCGGCTAAGCCGTGTCGTGAAAATTCGCAGACGTGCGACGGCGATAGTGCTCCGATCGCTAAGCGGAACGTAGCTCTATCCGAACGCGCTCGCACAATGTTATTGCAACGCTGGCTACGCCGGCATTAATAAAAATTAGCAATGACTCCGGCCTAAGCACCAGCCCGACTATTTTTTGTTTGTGCCACTATCGCGGATAAACAGAGGAATTGGGCTACGTTCGAGAAGCGATTCGCCATCTGCTTCCAATTGCTTCCGAGTAACGGGCAATGCGGAAAATTGGGGGATCGCACGAAGGAATCTATACTCCGTGCAGAGCTTACCCAGGCGCACAACTCCTTGGAGGCAAAAGATGATGTGGCATCTGCGCGCCATCGTCGTGTCAGTCTGGACGCGTTATCGCTTGAGAAGTGGTATTCGGGTTCACTTGCCGCTGACTATGCAGTTCTTCGAGAAATTCGTCGGCAAGCCGAGTGCGGTCGGCCTCTACGGATTCATTCCCCTTGCGAACGGCCTCCAGTGATTCCTGGAGATCTAGCCGCTCTGATTCTCGATCAGGGGAAATCGGCGCGTCCAGCGCATCCCTATTGAATTGTCCGCGTTGTCGCAAATAATCTTTCAATGATCTACCCCACGTTCCCGCTCAATATCCGCTCAAATCTCCGATTCACTTCCTTCAGATACGCCCCATCTCCACCCGGCAACTCGACGCTCGCCGTGCCCACGTATCCAATATCCCGCAGCGCAGCGTACACCGCGCGCCAATCGATATCGCCCTCGAGCAACGGCATCCATTTCGCTACACGATCCCCATTCGCATTGGGTCGGAACGAAAAATCCTTGATATGCAATTTCACAATTCGCTTATCTAAAGTGCGAATCCAGTCCTGCGGATATCCATAGAGCAGAACATTCCCTACATCGAAGTACGCCCTCAGCCATTCGCTGTGAAATCCATCCACATAACTCACCATTGCCGGCGGACTGAGCAAGAACTTATTCCAAACTTCTTCAATCCCGATGATGACCCGATATTTCTCCGCCAATGGCAGCAACTTCTCGACGCTCTGACGCGACCGTTTATAAACGTCTTCGTAGGAATTGGTTGCATCCACCACGCCCGGCACAATCAGCACCGTATCCGCGCCCCAGAAATGCGCATTTTCGAGCGATGTGCGTGCGCCGGCAAGGCTCCGCTCAACCACTGCAGGATCGGCCGATGACAGCGGATACTTCCAATGGTCCATGTTCATCACGGAATGAATCCGCAAGCCTGATTTCTCGGCCGCTTGTTTCATTTCCGCCGCCTTTGCCGCATCGGGCGTTGTGGGGCATTCCACTTGCTCAAACCCGCAATCGCGCGCCAGCTGAATGCGGTCACCGATACTCATCGTCGCCGGCAGCATTTCGAACTCGACTGCTCTCTTGATCGGAAGGACAGCATCGTCGGCTCGTGCCAAGGTAGCCCCCGCGCCCATCGCCGCCGCTCCAGCCAAAAACGTTCGCCGCTCGATCATCGAATCGTCCGTTCTCCTCTAAACACCGTATTCTCGGTCGATCAGCCGTTGCAAAAATCTCGTGGACGCGCGAATGTCCTCTTCCTGCTGCGCGCCGGATATTTCGCGCTCGATCGTTACTGGACCCGCATATTGAAGAGCCCGCAGCTTGTGAAAAACTTCCGGAAAACGGACTCGTCCACTTCCAATGGGAGTTTCCTCACCCAATCCGTAAGGGTCCTTGGGATATAGACCATCCTTGGCATGCATTCCGCGCACATGTGGACCCAGCACATCCAACGCACCCACTGGCTCGCCATTCCCATAAAGGATCAGGTTGGCCACGTCCAGATTCACCGCCATGTTTTTCAAGCCGACATCCTGTATCGCTCGCAGCAGAGTAATCGGCGTCTCCTGTCCGGTCTCGCAAAGAAATGTCTGCCCGTTGTTGCCCGCATAGCTGACCACTTCGTGAATCACTTTCACGGCCTCTGGATACATCGCATCGTTCGGATTCTCGGGTATAAACCCACAGTGGGTATGAATCGCCTCAACGCCGCACGCCTTCGCTAAGTCGGACGTCCGTTTCAACGCGTCCACTCTTTCTTTGCGCGTGGCGCGAGGGATAATGCCGATCGTCTCCGGCCCTTCCCGCAGGTTCCAAACCATTCGCCCTTCACCCAACGTCATCAAAGCCGTCGGCGTCACCTGATACTTCGCCATCGCGGCGCGAATCGCTGGGGCCATGTCCGGCGACGCCATACCGACACCCAATTGGCAACTCGAGAACCCTAGCTTCTTTACTC
>JBARMQ010000114.1:0-8205 GCA_049802535.1 Bryobacteraceae bacterium | reverse complement strand
AACGACGCTATTGAATATTTGAAAAACGACACGCTGGCGCTAAATGCATTTCGATTTGCAAACGAGGTAATGCGGCTCCAGCGTTCATGGACCGACTCGGACCCGTTACGATGGCGCCCGTTCCAGTTGGGGTTCGTCTTGTTGGCCTTGGAATCGGTCGGCGTGAGAAAACACACAGATCGAAAGGTGATGGATTTGCTGTGGTTCCCAACGGGCGGCGGAAAAACAGAGGCATATCTATTGCTAACCGTTTTCGCGATGACGATACGCCGGGTGACAAGCGGTACCGAGGGAAATGGAATCGCAGTCCTGATGCGCTACACCCTTCGCCTCTTGACTATTCAGCAGTTCCAGCGCGCTGCAGTGATGGTGTTGGCGTGCGAGTTGTTACGCAAGAAGGGCGTGTCTCAAAGTCGGTTTGGGCTCAATCTCGGGTCTCAGCCCTTTTCAATCGGTTTGTGGGTTGGAGGAAGCACTACTCCCAATAAATGCAGCGACGTTCTCCCCAATCCCAGTATGGGGCAACCCGATCACCGACAACTCAAAGAGTGTCCGTGTTGTGCCAAGCCGATCACATGGCGCACACGGACTGACGGTTACTGCGCAGCACCATATTGTCTGAATTCGAGCTGTGCAGTTGGACAGAATCTCTCGCCCTTACCTGTGTGGACAGTCGATGAAGACATCTACCGCGAACAGCCTTCGTTATTGATATCGACCGCTGACAAGTTCGCACAGATAGTTAGAAACGAAGACACAACGAGCCTATTTGGACTTCGGTCTGGCGGAAACCAGACATTACCTCCTGATCTCATCATTCAGGATGAGTTACACCTTATCTCCGGTCCGCTTGGCAGCATGGCAGGTTTGTATGAATGCGCGATTGACGAAATCTGTGCCCGTAAGGGCTGGCGCCCTAAAGTCATAGGATCGACGGCGACTATTCGCCGGGCGACGGAGCAAGTCAAGCAGCTTTTCTGGCGAGCTGCCTTTCAGTTTCCGCCACCGGTTCTTGATCGAATCAATTCGTGCTTTGCTGTTCAGGATGCCGACGCCCCAGGTCGGCTCTACGTGGGACTGTCTACTGCAGGGCGTTCTGCGAAGTTCACTCTGCAGGCCGTGTGCGCCTCTCTGATGCAGGCAACTCAAGGCTTGAAAGGCGATACCGACCCTTACACAACCCTCGTTGCCTATTTCAATTCACTCCGAGAACTCGGCGGCGCACTGGTGATGATGCATGATGACGTCCCGCGTTCGATCGAAGCCTACAGTATCAGGAAGAAGGAAATTCCCCGCGCAATTAAGCGGGTCGGCGAATTGACAAGTCGCGTAAGCGCTACGGAGATTCCGGACATCCTCAAAGACCTGATGCTTAGCCAGGACAAGGATGGTCACTATGATGTTGCTCTGGCGAGCAACATGATCAGCGTGGGCGTGGACGTGCCGAGACTTGGCTTGATGGTAGTCAATGGTCAGCCCAAAAATTTCTCCGAGTACATTCAGGCAACGAGCAGAGTCGGACGAGGAAAGGTTTCAGGATTGATCGTTGGGATCTACAACGCGTCTCGCAATAGGGATCGTTCTCACTATGAGACTTTTCGAACGTGGCATTCAACGCTATATCGCGCCGTGGAAGCGACGAGTGTTACTCCGTTTGCACCTCGTGCGCAGGACAAGGCACTCCATGCTGTAGTGGTTGCGTTAGCTCGCCATCTGAATCCAAATCTGTTGAAGTCACCTGTCCTCAGTCAGACGACGGCTAACCAAATTACTCAACTTGCTCAACGGATAGTTGACCGAGTTAAGGATATCGATCCGGAAGAATCGGCGGACGTCGAGAGCCGGATCACGGACTTCATCAATGACTGGTTACAGCGCAGCGTCGACTTGAGATGGTACTGGAACGATAGAGCGTATAAGCGAAGTCTGTTGATTTCGGCTGAGGTTGTGGCTGCGCTTCGCGCAGCTCAGAAGGGGAAGCCACGTGCCGTGGGGACGCCAAACTCCTTGCGGGATGTTGAGCCAACTTCTCAATACATTCTTCTCAGCAGGAAGCCCGGAGGAGGCGTAAATGCCAATTGAAATCGGCCGGATTAGAAGGAGTCAGGCCGTTGGCACGTTTGGGCCTGGCTCGATCGTGGACCTGCGGTCTGGTGCAAAGGGCGGCGGCCCGGTGTCAGTGATCGCCGCCGGACTTGATGACTGGGACGACCTTACACCTGCAAAAGGTATACGCAACACTCAGGCAATCTTTGAACCCCGATTGCAGAAGATCTTAAACGTCAAAGGTTTTCGTCTCGCTCCAGTTGAGCCGGAAAACAGCCCAGAAGACGAACAGCCAAGCATTGGTAAACTGGGTGGCTATCGCTTCCCCGGGTGGTTGCAGTGTCCTGCCTGCAATGAACTTAAGTTTGCTTCGAGCTGGAGTCAGGACCCGGGAGACTCCGCGAAATACTGCGCGCGTTGTTCCGAAGACGCGGGAGAACGAGTATTCGCAGTACCGGTTCGATTCGTAGTCGCCTGCCGTGCCGGTCACCTCGAAGAGTTTCCTTGGAACGCCTGGGTTCAACACCTTCCAAATTGCAATACACCACGCCTTAAGCTGGTTTCCAAAGAGGGCACCGGCCTAGCGAGTCTCTTTGTCGAATGCTCAAGTTGCAAGCAGAGGCGTTCGTTGGAAGATGCATTCCGGCCAAATGCTTTGGCCCCTCTGCGGTGCCGCGGACGCCGACCGTGGTTACCCGAAGATGATGCACAGTGTGGAGAAAGGCTTCACGTCTGCCAGCGCGGCGCTTCTAATCTCTACTACCCTAATGTTTGTTCATCTCTTGATATCCCTCCGTGGTCCGATTCTCTACAACAGGCGTTGGGAAGTTATTGGGAGACGATCATCGGACTTGCCCCGGATAAACGGGGAGATTTGATCAAGCTGCTTGGGCTTGACTCTGATCTGGGTATCGATCTTGATGAACTGCTTCAGGGAATTGCCACTCGGCAGGGCGAACTTACATTCTACGATTTTTCGCGCCTGAGATATGACGAGTACCAAGCGCTCCGAAAAGGGAGTTCGGGAGGCGACGAGGATCGAAACAAGGAGTTCGATGTCCGTATGGAGCAAGTACCTCCAGAACTCGAGTCTTGGTTCGATTGCTTCGCCCGCGCTGTGCGGCTTAGGGAAGTAAGAGCTCTGTGCAATTTCACGCGGATAGATCCGCCATCATCGTGGGACGATGCAACACCTGGGAAGTTTGCTCCACTTGCGGCGAAGAGCAAGGATTGGCTACCTGCAGTGGAAGTTCGTGGTGAGGGCATATTTATTTCGCTGAATGGTCAGAAACTGGCTGAGTGGGAGCAAAAGGCAGGTTCAAGAATCCAAAAACTGCATGAACGATTCAAAGCGCAATGGCAGGAGCGCACCAAACGCGTGGACGAGCCACCGAGGAAGATCATCCCGCGCCTCGTACTGCTCCATACGCTCGCCCACGCCATCATTAAGCAACTTTCGCTTGAATGTGGATATTCGTCGTCCTCTTTAAGAGAGCGTTTGTATGCCGCTGATGGAGATCAAGAGATGGCCGGGTTTCTGATATACACGGCGTCGGCTGATGCGGACGGGACCTTGGGTGGTCTGGTACGCGAAGGAAGAGCAGACCGCCTGACTAAGGTCATCCAAAATGCAGTGAAGTCATCTCAATGGTGTTCGTCAGACCCCCTTTGCATCAGCTCCGTTTTGAGCCTCAGCGATGACTCGAATCTGGCCGCCTGTCATTGTTGCTGCATGATCGCTGAAACGTCATGTGAGGAGTTCAATAGGTTTTTGGATCGCGCAACTCTGGCCGGCTTGCCTGACGATCCTGCCATCAGTTATTTCCAGGGTCTCATTGCGTGAAAAAATGCCAAATGATCTTCCTTTAGCTGCGCTAGCTCTGATTCGTCGAATTCATGATGCCAGCCCCGGACTGCTCAGTGAATTGGCGACGGGTGAATCCGAGGTTCAGCGGCTGATCGATCAGCTTTCGCTTTATATTGCTTCTGAATACCGAGATGTTTCTACTATTGCTCCAATTCTCACGCTTGCGGCTGTTCATATAGCGGCGAATGCGGACGATAGCCACTCCGCTTTTCGGAACCTGTTTTACACCCGCCTGAAGTATGCCGGCGATGGCGACGTGGTTTGGCAGAATCTGCATGGGCCAGCGATTCGAAGCTTCCTGGAAACCACCTTTCCTGATGTTGATTTACCGGAGGCAGGTAAGCCGTATGCCTTCGTGGGATCGGTATACCGCCATTGCGGGGTTCCTCCATCTGCAAGAAGATGGTTTGCTGACCTCTTGGCGGGATTAGTACTGCGCCAAGGGTGGCACTTCACCAGTTCCGATCTCCGAGCAGCATGCTCGGATCTCCCATCACCTGTTCTCCGCGATTTTCTCACCAGCGACGCAGGGTTCAGCTTCTGCCGAACAATCTGTCAATTGACCGCGGAGGTTGTGGACAATGCGGAATCCGCTTCACGGGTCCCGGAATACCGTAGAACACTCGTCACCGCTGTTCTAGAAAGTATCCGCTCGCGGCATACTGCGGTCCCCGTGTATTGGCCGGAGCCCGAGATTCGTCTTGATCCAAATCGATGCAAAGTTGAGGTCTGGCTCGATCCAAAGGCGTTAGCCAATACGGCATACACGGACCAGCAGGGCAGGGCAATTCTCGAACTGGTATTCGACATTTCGGAATGCCCCGCGGTGATAAATGTTGCCGGTACCGCGTGGCGCGTTGATCAACGGTGGGGGCGAAGACATCGGATGCCAGCCTACTTTCGCCGCGCTTCAGGAGCGCTTGCCGAGCATCCCAACCTCACGCGAAAAGAATGGTTAGTGCTCTGTTGTGGCGCCTTTCCAAAAGGCTTCGATGATTGGATCGAAACCGAAATCTTAACTTTCCGCGACGAGCCAACCACGGTTTGGTCGCTATTGTCCTTCCCCCGTACCGAACCAGTCGCACTCGCAAATTCAAGACCAGTCTTGAAATGGCTTCCTAACCGGTCCGCTCCAAACGTGGCCGACGCGTGCTTCATAGGCAAACTTCCGCCCGTCCGGGTGGAAGGAATCGACTTTACGAGCGAGGTGTTCGCAATCGAACTCTGTACTTCTTTAGAGGTACGTACGATTGCTCTAAGATCCGGCTTGATTGACATCGAAAACGTACCGGAGGGTCCAGGATATCTCCGCCTCATCCGAAAGAACGATAAATTTGACGTTTCTCGGCTTAGATTTACGCTACTTCCACGTGGGTTTCACGCTGCCGTCATGGAGTTGGCCGTTGGGGAAACCGATCCTTTTCATGTCCACATCCTCGTACCTGCCGGTTGGAGTCTTACTTTTTCTGCTCCGCACGAGTTGTTGCGTGATGGGCTGTATAGATTTTCCGGAGGGGAGTGGACAGTAGCAGCAACGTTGAATGACGGGCGCTCTTCCATCTCTCTCGACTTGTCAGTGCCACGCGTATTCGGTCGAAATCGCGTTACACAAGTCGGTCAGCCCGATGACAAGATTGTCTGGAACGACGAAATGAACTCCGTGCTCTTGTCAGGGGGAATCGAAGGCGATGTGTTGCTCACAAAGTCCAACGGGTTCCAACCTCTGTGTAGTGTTTCTGCCGAGAGGGGTACTCGGATACTCGAGTTCGATAAGGCGATCACCTCACAATTGTTACAAGAACAGCCGATCACGGCCGTGATGTTCAGGGCGCGTGACCGGGTCGTTCACACCGGGTTACATTTTGCATCCTGCGCGTACATTAGTGACGCCTTGACTCAGGGCCACTGGGACTTAAGGGCGATCCGTGGTCCATCTAACTTTACAGACTGGCTTGAGCAGATGGCAGCCGTGGCAGACGGCACGGCGAAGGCTCCGCACCTGTCTCTTCCGAGGAATGCGACTCTATGCCTGCTAGCGGCTGAACTTCAGTTTGGCTCAGCCGTATTCGATAGGGAGTTGATGCCACAGGACAACGGAGGAAAGCTGCTTGCAGACTCGGCCCTTGTCCGAGCGGCCGTTTGGTATCAACGCGCAAAGGTGGCGCTCCAGAGGGAACTGGATTCAGATGCCGGACTCGTCGATGGTTGGCCGCAGCTAGATGTCGAAGTATTGAAGATTTCCAGGTGGCGTGATCTGCTGATCAAGACCAAGGATTTGTTGGTCAAACTCGGTAGCAACGCTCGGTCTCACCTGAACTCGGTCAGAGACTCAGTAAAGGCAAGTCCATACCTCATGCCTGATCAGGAATTGGCTGCGCAACGTGGTGGCGGCGAATTTCTGAGAGCGTTGCAGGCCTACAACAGGGCTGGCAAGAGCAGCGACGCGCACAGGACGCGGCATCTGTTATCCGCCAACACTCATGTAGATGCGGCACTCGGTCAATCGTCGGACGGGGACTTCCTTATTCCCCTCGCATCGCTCCTAAAAGCGCTTATTCTATTTAGAGTCAGAAATGTAAAAGTTGCGACTGAGGTCGCCAGCCGCGCTCCGAAGCCCGAACGGCTCCAAGATGCTTTTGAGGATTTGGCGCGTGCGTGTAAGACTGGTGTACTCCGCTTAAGCGAACGCATTGGTAACGAAGTTCATCTTACCGACCTTTTCGAGGCTTGTCCGGCAGACGCGTCAGGCGACAGAGGAAACAATGGAAGCAGCACCTGAAGAGCCAAAACGACGCATTGATGCGCAAATCATTGAAGCCGCGATAGAGCAAATTCAAGCTCTTTCGAAGGATAAAAGGTCTAAAGCTAGAAAGCAGCTGACTGAAGAAGACGATTTTATGTCTGCCTTAAGTCGTTGCTTGATAGCAGATCAGCCAGCGCTGGACATCGTGGTGAAGGTCGGAGCAGACACAATCTTCAGATGCCTGACTTCACAGAAGGTCTCTCTCGAAGACGTCGAGGCCATAGCGTCACGAGTCAGAAAACTTGATACCGAACTGGCCCGGCAACTCTGGATTGCGCTGATGGCGCATCTTCAAGCTAGTGGCTTGAAGGTTGGAGCTACCAGGTTTGCTGCAGTTCCAGAGGCGAGTCTGCCGCAATATGCCAGCGGGTACGCTACGGGGTTCTTCGCCGCAATTGAAGGTTGGTTGGAAGAAGATGAACTTCCGGAATACCTAAAGCGAAAGCTTGCGGCAATTCTCATTCTTTCGCTGCCAGCTCCCAAAGGCAATGCTGAAAAACTTCCGCAAACGATGCTGCGCCTAATTCGTAGCCTCCGAAAGTCAAAAGTCGACGCTAGGATGTTCTCGGAGAAAGTCCTGCAGGATTGGACGGATCGGGTTCGGCGACTACCCGCCCCCGCGATTTTCGAGATCGCTGCAGTGCTGAGACAGGAGTCTGACGACTACCAGAAACAATTCTGGGACGAAAGGCAATTTGGGCCTCTGGCTGAAACAGCCTTGATCAAACAGCCTTCTGGCTCTGAGTCTCAGGGCAACGAGAGCCGCTCTAAACCGGAACCTCCGAACAAAAGGGAGGAGATCCTACCCAGACCGGCACAGGCCGGTGGAGACGCTATTCTCACTTCGACTCAAACCGAGCCCTTTCAGCCTGAATCGCCAGCGCCGCACCCTCCGACTGAAGGGTTCGTGTCAGCGGAGATGAGGTCGTCGTCGTCGCCCGTGTTCCTGAAGTGGCTATCTGAAGTGTATTCACAGCTAGGGTCAATTCTCCAGATCGCGACCGATAACTCGGCACTGAAGCAACAGATTTCCGACAGTGAACAACGACTACAGGCCTCTGATAAACGCCTTCAAGATGCTCTCGCGGAACTTAGGTTACTTGAAAATGAGGCGGCAGAAGCGGAAAGTGCGCTCCTCCGCTTGCAACAAACACATGAAGAGGCCACGGCAGCTCTAGCCAGCAATCGTTCTCGCTCCGAATGGTTCGAAAGAAGAATTGTGGAATTGGAGAGCCTAAAGAGCGATTGTGATGCGCAGATCACCAACTTGAAGGCGGAGCTCGATGAGGCCCCACGGTCCCGGATTCTTTATGGGGAGCAAAGAACAGTTGAATTGAAGAATAGTCTCCGAGAAAGAATCGGCATGGAGGTTGCAGGGCTTCCATCCTTAGGTCCCGAATTGAGCCCAGACAATTTCTCTATGCTCCGTGTTCGGTTCCAGAATCTCTTGAAGTTACTCCGCGAGGTCGGAATAATCGATGCCCTCCCG
>JBARMQ010000113.1:0-8865 GCA_049802535.1 Bryobacteraceae bacterium | reverse complement strand
GCGGAAAAAGCTCTGCGACGTCCTCGTGCCCGCAATCTATTGGGCCAACAGTACGCGGTCCTAACGAATTTGGCGCAGGTGCTCCAACGTCAGGGTGAGTGGTCAAAGGCCATCTCTGATTATTCCGAGGGATTGCAGTACGCACGTGAACTGTCATATTGGCGAGGCCTCACCGAAAGCGGAGGCAAACTTGCGCAAGCGTATGAGCACCAGGGAGACTTTAAGGTCGCGCTGGCCGCCGTGGATGAAGCGCTTGAGGCTAACAAGAAAATTCCCGAAGAACTCTACTTTATGCCAAAGAACCTCAGTATCAAGGCTGAGATCGAGGCCAAACTCGGACACAAGAAAGAAGCCGAGGCCCTCTACCTGAAAAGCGCAGATCTGATCGACGTCATGCTGGCTAACTCGCCCACTCCGAATGTCGAGAGGATTCTGATCGCCGCTCTCGGCTACGTCTATGGAGATCAGTTCAAGCTGATCTCTGATCAACGCAACTATCGAGAGGCATTCGAAGTAATCGAGAGAGCGCGAGGGCGAATTGAGACTCAGAGCCTAGAACATCATTCGGCGCCGCGCCCACACGACCCTACCACTGCAGAAATGAAACTGAATGCCCTGCAACTTCAGCTGATCGATACCGACGAAAGCAAGAAGCGAAAATCCATCATGGACGAGATCTATCAGACAGAAGTTCAACAGCTTGACAGTAAAGCCATCGGCACTCGTGCTTATGCTGAGCCCGTCAGTACTCAACATCTGCAAAGGGAACTGCGGCCTAATGAACTGTTGATCGAGTACGTTCTTCAGAGTCCGCAATCATACGCCCTGGCGGTCACCGGCACTTCGATCGAAAGATATTCGTTGCCTGACAAAAATGTCATAGAATCACAAGCCGCCGAGTATCGCAAGGTCATCCGCGATAAGAAACAAGAGCCCGACTTAGCCCAGCGACTTTTCACTGAATTGCTCGGCCACATTCCCGAGTACAAGAAGAAGACCGCCGTAATCGTCATTCCTGATGGGAAGCTTCATCTTTTGCCGTTCTCCAGCCTCATGGACGAGAGAGGCAATTACGCGATCCTGACGCACACAATCAGCACGGCCCCGAGCGGTACCGTACTGAGTCTCTTGCGGGATCGCTCCACAACTGATACTCACCGGAAACCATATCTCGGAGTGGCGGCCTGGACGGAGCCAACAGGGAATCCGGGGATCTTTCGTGAAATATTGGGCGGTCCGTCTCGCTCTCAACTTGAACCGTTGCCGGAGAGTCGCTCGGAAGTGGAGTCGATTGGGGCCATGCTGCCTAAACCTTCAACAATCTTGCTTGGCTCAGCGGCCACTAAGGCCCGATTCGAGCAACTGCCGCTGAACGAGTACGAAGTGGTTCACCTGGCGCTGCACGGTTATGTCGATCCAGAATTTCCGGACCGTTCAGCTCTCGTGTTTGCACCGCTGACTAGCGGAACATCGGGCGATGCAGGTTTTCTACAAGTTCGCGACATCTTGCGGCTTCACCTTGACGCGAGCCTGGTCACCCTGTCTGCATGCGACACCGGGGTCGGCCCGGTTGGGGAAGAGGGGATCGACAATGTAGTTGAGGCGTTCATTCAGGCTGGCGCACGATCGGTTGTTTCGACACTTTGGGAGCTTGAGGATCGCTCGACAACACATCTGATGAAGGACTTCTACTACCATCTAACCCGAGGAGAGAACAAAGCGGAAGCACTGCGAGATGCTCAGGTCGATTTGCTACACGAGAATGCATCACCGTATTACTGGGCAAGCTTCGAAGTAGTTGGAGATCCAAGCGGCAATCTATATCCAAGGACGAAAAATGACACACTCTGATCGCGAGCAGATAATTCGAAATATTGAAAGGCTAGTCGGAGAGAAATTCTATGATCCGACCTTTGGAGGAAAGGACTGGCCAGGGATCGTTGAATCGCATCGGCAGCTGATCATGGATGCACCTGACGCGAGCAGGTTTGAGAATGCCGTGATGCTGATGTTTGCTGAAGTGGGCAGCAGTGGACTTGGTCTTCTCGGTCCTCAATCGACAATCAGTCCAAGAAACGCAATAAACGCAACTTTTAAGAAGGTAGACACTGCAGCCGACGGAATTCGCTGGGTCTTTCAGGACGTTCTGCCCGGTGGAGTAGCGAGCAGGGCGGGCGTTCGGGCCGCAGACACACTGATCTCGGTGAACGGCTCCGACATTGCTCCACCCGAAATGCCCGCTTTCCAAATGGACCGCATGATACCGATCGTGGCCTCTAGAAATGGAGAAAGGAAGGAGCTGCGGCTCCAATTGGCCACGCCGAAGCCAAGGTACCGTGACAATCCGTATGCGGAGCCGAACAGTGTCACCGCGCGGCTTGAGAAGCCAACGCTAGGTCATCTGAGGGTCGGCCTTTTCCCCGGTAAACTTGGCATCGACTTTGCCAAGAAGGTAGATGCTGCGTTCTCAGGCGACCTAGCTCCAGCCGATCGCTTGCTAATTGATCTTCGTGGAAATCCCGGAGGTGGAGTTGGCGGGCTGCGACTCATGAGCTATTTGACACCAGAAAAACGGCCAATTGGCTACAGCCTCGATCGTGCAACCGCCGAAAGTGGCTACCGTCGTGAGAACCTGCCTCGGTTCAACCGGATACCCAGTTCGAAGCTCGAAGTTCCCTTGTTGGCGTTGAGATTCGCGCGCAAGAAATCGGTAGTTCTTGAAACAGAAGGATTGGGCAAGAGGGCATTCCATGGAAGGGTCGTTCTCCTCGTGAATGAGCACTCAACGGGTGCCGCCGAAATGGTGACCCAATTTGCCAAAGAGAATCGTTTGGCTAAAATCGTCGGAACGAAGACTCCTGGTCGGCTAGTATCCCGCTCGGCATTCGCGGTTGGCTCAGGATATCAAATCACTATTCCGATTGCAGCGTACCTGAGCTGGGATGGCAAGCAGGTCGAAGGTAAAGGGATCGACCCCGATATGCAGGTTGATTGGTCCTACACGGAGGCACTCGCCGGAGTAGACAATCAACTGTCCGCAGCTCTCGAGATCGCTCGGGGCATGTAGGCTTTTCTTCTGTGTTAACCGTGTTGTCGCCCGAGCAGCCCGCGTAGCATTCCCTGGGCTGCCCTCGTCAACGCCATCTGTTATGAACTGAAAAAGGCAGAACCCGTTTTTCCACATATTCACACCGCAAGGCCGCTTACTACTGGATATATACCTGAACTACAGGTATATAAAGAAAGCGCACCTAAAGTCCCGTGTCTTCGCACCTAAAGTCCCGCTCAAAGCCCCGTTTTGAGCACCCAAAGCCCCGTGGATCACTCCTTTTTGCACATCCGTCTTCAGCGCACCTAAAGTCCCGTGGAAAAGCTGTTGTTCTCGGCGGCAGCCGTAAGCGCACCTAAAGTCCCGTGCTCGTGCGCACGCACGGCAGCGTCAAGTATGCCGCAATAAAGTATCGGTCCCTTCCCGGATTGCGTGCAGCAAATCCCTCTTTATACATAGAGGCTGTTTTCATCCAGTCTTGAATTCCAGGAGGAGGGCGAAATCGGTGCAGACCAAATCCAAATCTCTTGAAGCCGTGACCGGTAATTCGCAATTGCCGGGTGAACGGTCCCGCACCAAGGGTGATAATTCCGATCACGATGACGTCTTGACAATCGCCGAAGTAGCCAGAATTTTGAGGTGCTCCAAGAATCATGTATCGAATATTTTGAACGGGAAGGTGCCGGGGGTCCCTACGCTGACACATTTCGTCTTGGGACGACGAAAGCTAGTTCGCCGCGATTGGCTGAACAAATGGATGGAAGCGTACAAGACGTGGTGTTAACATCACTCGAATCAGGAATGGTCGCCAGAGGCGCAGGAAAGAGTACATCTATGCGTCGAAAGCGATTTCAACGAGGGAGTTTGACAACTCGTAAACGAGAAGGGAGAAACTATTGGCTAGGACAGTGGAGAGAGGATGGTCATCACAGAACAAAGGAACTGGGCCTATGCTCGAAAATAACCCGACTGACAGCGGAGTCGTTGCTGCAAGACATTCTCAAGCCGATCAACGAAGGCGTGGAAAGAAGGGACCAAAGCAGACTGACGTTCGAACAATTTACTGAACAGGCGTACCTGCCAGTCTTTCAGCGAAAATGGAAGATTTCAACGACGGAAACTGAAGTTCCAAGAATCCGCTTCCATCTGGTTCAGGCCCTGGGTGACAGGCTGATGCGCAGTATCACTCGTGAGGAAATGCAGTGCCTGCTCGACGAGACAGCGAAGAATTGTGGTCGTAGCGTACTTGACCATCTACGATTCCGGCTTAGGTCAATTTTTGCTTTGGCGCTGAGCGAAGGAGTGGTGGACCGCAATCCAGCCACAAGCTTATTCACGCCGAGGCAATTCAAAGCCGGCCGAGTACGAAAAGTGCTAACTCCGGAACAGCTGCAAAGAATGCTTACGGCAGTCGATTTTAGAGAACGCATCATCGTTCGGCTTGCCACTTGCGAAGGGATGCGTCCGGGCGAGATTCTAGCTCTGCAACTAGGGGACCTGGATGGTGACTGCGTTTGGGTGAAAAGGCGGCTCTACCGGGCTAATCTCGATATACCCAAGAACGAGCGCTCGGCAAGGCAGGTTGCCCTCACATGTGGAACCAAGCTGCTTCTGCAGTGGTGGGTCGAAACGTCCTTCATAGCGCGGGAAGACGCCTGGTTATTCCCTTCTGAGAAGGGAACACCGCTGAGACGCGATAATGTCTGGAGTCGGTACATGCTGCCGCGACTGGAGCAATTCGGGCTAGACTGGGCTACTTTCCAAGTCATGCGGCGGACGTACGCCAGTTGGTCTAAGAAGGTGGGTATTGATGCACACACCCGGTCGGCACAAATGGGTAATACCGTCGACGTGAACGAGAATGAATATGCGGTGACGAGCTTCGAACAGAAGCTTGCTGCCGTTCGACTTTTGGAAACAGCCGTCCTAAGCGGCGGCGCAGGGAGCACTCGATGAGGCTCTTTGAAATGTGGCTAGCGAAGGAATCTAGGATTTGGTAGGAAGGGCGGTGCAACGCCCTCCCTACCAGGTCTCCGCGAGGTGATCGGGAGCTTAAAGAACTAATCGAACTAATCCTGAGAACTTGAAAACTTCCCAAGTTATTGAAAAGATGGAGCGGGAGACGGGGATCGAACCCGCGACGTCCAGCTTGGGAAGCTGGCATTCTACCACTGAATTACTCCCGCGCTCCTAAAGCCAAAATCCGTTTCCACAACGGACTCTATCACGTAGTCTACAACCAAGCCAATTACCCTGCGGCTTCTCTCTTTCAACACAGTGATTCGTTTCCACGATGCCATAGCGAGAATCATCCGCTCGATAGATCGGCTCGCTCCAGAAAACCCTCTCAGCGTCCGCAAAGCTCGCCGCAATCGTTCCTTCGATTCTCCTGTCAAAGATAATACACAGATGAGCCAGCCAATTGAAAATTCCCAGACCAATCTCACCGATCGACCGGCATGGAAGAAGCTAGCTGCGCATTTTAAAGAGCTCAGCAAGACGCATCTTCGCGACCTCTTTTCCGCCGATCCCGCCAGGGCGCAAAAGATGACGATCGAAGCATGCGGTTTGTATTTTGACTACTCAAAGAATCGCATCACAGAAGAAACGATCGAACTCCTACTCCAGCTTGCTGAGGAAAGTGGCTTGCGCGAGCACATGGAGGCGATGTTCCGTGGCGAAAGGATCAACACGACTGAAAACCGCGCCGTGCTTCACGTTGCCCTCCGCGCTCCTCGCGACGAATCCATCATTCTGGATGGCCACGACGTTGTTCCCGACGTTCATGAGGTTCTGGATAAAATGGCGGTCTTCTCCGATCGAGTCCGTTCGGGTGCATGGCAAGGCCATACCGGTAAGCGCATTCGCAATGTGATCAACATCGGAATTGGCGGCTCCGATTTAGGGCCGGTGATGGCCTATGAAGCATTAAGGTATTACAGCGATCGAAACATCACCTTCCACTTCGTCTCGAACGTCGATAGCACCGACTTCGCAGAAGCAGTTCGCGATCTTGATCCGGCGGAATCTCTCTTCATCGTTTCATCGAAAACCTTCACCACTTTAGAAACAATGACCAACGCCCAGACTGCGCGGGCTTGGTTGTTGAGAAGTCTTGGCGGCGATGAGACCTCCGTCGCTAAGCATTTCGTCGCAGTTTCCACAAACGCTCGCGAAGTCTCTAAGTTCGGAATCGATACGGCCAATATGTTCGGTTTTTGGGATTGGGTTGGCGGCAGATACTCGATGGATTCGGCGATCGGCCTATCGACCATGCTCGCAATTGGTCCGGCCCAATTTCGTGAAATGCTAGCCGGCTTTCATGAGATGGATCAGCATTTCCGCACCACGCCTTTCGAAAAGAATATCCCTGTACTCATGGGTCTCTTTGGCGTTTGGTATACCGACTTCTTCGGAGCAGAAACAGTCGCGGTACTGCCTTATGAACAATATCTAAAAAGATTTCCAGCTTACCTTCAGCAACTGACAATGGAAAGCAACGGTAAGCATGTAACTCTTCAGGGCGACAGGGTGAATTATCAAACGGGCCCAATTTATTGGGGTGAACCAGGAACGAACGGTCAACATTCCTTCTACCAGCTCATTCATCAGGGCACTAGGCTCATTCCGTGCGACTTTATTGGCTTCGGTCACTCGCTGAACCCAATTGGTGAACATCACGACATGCTACTGGCAAATGTGTTCGCTCAGTCTGAGGCCCTAGCCTTTGGAAAGACGAGCGAGCAAGTCAAAGCAGAAGGCACCCCGGATTGGCTGGCGCCTCATCGCGTGTTTGAAGGTAATCGTCCATCGAACACCATCTTGGCTGAGCGGCTCACGCCAGCGACTTTGGGCAAGCTGGTCGCTTTGTACGAACATTCTGTTTTTACCCAAGGCACGATCTGGGAAATTGACTCGTTCGATCAGTGGGGCGTTGAGCTGGGCAAGGTACTTGCCAAGCGCATAATTCCTGAGCTCACGGATCAAGGTGAGACCGGAGTGGGCCACGATTCGTCGACCAACGCCTTGATCGCTCGCTATCGCAAATATCAAGAGGGTTAGCTTTAACGAAACGCAGTGGACTTGCCCGTTTTGGAGGCACTACATGACCTCGCCGATGCGGCTCCTAGTCCAGCGTTTCAGCCTGCATGAAATTGTCTCAGCGATAATCTAGAGGGATTGATTCCAAACGCGCAGATGGTTGCGGACGTTCAGGTCGAGGTAGAACGTGTGAGCCGGATATCGGCGGTGCCTACCATCCTCGAAGTCGTCTGCCGCATGACTGGGATGAGATTTGCGGCGGTCGCCCGGGTGACCGAAGACCGCTGGATCGCCTGCAGCGTACTTGACGAAATTGGTTTCGGCCTTAAGCCAGGTGGTGAGTTAAAGGTCGAAACGACGATATGTCATGAAATCCGGCAGAGTCGCGAGGCAGTCATCATTGACAATGTTGCAGAGGACGGCATCTGGTGCCAGCATGCGACTCCCGCCATGTATGGCTTTCAGAGCTATATCTCAATGCCGATCATCTTGGCCGATGGTTCCTTCTTCGGAACTTTATGCGCCATCGATCCGCGTCCAGCGCATCTGAAGACTGTCGAAACGGTCGGCATGTTCCGGCTTTTTGCGGAGCTTATCGCGAAACACCTTGATGCGAATAAGAAACTCGCCCTAACTGAGTCAGCGCTCGTGGAAGAGCGCGCTGTTTCAGAATTGCGAGAGCAGTTCATTGCAGTGCTTGGTCACGATCTGCGCACGCCGATGCGAGAGATCCGATGCTTCGCAGACCTGCTTCTAGAGACGCCGCTTGACAGACCGTCTACTGAGATGGCAATCATCATTCGGGATAGCGCCTCCCGAATGCAGGGGCTGATCGATAACCTGCTCGACCTCGCCCGAGGCCGTTTAGGCGGAGGTTTGACGTTGAACCGCAATGCAAACGCTCCTTTAGAGCCTGTGCTGCGGGAGGTCATCTCTGAATTGCGCGTTAGCCATCCAAATCGAATTGTGGAAACGGCGTTCACCTTGGTTGATCCGGTGAATTGCGATCCCAACCGCATTGCGCAGCTCTTTTCTAATCTCTTAGGAAACGCCCTCGTGTATGGCGCCCAAGCTCAGGCTGTCCGAGTGCTGGCCACCAGCAACGCCGGAAACTTTGAACTTTCCATCTCGAACACGGGCGAGCCGATCCCGCGCGCTGCTTTAGAGCGACTATTTCAGCCCTTTTATCGCAGCGCCGTGCTCCGTGACCGCGAAGGTCTGGGCTTGGGCCTCTACATCGCCCACGAGATCGCAATAGCTCATGGCGGAACACTTGAGGTCAAATCTACGCAAGAGGAAACTTGCTTCACGTTCCGCATGCCGGCCGTTCAAAATCCGTAGGTAATCCGCTCGCCTTTCGGCTCCTCGAACCGGTTTCTTATACTCTTGACATCAAGAGGAATGAAGAAGCGAGACGCGACCGGCATCTACCTGTGGAATGTTCTGATGAAGGCGCATTACGCGCTACGCGACGTTGCTCTGCACAGCATTGAAAGTACCGGCATGTGTTTCTCTGACTTTGCTGTCCTGGAGGCGCTGCTCCACAAAGGACCGCTGGCTGTGAACGTCATCGGGGCCAAAGTTCACCTCACCAGTGGCTCCATCACAACGGCAGTCGACCGCCTGGAAAAACGTGGCTTAGTGACCCGCCAAAATGATGCCTCCGATCGTCGATCCAGAATCGTGGTCCTTACTGACGAAGGCCGCAAAAATATTGAGGCTCTATTTGCCGCCCACGAAGCCGACATGAATCAGGCTCTGGATGCATTGCCCGC
>JBARMQ010000112.1:0-11270 GCA_049802535.1 Bryobacteraceae bacterium | reverse complement strand
CTGCAGAAGTTTACCGGGACCATCGTCTTTGTCTCGCATGATCGCTACTTCCTGGAGAACGTCGCCACGCGGGTCTTCGAAATCGAGAATGGCGAAGTTCGCATTTACCCCGGCAATTATGCCGACTACTTGTGGCGCAAGCAAGGCGGCGCTGAACAAACGCCGACGCTGAACGATGTGCTGATTGGCGTTCCTCCGGCGGTTCCGATTCCTATGCCCTCAGCGGCTCCTCCGGCCAAGCGCATCAATCCCATGAAGCTGCAGCAGATGCGCAACCAGGCCAAGGAAATGGAAGATCGGATTGCGGAACTAGAGAGCGAAATTCAGACCGGAGAATTGGCGCTTTCAAATTATCCCGGCCCCGACGAAGCTCTGAAGTTAGTGGAACTGCTGGCTGCTCGGCGACAGGAATTGGAAGACGTGATGAATCGTTGGGAAGACGTTAGCCAGCAAATCGAAGCGACTGCGTAGTGCTTTTGTGCGCACTGACGGCGGTTCCGATTTGCGCTCTTCGCCTTACGGCGTTACCTGCGTATCGCTGGGATTCTTGTTCTTGTGCATCTCGGCATATTTCCGAACCAGGGTGCGCCATTGGTCGAGCGTCAGCACGGAACGCAGCTCCAGGCTCAGTTCCAACGATACGCGCGCGGCATTCGCCCGGGCGTTGGCGACGCGGTCGATAATCGGTTTGACTGCCGCCGGATCGACTGTCTCATCATTCAACAGGTCTTCCAAATCTCCGTCAGCTTTTTGCACGTTATTGCGCGCATCTAACAGACGGTTGCGGTAAGACCGTACAATCTGCCGAATCTTTAGATCCTGATCGTGGCTGAGGTTCAGGTCCGCGCGAATCGGGCTATTCCACCAGGCAAAGCCGACGCGGCTCTGCGAGAACACGGGCTGCGCGGCCGTGACCGCGAGCACCAAGCAAAGAGTGAGCTTTCTCATCAGTCAAACAATTCTTGAATGGGGGCAATGGGCGCGGGTTCGGTGTCTTGGCCCATGGCGCTGACTTCAGAGGCCAATTGCGCATCGGAAACCTGTGCTTGCGCTATGTGAGGCGAGACAACCGGTTGGTGCGACTCCTGATACGTGACTACGCCCGCGGCAATGACCACCACCGCGGCGGCCGCCGAGGCCAGCCGGCGGAAACTGCTTCGGGCAGGCCGAGCTAATCGCGCATAAATGCTACGACGTTGGGCGGCCAGAAAGTCGAAGGCCACCTCCTCCGAGACGGGAGCAACGCGCTCCCGGGCGTTCCGCGCGTCCCTCAGGGACACGGCCCGCGCATGACAGGCGGCACACTCCGCCAAATGTCCATCCCCCGGTCCTACTCCATAGAAGCCGGCGATTAACTGCTCATCGGTCCAGTGACCTGACGTCCAAACTCCTGACATGTTGGACTGATCCATAATTCCTCCGCATGCTAACCCGCGGGATCCGGGGTTTGCCGGCGATATAAATCCTTCAGTTCTTCCCTCAATTTTGCCAGCGCCCGAAACAGATGCACCTTTACCGTCCCTATGTCTAGTTTTAAAATCGAGGCGATCTCTTCGAGTGGCAACGCATCGTAATGCCGGAGCGTGAATACCGCACGCTGCCGGTTTGATAACTTCTGCAACGCCAATTCCAGTCTTTGCTGGATTTGCTTGGCGAACAGCTGGGCCTCGGCGTCCGGTGAATCCGACGCCGTCATCCCCAGTATCGTCTGCTCATCTTCTGGCCGCGGACGCCGTTGCCAGATCTTCCAGGCCTTGGAACGCAGCCGGTCCAAACACGTGTTCACGGCAATCCTGGTCACCCATTTGTCGGGGTGATCCAATTCCTGCCCATCGCCTTTTAACAGCGATTTATACGCCTTCAGAAAGACATCCTGCGTGGCCGAATCCGCTTCCTCCGGGTCCTGCAGCAGACGGCGGCAGAGCAGGAAAATACGCCGCTGCTCCGAAACCATCCAGGACCCGAACTCTCGAAGGTCGGCGCCAACATGGACTTGGCCATCCAGTTGGTCCGCCATGACGTCAATCATATTCGGTCGCGCTCCATCCGCAAAGCGGAGCCCGTTAACTTCCAAGACGCGCTTACCGCCGCGGAGTTTACCGCTAACGGTCATTTTCTGGCTAAATCGCCCAGTTAGTATAGGTTGATGCAGTACCGCAAACTGGGTAGGACAGATCTAAACGTTAGTGAAATCGGTTACGGCGCCTGGGGAATTGGCGGCAAGCAGTGGCAGGGCGGCGAGGACGACCAAAGCCTGCGCGCGCTCGATCGTGCCTTTGAACTTGGCGTCAATTTTATCGATACGGCGCTTGCGTATGGCGACGGCCATAGCGAGGAACTAGTGGGCCGGGCGATCCGCAACGCCCCACAAGCCATTCAAATTGCGACCAAAATTCCGCCGCAGAACGGCGTTTGGCCGGCATCTCCCTCGGCCCCGATCGACGAAGTCTTCCCCTTTCGCTACATCATCACCTCCACCGAACAGAGCCTGCGCAATCTGGGCCTGGAACGGCTGGATTTACAGCAATTCCACGTCTGGACGGACGCCTGGACAGCGACTGAGGAGTGGCGCCGTGCTATTGAAGATCTGGAACGCAGCGGGAAAGTACGTTATTTCGGTATTTCTATCTCCGAGCACGACCCCGATTCCGCTCTCAAAGCCCTGAGGACCGGGATGATCGACGCCGTGCAGGTCATTTACAACATCTTCGACCAGACCCCCGAGGCGAATCTCTTCCCGCTCTGCCAAGAATTGAATATAGGCGTGCTGGCGCGCGTGCCGCTGGACGAGGGTGGTTTGACGGGGGACATTTCAGAAACCACCACGTTTCAGCCAGGCGAGTTTCGCGCTTCTTATTTTCGTGGCGACCGCAAGCGGCAGGTCGTCGAACATGTCGCAGCCTTAGAGCGCGATCTACAGGGGGTGCCGGGCACGCTCCCCGAAATCGCCTTGCGCTTCTGCCTGTCGCATCCCGCCGTCTCAACCGTCATCCCAGGAATGCGCCGTATTTCCACTGTCGAAAGCAGTTGCCGGGCTTCGGACGAGGGCAAACTGACACCGGAAGTCCTCCAAATTCTGAAGCGCTACGCCTGGGACCGCAATTTCTATCAGTAGACACGGCGTTCAAGCCCCTATAGGCGCTCCGCCTAACGCTCTTGATAGGACGTATCCTGTCACAGCTCGTGGGTAACCATGATAGGTAATGGTTTCCGGCGGACCGGGCACATAGTCCACCTGTATGGCAAGTTGTTGACCATTGGTGTACATCATCGGCGTAGAACTCAGATAGTAGGTCTGGGCTGATCCGTTTGCATCTCGTCTAATACGTCCGAGCTCGGGCGTAATCAACGCCACGAGCAAAGGGTTCACCTGTAGCTTCGTTCCAGTAAATTTCGTTCCTGCCGGGCCGCCAGGAAAGTGTTTATCCCCGTGGGTGTCGTATGTATATGTGAGGGGGTGAGTATTCACCAGCGCGACCAAGCCTGTTTTCAAGGCCGTCAATACTTCCGACCGTTTCATACCGTTGTATAGAATCATCGGATTCGCTGCGATGGCATGGTTCATGATCGCAACTGTCACACCTTTTGTTTCAAGCATGGATATCGCGATACCAGATATTGCAGGGTTCAACTTCGCGAGGGCGGCGTTAAGACCATGTAGGTTCGCTATGGGTTGTGGAGGCTGATCGTGTGTAAACATTTTCTTATCCTTCGGAGGCAAAAGTTCAGGGCAAAAATCGCGGCAAATTGCCCTAAGCTCTCCGCATTTGCCGATGGACCATTCGTGCCGCACGTTGGCTGATCAAGTCGGCTACCTTTCCCAGCAAATCGGGTAGTCCCTCGGGTTCCACCAGAACCGGACGATCGCCGTGGTGTTGGGTACGATACGTTGTAAGAATTGCCGTTGCCGGCTGGTAATCCATCAAGCGCGCATGCGCCAGCACTTTTAAGCCGGCCTCAGGCGACTCCATCTGCAGATCGCTCACTACCAGTTCATATTGCCGCTCGTCCAGCTTATTGACTGCTTCGGCCGCCGACGCAGCCGCATCGACCGCATATCCGCCTGCCTCCAAAACCGTTTTCAAGGTTAAGCGGGACGTCAAATCGTCATCGACTAACAGCACCCGAGCCATGTCCCGAGTAATTTTCGGTGCTTTCCGCGTTCCAGCAGCAGCCATGCGCAATCTCGATTCGTGAGATTAGTGTAATGGAAACCAGTCAAATTACCCAGAGAGTTTTTCTAAACTGCCTTTCCTCAAGTAAATAGACGTTTGAAAATTGCATCGACGTGCCGTAATTGCCGATTTAGCGAGAAGCTCTGGTCTAATTTATCGGGCGATAAATATTGTTTAACTCCGGGGTCCGCTTCTACTAACAATCGAAAGTCCCCTTCGGTTTCCCAGGCATCCATGGCGTGTTTTTGAATCAGCCGATAGGCATCTTCGCGCAGCATCCCTGCCGCCGACAGATCTAACAATAACTGCCCGGAGAAGATTAGCCCTTTAGTCAAGTCCACATTGCGGCGCATGCGATCGGCGTTCACCCTCAGGCCGCTGATCAGCCAAATCGTCTTGGCGAGCAGATAGTCGATCAGACACGTCGAATCCGGAAAGATGACGCGCTCCACGGATGAATGCGAAATATCCCGTTCATGCCACAGCGCGACGTTCTCAAAGGCCGCCTGCGCATTCGCCCGCACCACGCGAGCTAATCCGGAAATCTGTTCGCACGTCACCGGATTTCGTTTATGCGGCATGGCCGACGAACCCTTTTGACCGGCGGCGAACGGCTCTTCGGCTTCGCGCACCTCAGTCCGTTGTAGATGCCGAATTTCAAGCGCGATCTTATCCATGCTGGAGGCAATGCCCGCTAAGGTTGCGATATAGTGCGCATGCAAATCACGCGAAAGCACTTGGGAAGTGACGGGCGCCGCACGCAGGCCCAGGCGTAAGCAGATCTGCTCTTCCGCCGCCGGTCCAATGTGGGCGAAGGTGCCTACGGCTCCGGAGATCTTCCCTACGCGCATCTCTTCAGCCGCCTCCGCAAAGCGGCGCCGATGGCGCGAAAATTCATCCCACCAGATGGCCACTTTCAGACCAAAAGTGATCGGTTCCGCATGTATGCCATGAGTGCGGCCCATCTGAACCGTGTCTTTATGGTCGAGGGCCAACTTCTTCAACGCATCCAGTAAGTCATCCAGTCCACGCGTGAGGATGGTCGATGCGTCTTTGATCTGCAGTGCTTGCGCGGTATCGACAATATCGTTCGATGTTAAGCCGTAGTGCAGCCAGCGGGAAGGTTCGGCCGCTCCGCGTGCTTTCATCGTCTCCGCAACTGCCGTAGTGAAGGCAATGACGTCGTGACGCACCTCGCGTTCGATCTCTTGTATGCGGGCAAGCTCAAAGCCGGCGTGTTCTTCCATCGCAGCGGCCGCATCCGCCGGCACTTCACCCAATGCCGCCAATGTGTGGGTAGCGGCCAGCTCCACTTTCAGCCAGCTTTCGTATTTGTGCTGCTCACTCCAAATTGCGCCCATCTCCGGGCGTGTATAACGTGCGATCATCCATCGACTATTGTGAAGGACGGCCCTTACGTCGATCGGGGTCTAGAGCACGATGCGGCTGTCGCCCTGGCGGCGCGTGACGTGCTCGCGGTCCAGATACTCTAGCAGCGGGATCGCATATTTGCGCGACACTTTCGTCCATTCCTTGAATTGCGGCACGGAAAATACCATGCCCTTATGGGTTCTCAGCGACTTGCGGATGTGCTCGATCGCCTCGAAGTGGAATATGAGATCGGCCGAGATGCGCACGAGCTTCTTCTGCTTCACCAGGCTCTCAAGCAAGTCACGCCCCTGGTTTGAATCGACGCCTGACGATCGCAATGCCTCCTGCGGCGATGGCGGTTGGAAAGCAGCGGCCCGATATGTGTGCTCTATCGCGTCTAACGCTTTCTCTTGCCGATCGTTCCAGCGAGGCCGGAACGTTGCCAGTGCAACGCTGTCGCCGGTCAAGCGCAGCGCGGGATTGCCGCTCATCACTAGGGACGCCACAGCCGGACTAAGACCCTGCCGGGCGAGTGCCAGCGGCGCACCCGCGGCTGCGGGATTCTGCCTGTGGAACGCTTCCAGCCACTCCAGCAAACGCTTGCTTCGATCTTCAATCCAAGCCTTCGCAATGACGCGACGGCTGGGCGAGTGAAAGACAAGTGCCGGATTCTTCGCAACCAGCGCCAGCACCTCCGGCTCGTTGAGGCCAGTAGCACGGACCAAATCGGCGGAGCGCCGGCCCTCCACGCCTTCTTCGACTAAAAACTGGATCCGCGCCGGCATGTCGGCAGTTCGCAAGGTAAGTAGTCGCGACAAAGTTTTCACGCGGCTCAGACGCAGCGACGGGAAAGGATCGATGACGATTCCGCCGGCCACCGTTTGTTGCGGCGACAAGGCGCGCAAGACGAAGCGATCGCCGGGAAGGGCGACCAGCAGGCGGGACAACCAGATTCTGGTGAGTGCAGGTTCAGGGCGGTTTGATTGATCGCCCGGACTGGCTGGTGCGCGTTTTGCCTGCTTCACGGCGGAAAGAGTCTTGAGCGCCGCTGGCGCTTCCATCGTTCCGGCATGCAGCATAACCTGCATACGGCCCGGCTCCGGTTCGTGGCCCGGAAGCCACTCCACCGCGGCATCAAAAACACGCGTAGACGCTAAACCGCCGCAGTGCGTAAGAATCTGCCCACGCTCCAGCTGTTGCGTGTCGATGCCTGCGAGATTGACTGCGGTGCGCTCCCCCGCCATTGCCTTTGCGACCGCATTACCATGCACTTGTAATCCTCTGATCCGCGCCGTGCGGCCCTCCGGATGCACTTCTACTTCATCGCCCACACTGAACTGGCCGTTCCACAAAGTGCCCGTCACCACGGGTCCAAATCCCGCAATCGTGAAGCTGCGATCGATGGGCAGGCGAGCTAGGTCTTTTGCGCTCCGCGCCGCGATGCGGGTGGCGAGTTCCGCCATGCAGTGTTTCAATTCCTTCAGACCGGTCCCGGACACGGCGCTTACAGCCACCACCGGCGCATGTTGCAGAAACGATCCCGCGCACAGCGCCGCCACGTCCGAGCGGACTTCCGAAATTCTGTGCGCATCGGTAAGATCGGCCTTCGTCAGGACGACAATTCCACGCTCAATCCCCAGCAAACGGCAAATCGCGAAGTGTTCCCGTGTTTGCGGCTTGACCGATTCGTCCGCGGCCACCACCAATAAAACAGCGTCGACGCCGCCAACGCCCGCCAGCATATTCTTAATGAACCGCTCGTGCCCAGGGACGTCCACCAGCGAAACGGTCCGCCCATCGTCGAGCAGCAGGTGAGCAAATCCGAGATCGATTGAGATGCCGCGACGTTTTTCCTCCGCCAGACGGTCGGTGTCGATTCCCGTAAGGGCCTGCACCAGAGACGTTTTGCCGTGATCGATGTGGCCGGCGGTTCCGAATACGATTCCGCCACCGGCCCTCGAACCCGTCGTAGACATTTGTGCACGACTATTTTCGCAAGCCGGGGCTAAGGGCTTGGGCTACTCGTCCCAGCTTTCCTTTTTGTGTTTGGGTTTTTTCCGATCGGACTTCGGCGCAATGGCTCGCGAAGCGGGCGGGGAGCCGACACGCTCACGCGCAATCGATTTCACCGCTTTCGACTTGCTGTATTTGGTGGGACGCTTAGCCATGCGCACTGCCTTTGAGATTCAAGGGTAACTGATTAGGCCGCTCCCTCGAACCTCAATCCAGCAGGGGCACTGACAACGCCGGCCGCAAGGCCGCGTGCGCTATTTCGCTTTCTTCGGCGGGACGATCGCGTCTTTAACCGCCTTAGACAAGCGGAATTTGACCACTTTCTTCGCAGGGATCTTGATCGCTTCGCCGGTTGCAGGATTACGGCCAACCCTGGCCTTTCTGTCGGCGCGCACCAATCGGCCCACTCCGGGCATCACGAATACGCCGTTCTTCTTTGTCTCACGAACGGCCAGTGCCGCGTACGATTCCAAAAAATGTTTCGCGACTTTGTTACTGATCCCGGTCGTTTCCGCGAGTTCTTTGATGATCGCGGTCTGGGTCATTTTCTTTACTTCAACAGCCATTAAAACCTCCTTCACTGCATTGGGCGGTACCAAGGGAGAGAGAACTCCGCGACCACACGTTTTTCCATCCGCAACGGGCGCAAACAGAACAATGTGGAAATGTTCCGATCTCTTAGTCAACTCGATCATACGGGACGGCGAGTGCCTTGTAAAGGCGAAAACAAAAAAATTCGGCCTATTTTGCAGGTTTTTTCAACTTGATTACGCTGGAACTGCCGGTTTTAGGCGATTTGGGCTACTTTGCGCCCGCGCCTCGCGCCATGGCGACCACATATGGGCTATTGTGCAGTGTCTCCATAACCCTTGCGTACTGCGCTTCGGGCTTGCCATTCGACATGGTTTGAGCCGTCGTTATGTCAATGGTGCGGTCCCCAATGAGAAGCTCGAATCCCGTGGTCACCGTTCCCGCGTTCGACGCTTGAATCGGCCTCAGAACCACCGTGTGCGCTCCCGCTAGCCCTTGGTTCCCAATCGCAGCCACTAGCGCTTTCGCGAATTTCACGCCATCGTTGCTGAAAGTTTCGCCCCAGGTCGCGCCCGCGCTGACCAGATGGCCGTTCGCGAACGTGATGACACCAACTTCCTTGAAGCCCGGAGCGTTCTTATCGGCAATCACGTACGAATTGCCATCCGTACTTTCCACCTGGTAGGTTTGGCGCACCTGGTTGAGAACCATCGCCTGGTCCTCACCGATTCGCATCGGGGTTCCGCCAACTGTAAAATACGAATCGCTTTGGGCGGCGGCAGCGCACATCGCGAGGATCAGGATAATAGGTTGCTTGCGCATACCGGGTTAGACTACGCGCGCAAAGAACCGGTACAGCCGAAACAGTAAAGCTTACCGGTGGCACAGCCGCCGCAACTCTTTTAAGATGCAAAGGTCCATTACGACCGGAATGCCGGCTGCCTGGGCCTTTGCAGCTGCCTCCTGGTTCATTACCCCTTCCTGCATCCAAATGCACCGCGTGCCCTTTTCTATTGCTTCGTCAACAACTTCGGGCACACTGTCGGACCGGCGAAAGATGTCGACGATGTCCACCGCCTCGGGCACATCCAGCAACGAAGCGTAGCTCTTTTCGCCGAGCACCTCGGTTTCTTTCGGATTCACCGGAATAATGTGATATCCGGTACTTTGCAAATGTTGAGAAACGCCGAAGCTGGCACGCATCGGATTCGAGGAAAGGCCCACCACCGCTATCGTCTTAGCTTCTGTGAGCAGAGCGGCTAACTGTGCATCGTTCAGAGTGCTACTCATGTCTCCTTGACTTCCATCTTCAGCAATTTTCGAAATCGCGTTACTTCGGCTTGCGTCAGGGTGCGGTAGGATCCAGGCTTCAAATCGCCCAAATCGAGAAATCCGACTTTCACACGTTTCAGCTTCTCAACCAGGCGGCCGAAATGCTTAAACATAATGCGGATTTGATTCTGACGCCCTTCGACAAGTCGCACTTCGTACCACGGATTGATCGCGTTCTTCATCAGCTTCAACCCGGCGGGCGCCGTGCGTTTGCCATGCAACGGAATGCCACGGCGGAACTGGTCCTCTTGTTCGCCCGTCAAAGGCCCATTCGACTTCACCAGGTACGTCTTGGTGACGTGGCTCGCCGGCGACATCATGCGATTAGCAAAATCGCCATCGTTGGTTAATAACAACAATCCTTCACTCGCATAATCCAGCCGCCCTACCGGATAAATGCGCTCGCGGAAGCCCTTGAAAAACGACATCACCGTTTCGCGGCGCTGCGGATCGCGCACCGTCGTTACACAGTTCTTCGGCTTGTTCAGCACGACGTAGACAAAATGTTTCGGCGCACTCAAAATCTGGCCGTCTACCTTGACCCGATCTGTCGCCAAGTCCGCTTTCGATCCTAATTCCACGATCGTTTCGCCATTTACCGAAACACGTCCAGCGAGGATTAACTCTTCGGCTTTACGCCGGCTGGCGATACCGGCGTGCGCGAGGATTTTCTGGAGACGCTCTTCAGGCATCGGATGCCGGAGCCTCCGGCGCTGGCGGCACGGCAGCCATTTCAGTTTGAGCTTGAGCGGGTCCTACAAATTCCTCCGAATCGGTCAATGCTAAGCGGCCCAAATCCTCAAACTCCTTCAAAGTCGGCAGTTCAGAAAGCGAGTTTAAGCCGAACTGCACCAAAAATTCGCGCGTTGTCTTGTACAAGATCGGCTTGCCCAGAACGTTTTTGCGGCCAGCATGTTCGATCAGCTTGCGCGCCAGCAGTGTGGACAGTACTCCAGCGCCTTGAACGCCGCGGATGTCCATAATTTCAGGCGCAGTAATCGGTTGTTTGTAAGCGACAACCGCCAATGTTTCAAGCGCAGCCAGCGACAGCTTCAACGGCGGCTGCAAGTTCTTGACAAACCGGCGAACAGCTTCATGATGCTCGGGTTTGGTCGCCATTTTGTACCCGCCCGCAATTTCGCGAATCGAAAGTCCGCGATCCAACGCGGAGTATTCGGCTACCAGGCGATCGAGCGTGTCCATCACCACTTCCATCGGCTGCTCAAGGGCGGCGGCAATTTGTTCGGCGCTTAGCGGTTCGTCCGTAATGTAAATCGCGGCCTCGATAATCGCCTTGATCGTCGCCTGCGCGTCGTCGTCCGTTGCGGGCTCAGCGACGGCTTCGGCTATGAAAACATCCTCTGTCTTCTCGGGCACGCCATCCGAATCGGTTGGTTCGATGGACTCAACGTCCGGCTGAGTGTGATTCGAATCCTGCATGCAAAACTACTGATATTCCTCTTCTAGGGCGGCCAATTCTTCGGGGCTTGGCATCGGCGATTCAAAGCCCGGGCCGCGGTGCAACCCAATATCGCCGAACGCTTCGCCTTGCGTCAGTTCCACCGCTTGCTGCTTTACCAGTTCTAAAATCGCGAGGAACAGGCAGATCATCGCGCGCCGGCTGTGCTGCGATTCAAAAAGAGCCGTTGCCGAGACCGGGCCTTGTTTCCGGCCCCGTTCCAGCTGATGCCGCAGAAACCGGATCATATCCGGCACGCTGACATCCTCGCGATCAATCGAAAAGGTAGGACGGCTCTTGGCCCGATCCAGCACGTTCTGAAATGTCTTAACCAGGTCGAAAATCGTGACCGCGAGGCTGGGGCCTTCATCCTGCGCCAAATATTCTTC
>JBARMQ010000111.1:0-5591 GCA_049802535.1 Bryobacteraceae bacterium | reverse complement strand
GCTTATAACAACGAGGAGATCCGATCAGGAATGACTGCAAACGACCCATTGATTCATCTGGAAGGCGTGACGAAGGTGTTCGTTACCGATGAAGTGGAGACGCACGCGTTAGCGGGGATACACATGGACATCCAGCGCGGCGAGTATGTTTCGATCTCCGGACCTTCAGGGTGTGGCAAGTCCACGCTGTTGGCGATTCTTGGTCTGCTCGATTCGCCGAGCGACGGAACGTACATCTTGAACAGCAAGCCGGTGCAGAACCTAAAGCTCTCCGAACGCGCCCGCATACGTAACCGTGAAATTGGGTTCATCTTCCAGGCATTCAACTTAATCGGCGATTTGAACGTTTACGAGAATGTGGAGCTGCCCCTCACCTACCGCGGAATGGGATCGGCCGAGCGCAAGAAGAAAGTGCACGAGGCGTTAGAGCGCGTTGGAATGTCGCATCGCGTTAAGCACTACCCGTCGCAACTTTCGGGCGGTCAACAACAGCGTGTTGCCGTTGCGCGTGCGCTGGCCGGCGATCCCTCTATCCTGCTCGCTGACGAGCCTACGGGAAACTTGGACTCTCAAAATGGCGAGCAGGTTATGGATCTGATGCGCGAGTTGCATCGGGGCGGCGCGACCATTTGCATGGTGACGCACGACCCGCGTTATGCCCGGTATTCGGACCGGTCGATTCATCTGTTCGACGGCCGCGTGGTGGAAGAGAATATGGAGGTCCCGATTTGATGCGACGGAATATCGATCTTTTAGCAGTTGCGGTGGTGATCTTCGTGGCCGCTGCCTGGAGCGTGGTGGGCCGGTCAGGCGTGGCCAGTGCTCTCGCCTCAGGACAGGTGCAAGTTCCACAACAGTTGGCTAGGGTCGTCATTCATCACCCGGTGCACTTTGCCATTCCGTTCTGCCCCCGCGGGCGGTAGGCGGCAGGAGCCGCAAAAGCGTGCCGTCAACCGGTCTTCTCTTGTGACGCCATGTCCCTTGTGGTGACGCTTGCACCGGCGCCCCCCATCCTCCATTGTTGCCGCTCCTTCCTTAGCCTTTGGCTCCGCGCATCGACCCGCTCTCGCTTACGCTATGAGTAGACTAACTCAAACATGATTTCACTTAGAAATATAGAAAAATACTTCGAGCATGGCCCGACGAAAACCTTTGTTCTTCGGCGCGTGAACCTGGACATTAAAGAAGGTGAGTTTATTTCCATCATGGGGCCGTCCGGGGCTGGGAAGTCCACCTTACTTCATTTGCTCGGCATGCATGATAGCGCCTGGACGGGCGAATATTGGTTTGTCGATCACCCCGTTCATAAGCTGAGCAAGAAGGACCGCTCGGAACTGTACAAAAAGTACGTCGGCTTCGTTTTTCAAAGCTACCATCTGCTGGATTCGCTGACCGTTTACGAGAACCTTGACATTCCGCTCTCATACCGGAACGTCAAGAAGGCGGAGCGCGAAAGTATCGTCTGCGACAATCTCGACCGGTTTCATATGGTGGGTAAAAAGGACCTTTATCCCAACCAGCTATCCGGCGGACAGCAGCAACTGGTGGCCATCGCCCGCGCCATGATCGCTAATCCAAAGCTGATTTTGGCCGATGAGCCTACCGGGAATCTGCACTCCAGCCAGGGTAAGGAAATTATGGACCTTTTCAAGAAGCTGAACGAGGAGGGCACAACCATCGTGCAGGTAACCCATAACGAGAAGAACGCCGAATACGGTAATCGCATCATCCAAATAGAGGATGGCTGGATCGCCAAGAACTGAGGCCTCACGCTGTGGGGCAGTTACAATGAAATTACTCCCCATGAAATTATGTACGCCGCGCTTAGCCGTGGCCTGTCTATTTTTATGCCTAATGGTTTTACCTGGTTCTCTGCGGGCTGACACCCAAACCGAACACCTCATTGAAGGAGCTCATTGGAAGAAAGCGAAGGCCCTAGTCGAAGCGAGAATTAAAGCTAATCCCAACGATCCTTCGGCCCTTTACGATCTACTGCGCGTGGATTTGGCGTTCGACGACCTGGAGCAAGCTGAACGCGCGGGCGAAAGAGCCGTGGAATTGAACGGCGCGGATGCCGATTACCATGCGCAGCTGGCTACGGTGTATGCGTCCGCGGCTGAGCGTGCATCGGTTTTGAAGCAAGTTGTACTGGTGCATAAGATGCGCCACGAGATGGAAGCCGCATTGGCCATCGATTCTAAAAACGTCAATGCGCTCTTAGTAGAGGCGAGTTTCGACTGGCAGGCGCCAGTCCTGATTGGCGGAAGCCGCGAAAAGGCGTTGGCGGTTGTCGATCGTCTGAAATCGATTAGTCCGCTTTGGGGAAACCTGCTTGAAGCGCGATTCTTCCAGAACGAAGACAGGAATCGTGCCGAGGCTGCGCTGAGAGCCGCTGCCAGCGCGACACCACGCTCATATCGAGCCCGCGTTTTGTTGGCGGATTTCTATGCCTCGACGAGCAACGCCCAAAAGCAGCAGGACGCGGAGCGCATTGCAAAGGAGAGCCTGGGGGAAGATCCCGACCGGGTAGGCGCTTATAACACTCTTGCCAAGATCTATGCGGAGCAGGACCGTATGGAAGACCTCGATGCCCTACTCGCGCGAGCCGAAACGAAGGTTCCAGACGATCTGAGCCCGTTTTATTTTGCCGCGAAGACCTTGCTGGACCGCGATCGCGACGCTGAACGGTGTGAGAGTTATCTCCGCAAATATTTAAGTCAGCCGAGGGAGGCGTCGGAACCAGAACCCTCGGCCGCCCGAACATTGTTGGCGGTGGCAATTGAGCATACGTCTCCGAAGTTCGAGCAATCGGCCCCCACGCCTATATCTGCCGCGGGCGTTGGCGGGGTGAAGTAACCCGAACATGAAAATTGTCCCCTCGCAAATGCGCATCCTGATCGCGGACGATCAACCGGATGTGCTTGAGGCGCTCCGTCTGCTGCTGAAGGGCGAGGGATACAAAATCGAACTGGTGGAATCGCCTCGTCAGGTGATTCAGGCGATCGAGAATCGAGACTACGACGCCGCCATCGTCGATTTGAACTATACACGCGATACGACTTCCGGCCAGGAGGGACTCGAACTGCTGGCTAAAATGCAGAGCATCGATCCGCTGCTGCCGGTCATTGTAATGACGGCGTGGAGCAGTGTCGACTTGGCAGTTGAAGCCATGCGGCGCGGCGCTCGCGACTTCATTGAGAAGCCGTGGCAAAACGAGCGTCTTGCGAGTATCGTCCGGACGCAGTTGGAATTAAGCCAGGCCATCCGGCGCGGACAGCGATTGGAAGCGGAAAATCAGGTGCTCCGCGGCGATAACCTGCCGTCCATGATTGCGGAAGCGCCTGCCATGCGGCCGGTGCTCGAACTGATTGCGCGCGTCGGGCCCTCGGACGCAAATGTATTGATCACCGGCGAACCAGGGTCGGGAAAAGAAGTTGTCGCGCGCACTATATATGCCATCTCTGGCCGATCCTCGAAGCCCATGGTCACGGTCAACGCAGGCGGTCTCTCAGAAGGAGTTTTTGAAAGCGAGCTGTTCGGCCATGTGAAGGGCGCTTTCACGGATGCCAAGTCCGATCGCGTGGGCCGGTTTGAATTGGCCGATACCGGCACCCTCTTCTTAGATGAAATAGCCAATGTGCCCATCAATCTGCAGGCGAAGCTGCTTCGCGTGTTGGAGATTGGCGAGATGGAGCGGGTAGGATCGTCCAAAACCAAACGTGTTGACGTGCGCGTGATTTCGGCAACCAACGCCAATTTGACGGATGAAGTACAAAACGGGCGCTTTCGGCAGGACCTGCTGTTCCGTTTGAACACTATCGAGATTCACGTACCGCCTCTCCGCGAGCGGCGCGAAGACATCATCGCCCTGGCCAACCATTTTCTAGGCGTACATGCCCAGCGTTATCGTAAGCCGGTCGCCGGATTTGACGAGGGGGCCATTCAGGCTCTCTTGGAGCATCGTTGGCAAGGGAATGTTCGCGAACTGAATCATGTAGTTGAACGTGCCGTCTTGATGGCACAGGGGCACAGCATAAAAACCGGAGACTTGGCTCTTCGGGCGGGCGCGAGTGCTTCCCCTCGTTTGGATGAGATGAGCCTGGAAGAAGTCGAGGAGTTTCTCATACGGAAAGCACTGGCGCGTTATGCCGGCAATGTTAGTCATGCCGCGAGCGCGCTGGGTCTCAGCCGTAGCGCTTTGTACCGCCGTCTGCAACGGTTCGGTTTATAAATTTGGAACGCTGATCCCATGAAGCCAAGAGTTAGCCACGAAAGCCGCGTCATGCTGCTGGCGCTCGCTGGCGGCTTCCCGGCGGTCGCAATATGCATAGTGCTGCTGGCGATTGGCGGCTATGCGATCCGGGAGCAAATCACGCTGGATGGATTGATCTTCGCCATTTGGCTGGGCTTCTGCTTCTCCTGCCGTGACAATGTTGCAAATCCCCTCCGTACGCTCGCGAACCTGCTCGAAGCGATGCGCGAGGGAGATTATTCCATCCGGGGCCGCGTCGAGAAGAGTGAAGAACCGATGGGCGAAGTGATGCTGCAGGTGAACGCCATGGCCGCCACGCTGCGCGCACAGCGGCTGGGCGCATTGGAAGCGACCACTCTGCTGCGCAAGGTGATGAGCGAGATTGAAGTGGCCGTTTTCGCATTCGATCCGCAGCAGACATTGCGCCTGGTCAATCGCGCTGGGGAGCGTTTGTTAGGACAACCCGCGGAACGCTTGCTTGCTCGTGACGCTACTTCGCTGAACCTTGCCGAATATTTGGTGGGCGAGTCGGAACAGCTCATCCAACGCACCTTTGCCGGTTCCGCAGGGCGTTGGAGCATACGCCGCAGCCAGTTTCGCGAAGGCGGTTTACCTCACCAGCTTCTCGTCGTCACCGACTTAACCCGGCCGCTGCGCGAAGAGGAGCTGCAGGCCTGGCAAAGACTCGTTCGCGTGCTTGGTCATGAGCTGAATAATTCTTTAACGCCGATTAAATCGATCGCCGGCAGTCTTGACATGTTGTTGAAAGTTGACCCGCTGCCAGAAGACTGGCACACCGATATGTCGCGCGGCTTGCAAATCATCGCTACGCGGTCGGAGTCGCTGAGCCGCTTCCTGAGCGCCTACGCACAGCTTGCCAAGTTGCCCCCGCCACGGATGGGCCAGGTAGAAGTGGGAGCTTTGCTGCGACGTGCGATGGCAATGGAGACCCGGTTGTCTGTCGTCCTCCAAGAAGGACAGGCTTTGACCATCCAGGGCGACAGTGATCAGCTAGAGCAGGCTCTCATCAATCTGGTTCGCAACGCAACCGATGCTTCGCTCGAAACCGGCGGCCGTGTTTTTCTGAGAACGGAACGGACTTTGAATGCGGTCGAAATTATCGTGCGAGATGAGGGGCCGGGACTTTCCAACACCAAGAATCTGTTTGTACCGTTCTTTACGACGAAGCGCGGCGGAACCGGAATTGGGTTAGTCTTGAGCCGGCAGATTGCCGAGGCGCATAATGGATCGGTCACGCTGCGAAACGCGCAGGATGGTCCAGGTTGTGAGGCGGTTCTGACGCTTCCGGTACACGTCTGACGAGGTCAAATCTTTATGT
>JBARMQ010000110.1:0-4901 GCA_049802535.1 Bryobacteraceae bacterium | reverse complement strand
CCGTAGATGTGTCCCTTGTGCCTCTCCTTTAAACCGGTTTCCCGGGCGAAGGTGGCGATGCCGGCAAGATGGCTGTCTACAAAAGCGCCTAAGGTGAAGTTACCGCCGGTGGTGTTGCGAAAGCGGGCGGCTACTGTTTCGACCGAGGTTTCCCGATGCTCTTCGACTGCCTTTCCGAAAGCGAAAGGCTCGTTTGTGAGTGCCTCCAATCTAATTTGCCACCAGGCTGAGGCATCGCTTTCGACGAGAGTGCGTATATTCATGCGCGCAATTTTCAGTGGATCATAACGCGCACGCCACAGGCTTGTATATCGACGATAATCTTCCTGATGCCCCAAAAAGCGCCATCTACCGCCCGGTTGGAAGCCTTTTCCGACGGAGTGATCGCAGTCATCATCACAATCATGGTGTTGGAACTGAAGGTGCCGCGCGAGAATGGCACTGCAAGCTTGGTTGCGATCTATCCCATTGTGTTGGTCTATCTGTTGTCTTTTGCGTTCACCGGCATTTATTGGATCAATCACCAGCGACTGCTAGAGCGCATAAAGGTAGCCGACGCACTTACGCTTTATGCAAACTTGTTCTTTCTGTTTTGTCTTTCGCTGCTTCCGTTCTTTACCTCGTACTTGCTTGAAAAGAACATGAACTCGTTCGCCGTGTCCGTTTATGCCGTTTCCATGGTGGTGACCGGATTTTCGTTCCTCTTGCTGCGATTAGCGGTTCACCGCAACCTGAAATTCTTTGGGAACCTGGAAAAGGAGGACACGCGGGCCCGAGCAATGCATTTGGCGAGCCTTTGCCTTTATCTGCTTGCCATTCCGCTGGCCTACGCGCACGCAAAACTGGCGCTGGGCATTATTGCTCTCGTAACGCTAGTTTGGATCGTGCCCAACTTAACGCTGAAACATCCAGAGTGCGGCGAAGAGCGCTAGAACAGATTTGTCCCAAGCAATTCCACGCGTTGAAATAGCAACCGACAGTGCGCAGAGTAGAGGAGCGATCCTTTATCAACAGCATTACTCCGGTGAATACCGGATGGAGGTGTTGGAGAAGGCGTGAAGCCAAAGCCGGTTAAGCAGGAGTTGAAGATGAAGGTACTAGTCTTAGGAGCAAACGGCAAAACGGGAAGCCTTGTGGTTGAGCGCGCTTTGGCAAAGGGACACGAAGTAACGGCGTTGGTCCGCGATGCGAGTGAGTTCAAGCACGAAAGCACACGGGTCGTGGTGGGAGACGCGACGAACCCGGCCGATGTGTTGAAGGCGATTGAAGGAAATGACGCGGTAATCGATACGATCGGCGGCCCGACGCCGTACAAAGACACAACACTCGAACGTACCGCGGCGCACAACGTCATCGAGGCGATGCGAGCTAAGAATATTCGAAGGCTGATCGTGATCTCGATGATGGGCCTTGGAACGAGCCGCACGCAAGCGCCGTTTTGGTACGAGCACCTGTTAATGCCTACTTTTCTTCGGGGATCAACAAAAGACAAGGCTGCATTGGAGGCGGAGGTGAGTGCAAGCGAACTGGATTTTGTTATTGCGCGTCCGCCGATTCTTCAAGACGACCCACCGACCGGGAGCGTCACGGTTTTAAGTGATGACGATAAAGGACACGAGATCACACGGGCAGATCTGGCGGCGTTCCTGGTGGATCAGCTAGAAAGCGACGAATACCTGGGCCGCGCGGTGACTGTGGCCAACAAGTAGCTGTCCTCTCATCTGTTGGCGCGCAGCCGCGACCTTTGCGCTTCTATACCCTCAGCAGGCGTTCGGCGTTGCTATGCGCGATGCGCTCACGATCGGCGGCGCCGACTGGCAGGTGGTCCAAGAAGGCGCGCGCCTCCGCCATGGAAGCATACGGATAGTCGGCCGAAAACATGATGCGATCGACGCCTACTTCGAGGAAGAGGTCCAGAAAAGTAGGCGTGAAATTGAACCCGCTGAATGTGTAGTGAACATTTTCCCTGAGGTAAGAACTGATGGGGCGGCTGAGCGTGGTCATTGCCATGGGCATGACGTCGAGCCGTTGCAACATGAAAGGAAGCGTCTCGCCCATGTGGCCGACGATGAGCTGGAGTTTCGAATATCGATCGAATGTGCCGCCGAGGATGATACGGATCACATGTATCGCGGTTTCGATGTGCCAACCCCAGCCCGGGCCGGCGAGCAGATCCGTCACTAAAGGCGTAAACCCGCCGTAGGAGGCTTCGATCACCGGTTTTGGCGGTTGAGTGGGATGCAGATAGATGGGGACGTTGAGCGATTCGGCGCATTCGAAAATAGGCCAGAAGAATTTATCATCCAGATAGCGGCCCTGAATGTGCCCGTTGATCACGGCTCCCTTAAAGCCGAGATGACGGACCGCCCGCTCCAATTCGGCGACTGCCGCCTTTGGATCGGCGGTTGGCAATGATGCGAATCCGCCGAACCGATCGGGATGACGCCGAACGCCAAGGGCGAGGTAATCGTTCGCCTCCTGAGCCAGGGCTACTGCTTCGGAGGCGTCGAGTTGTTCCATGCCGGGAGAAGTAATCGACAGCACTTGCATATCGATGCGAGCGGCGTCCATCTCGGCAATCCTCTTGTCGCCGAGGTCGGAGAGTTGGTTAAGCAATTTTCCGGCGCGCTCAGGGAAATTCGCAGCTTGTTCTTTGAGCTTTCGCCCTGGCCCGTCGAAGAACCGCGGAAACGCAAAATGTTCTTCGAGGGTCACAGTCCGCATACTGCCTATGTTAGCGGCTCGGTGTGATTGCCAAATTCTTAAGCCAAACTTTTTTCGTGCAATTGTGGCGGTTTCGTTGCAAAATAGACGGCAACGACAGTTGTGGATGGGAGAGGGGAAGCTTTGGTAAAAGCAAACAAATCAATTACTCTTTTGATTCTGGCGGTCACGCTAACGGGCGTTTGCTCTTGGGGCCAGGATGTTACCGGCGCGATCGTTGGTACCGTTACCGATCCGTCCGGCGCGGCTGTCAGTGGCGCTTCTGTCACAGTCACCGAGGTCAACACGCGCTTGACGCAAAAGGTCACAACGGATAAGAGCGGAAATTACGCGGCTTCACTCCTGCCGGTTGGCCGTTATGAAGTGGCAGTCGAAGCCGCGGGATTTAAGCGGGAGCTGAGATCCGGCATTGCCGTAAATGTCAATGACCGGCTGACAATCAACATCGGCCTGGAGATTGGCAGCACAACCGAACAGGTGAACGTCCAAGCGGCTGGTGTTCAGGTGCAATTGCAGCAGGGCGGCGAGCAGAGTACCACGATTGAGGGCACGCAGGTCCGGGAACTCGCACTCATTACGCGCAACTATGAGCAATTGATCGGTCTAATGCCGGGTGTGACAGGCGCCTCGGTCGATCAGCTTTACGTAGGCACGACTCTGCCTTCAGGCACCGCCGCGACCATTCCATTCTCCATCAACGGCACACGGAACTCGCAGAGCGAATATCTGGTGGATGGCGGCGACATCATGGATCGTGGATCGGACCAAACACTGGTCAATACGCCAAGCATCGATTCGATTGCCGAATTCAAAGTGCTGCGCACCGGCTACTCGGCTGATATCGGGCGTGCCGCGGGAGGCGTGGTCAGTGTCGTTACTAAGTCGGGGACTAATGAGTTTCACGGCGACTTATTTGAATTTGTTCGCAACAACGATTTCGCCGCGAATAACTTCTACAACAACGCTACGGGAATCAATCTCGTCAATGGAAAGGCTGAGGTAGCGCCGCTACACTACAACGACTTCGGATGGACGCTTGGAGGCCCAATCATCGTTCCCAAGGTCTACAACGGCAAGAACAAAACTTTCTTCTTTTTCTCGCAAGAGTTCCGCCGCTATATCACCTACACCAGCGCGAGCGCGATTGAGCCGACCACTGCGGAAATCAATGGCGTTTTCCCGCATCCAGTTTGCATACAGTATTCGGGAAGCAGTTGCACTGCGACCTCAACAAACATCGCAAACATAGATCCGGTGGCGCGTGAGTATATTCAGGACATCTATTCGCGCGTTACGCTACCGACCGGGACAAACACGTTGAATTCACTGTTCCGGAATCAATACTATTTCGAGCAGGAACTGTATAAGCTCGATCATTCGTTTGGGGATAAGCTGCGATTGTCAGCGCGCTATTTGCGCGACCAGATTCCGACTATAGAACCGCAAGGTATCTTTTCGCTAGGTGAAACGCTTCCGAACGTCGGCAATACGAGCACGAACGCGCCAGGACGCAATTGGTCGGTACGCGGCGTTTCTTCGTTTACACCGACATGGCTGAACGAGGTGGGCTGGGATTTTACATACGGCGCGATTCTGAGCAATCCGATTGGGCTCATCAACTCCAACTACTCACCCGATATAAAGGCGAATCTTCCGTTTCCTGTTACATTGACCGAGGTCCCCAATCTGGCCTTTTCCGGTGGTACGTCGCTCGTCGGCTTCGGACCTTATCGCGACTACAACCGCAACCACAACATTTTCGACAATGCGACGAAAATCCGCGGTGACCACACCATTCGTTTTGGCTTGAATTATAACCACTACGAGAAAACGGAGAATGCGGCTTCGGGAAACCAAGGGACCTTTACCATGACGCCCGCCAGCTTACCGGCGGGTGGCGCAACAACGTTCGAACAGTCGTGGGCAAACTTCTTGCTGGGCAACGTTGCCACCTTCACGCAGGCGTCTGAGGACATCAAGCCGGATATTCGCGCGCAGCAATGGGAAGTGTATCTGCAGGACGATTGGCGCATACGATCGAACTTTACGCTGAATTTGGGTGCGCGTTATTCGAACTTCCGGCAACCGATCGATGCAAATAATGAGCTGACTAACTTCGATCCCGCGACCTATAGTCCCGCCAGTGCACCAACCTTTACGTCGAGCGGATTGTTGGC